>NZ_LR215050.1:0-364043 GCF_900660755.1 Acholeplasma hippikon
ATGCTTAAATCAATTTCGGTGAATCACTACAAAAGGCTTCAAAAGGAATTTTTATTAAAAATTGACTCAGATGAAAAAGTTTACGCTATCTTAGGTAAAGAAAAAGAAGGAAAAACAACATTTATAGAGGCTATTAATACTTTTTCAAAGGTTTTTAAAAAAAGTATGCGAGTGCTTAAACATGAAAATGAAAAACCAGTTTACATTTTCAATTTTCAAATTGCCAAAAAAAATTATGAATATAAAGTTGTTTTGAATATTGAAAGACTAGAAGTTGTTGAAGAAGTATTGGTTGAGATTTACAAAGATGAAAAAAATGCAATCTTTGAAAGAACTAATCAACAAATTAAAATTATGGATTCACTTAAACAAATGTATGATGTATTTGATTATCAACGTCTAGAAACCTATTTATATGATTTGAGATTCGATAAAACAAGATTAATCCTAGCATCTATTTTCGATAAAGATTTTGAAACTAAAAAAATCAACTTCTTTAAAGAAATTGGTGAAGCATTGAATAAGATTTTTGTATTAGAGGAAAATGAACTCATTTATGATTTGTCTTTAATTGATGAAAAGCACTATAAAAAAGTGATGAAGTCATTAGAAAATATTGGGTTTAAATATGATGTAATTTATTTTGAACCGGTTAATTTTGATTATTTAAGAAAATTATTTAATCGTCATTTGTATGATGAGTTTTTAGATTATGTTAGAGTACAAATGATTGAAAGTAAACATGAGTATGTTTATGTATATGCGTTTAATACAATTTTTAAAATTGATGGCATTTTAACTTCTGAATTAGTCATTAAAGAAATGATGATTCATCAAAAAGAACAACATTTCCACTACCCTGAATTAAGTAAGAGTGAAAGAATAATGATTAAACTTCTCATGACAATCTATCAAGATCGCCATAACGCAATCTATATATATGATGATTTATTTGATTCATTTGATCCTAGTTTATTAACAATGGTTTTAAAAGATATTGATAAAGAATTGTTATTTGACAGGTTAATTTTTACAACACATCAATTAGAAGTTTTAAATCATAAAGATTATAAACACGCACAACTAAAAATTATCAAAGCAAATGAAATATACAATTTAAATGATTTAAAAATTAGAGCTGATAAAAAATTATCTAACTTCTATATAGAGTTTACAAAATAAAATAAGTCCTAACCGATTTAAGGTTAGGACTTTATTTTTTACGTAACTTTTAAAATGTTTTCTATTTCAAATAATTCCTCATCAGAAAAATCTAAGCGGTCTAATACCTTTAAGTTTTCCTCTAATTGAGAAATTTTGGAAGTTGAAATTAAAGTAGAGGTCATTTTTGGATTTCTAATTGCCCAAGCTAAAGCTAATTGAGCAATTGATTGTCCACGTGCCTTGGCAATCACATCTAATTTTTTTAGACGTTCACGTAAAGTTTCTGTGATATCTTTTTCTTTTAACCATAATGAATCTGGATTTTTCGCTCTTGAATCTGCTGGAATATCATTAATATATTTATTAGATAAAAGACCTTGTTGTAATGCGGAATAACAAATAGTTCCTCCACCTAATGCATATTGTGTTTCAAGTAGATGATCATGTTCAATCCAACGATTTAGCATGGAATAACTTGGTTGTGTAATCACATAAGGAACATTTAATTCTTTTAAAATTCTATGAGCCTCTCTTAATTGTGCGCTATTATAGTTAGATAAACCAACATATAAGGCTTTACCGCTTAATACGATATCTCTTAAAGCAAGCATTGTTTCATAAAGACTTGTTTCACTATCAAAACGGTGATGATAGAAGATGTCAACATAAGGAATACCTAAGCGTTTTAATGACTGGTCTAAAGAAGAAATTAAATATTTTCTTGAACCGCCATCTTGATAAGGTCCTTCAAGCATTTTAAATCCAGCTTTAGTTGAAATGATTAACTCATCACGATAAGGCATTAACTCCTCTTTTAGAATTTTGCCGAAGATGGTTTCAGCATGACCTGGTGGTGGGCCGTAATTATTTGCTAAATCAAAGTGCGTAATACCATTGTCAAATGCAGTAAGAATCATTTCTTTACATTTTTCATAATCATTATGCTCTCCAAAGTTTTGCCATAAACCGAAAGATAATACAGGTAACTTTAAGCCACTTTGACCGAGTTTTCTATAGATCATCTTTTGATATCTATCTTTATTTGGAATATACATTGTCATTCCCCCTTTACCCCTATTTTACACGCAAAATTGTTATTTTTTTGATAAAATTACATATTTTTTTAAAGTTCAAAAATCTTAATACGTGGAGAATGTCTTTCAATACATTAAAAACAGACAACAAGTATTGAAATTATAATTTTAATTGAGGTGACATTTTATGTATAAACGTATTGCTCATGTTTTTTTATTTATAATGGCAATTTCTTTGAACTTGTCTTTTCGTGTGTTCGCTTATGAAGGCGATAAAACACCAAATATTGAGTATTACCAAATTAAACAATTATATGATGGCTCTTTATATATTTATTTTTATCAAGAAAATGATTTAGCATATCCTGAATCAACTCATTTTACGATTGAAGGGCTTGGTACTTATCAAAATGATGCATTTAATCATATATATATTCCAGCTTATAAATTATCAAACGATGAACAAATACTTCATGTAAACGCTCAAATTGATGGATTAAGTTTGAGCGATGTAAGTGATATTTTAATATTTAGCTTTCAAACAGATGAAAAGGCTACTTTGATAACAAAATATTATATGGAGTATCAAAATGCAGTTAAATCATTAGCAGATTTTAACTTAATCGATAAGGCCTATTTTGAAGAGAAATTATTCTCAATTTATCTAAAACAATTAACAATTATCAAAGAAACTGAAGCAATTCAGACCTTACCTAAAGATGCTAAAAAATTAATATTTATGTTTGAAAATATACTTTCAGATGCAAACTTAGAGAATGTGAATACGTATTATATAAATTTAATGCATAATAATTTAGAAGTTAAAGTATCTAAAATTGATGAAGTGCTTAAAAATATAGTTAATGCTTATGAAAAAAAACTAAATGATAATGAAGTGATAGAAGAGGCAATCATAATCTATGAAGAAGCGAATAAAGATATTGATGATTACCTATCTGTAAAAATTAATGAAGCAAAAAATGAATTAAGAACTAATCTTTTAGCATACCAACCAAATTATCATAATGAAGAAACAAGATCAATTATTGATAGAGATATTCTGTTAGTTAATTCAAAGAATTATAATGATGAACTTTCAATGCATGTGTTAAAAGAGTTCATCATGCAAGAACTTGATCAAGTGATGATTGTTCCATATAGATTAAATGCGTTAAATGAATTAGATACTTACTTAATCGGTGCGACCAATTATATCGATGATTTTTTAATTAATTTGCTAGATGAATCAAAAACACTATTTAATGAAGCTATAAATTATAGTGAAGTAAATAAAGTAAAAGAAGATTTAATTCATAAAATTGATAGTTATATTCAAGGCGAAGTTAGAAAAGTTAAAGAGTGTATCTATGATGAATTATCTATAGAATATAGTTTTGATGATGAGATGGAAGGGATTATTTTAAATAGTTTAGATGAAATTAACGCTTTTAATTATCAAAATGAAAATGTACTTTTAGCATTAATGACATCAATTATTCAAACGTTTGATTCATATATTTTAGAAAAAACGAAAGTTAAATTTACAAATGAACTCATGGTGTTTGTAGAAACTAACTATTTGGATTTAGTAATGCTTGAAGCAAATTTTATAGATGGATTAATCAATATGTTAAATGAATCTCTTTCTTTGGATAGTCTAAATAGAAATTATGATTTATCATTATTAGCGATAGAAAACAAAGTTGATACCATTTATAAAGCGTATTTAGAAAAACTCATAACTGACTTTGATCTTTTAACAAGTATCTATCCTTATGACTTTGATGAATTGAAAAATGAAGTGATGATGAGATTCACAAAGATGATTGCCTTAAGCGAAGAAAAGCGATTAAGTTTTGAAAATGATTTAAAAGAAGCTGTTCTTAAGTTTGCATTAGATAATTTGAAAAAAGATACTACACTTTGGTTAAATGAAAGATTATTACCATATGAAATGAGTCTACCCAACTTAACTTTAGATATTGAACAACAATTTAATGAAGGACTAATTAATGTAGAAAATGAACTTGATTTAAATCAACTGATTGAACAAGTAACTTTAAGATTAAATGAACTAGTTATTTATAATGATTATTTAATTAAGTTTGATCAAATTTATCAATTACTTAAACATAATTATTTATATACTGAAGTTGATGATAAAAAATTAGATCTAATGTATGAAACATATATAAATATATTTCCAATAAGTTCGGTTGATGAGTTAGAAGAAAAATATAATTTAGGTGTAGATGCGTTAAGTAAAATCCCAAGAATTACTCTTCAAAATCATGAAGATGCATTAGCTGAGGAAAAACATAATAATTTGCCAAATCATGCATTCCTTTTGATAGGCTTAGGATTGATTTTCTTTCTAACTTCTATTTGGTTTATTTTAAAACGAAATAAACAAAGAAATAAAAATATAGGTACTTATGATTTTTTAGAAGACCAAAAAGTTTTAGGATATAATCATGTAATTTATTTAGATTACTTAAATGAAGAAGTTATTGAACAAACCGTTAAACTATTAAGCTTTGAACAAATTAAAGAATTAACAGAACACGATATGATTAAAGAAGATGAATCAGATGGTATGAAACTTTTAACTTATATGGGAATTATCCCTGCTAAAAATGCAGTAAGTTTAATGGACGAAGATGAAGAAACTTCAAATGATGGAATCATTTACAACTATAGTTTTATGGCTAGACTCATTCAAGCACCCTTAGAAAGTCAAAAAAGATATAGTGATTTAAAAAACTATATCTTAAGTTATCCTAATGTTCAACTGATTAAGAGTTTTAAAAATGAGCGTTATATGTATAAGAATAGAACGATTTGTAAACTGTGGATACATGGACAAAATATTAAGGTGTATTTAAATTTAGATATTAATTTAATTGATAAAGATAAATATACAGTAACTTATGTTGGGGATACAAAAAAACATGAAACAACACCCCTTTTATATACAATTAATGGCCCAAGAAATCTAAAGTATGCATATGAATTAATTGATATGTACTTTAAAGATGGAGAAGTTAAAGAAAATAAACCATATTATGATTACACGAAGAAGTACTTAGATAAACAAACGTTAATTAGTAGAGATTTAATTCGCGTTAAATATACAAAGATAAAAGAAAAAGGAAAGAATTGATAAAAATTCTTTCCTTTATTTTTATTCAGCAATTAACTTAACAATTTCAGTATAGATTTTTACAGCGGTTTCCATTTGGTTAATACTTGCGAATTCTAAACGACCATGGAAGTGGAAAGCACCGGTTCCTAAGTTTGGACAAGGAAGTCCGCCCCAAGTTAATCTTGCACCATCTGTACCACCACGAATAGCTTCAAACTGTGGATTTAATCCTACGCGCTTAGTGGCTTCAACTGCATAATCAATAATGTGCATGTTTTGTTTAATAATTTCATACATGTTTAAGTATTGTTCTTTGATTGTTAATTTAACAGCTTCATAACCATACTTATCATTCATGTAGTCTGCAATCTTTTTGAAGTCTTCTTGTTGTTTTTTAAATAATTCCATTGAATGGTTTCTAATAATATATTTACTTACAGTTTCTTCAACAATACCTTTAATATCAGTTAAGTGGTTAAAACCTTCATAACCTTCTGTGTTGGCAGGAATTTGTAGTGGATTTAACATTGAATGGAACTCCATTGCTAAATGCATTGAGTTGATTAATTTATTTTTAGCTGAACCTGGGTGAATTGATTTACCTGTGAAAACAAGTTTTGCTGCAGCAGCATTAAAGTTTTCATATTCAATACCACCAACTTCGCTACCATCAGCAGTATAGGCGAAATCAGCTTTGAACCAATCGTAATTAAAACGATCTGCCCCTTGTCCGATTTCTTCATCTGGTGTGAAGCAAATATAGATATCACCATGTTTAATGTCTGGGTTCTCAGTTAAACGGTGAACCATTTCCATGATTTCAGCAACACCTGCTTTATCATCTGCTCCAAGTAAAGTATTACCATCTGTAACGATGATATCTTCACCGATAACACGTTTTAAAGCTGGGTATTTTTCTGGCCACATTGAATATTCTTCATTTAATTGAATCAGTGAACCATCATAGTTTTTGATAATTCTTGGATTTACGTTGGCACCTGGAGCATCTGGTGATGTATCCACGTGAGCAATAAATCCTACTGCTGGAACTTTCTTATCGATATTTGAAGGAAGTTTTGAATAAACATATCCATCTTTATCTAAAAAGGCATCTAAGCCCATTTCTTTTAACTCATTAACTAATACGTTAGATAAGTCTTTTTGTTTCATTGTTGATGGGAAAGTAGTAGATTCGTGATCTGATTGTGTATCAATCTTTACATACTTTATAAAACGGTCAACTAATCTTGACATCATAAGCACCTCTCATTTCTTTAATATTATACTCTTTTATTAACGAATATTCAAAGTGAAAGGACTATCGTTTTAGGCAAATATGTTATAAAAAAGTTAACCAAAAGGAAAATTAATCAAAAAATTAATCATTTTAATTGACAAATCACAAAACAATCAATAAAATTAAGTCATAAATTAAAAAAATTAATTGCGAGATTAAAAAAATGAAGAAAAATAAAATTCTCAATAAAATTTATAAACATGAACTTTCAATTGATGAAGGGTATGAACAACTCTATAAAAAAGAATTGAAAAAATATCGTGCGCAAAATTCATATATAGAGCCAAAGAAAGCATCCTTTGTTAAGTTGAAGTTCAAATTGCAAGATCATAAACATGTAACTAACTTGATTAACTTCTTATTTTTGATACCAGTACCGGTCGGCATCATGCGTCTATTTAAAAATCAAATAGATGATTATGAAGAAGTTAGAAAGATGTTAGTAAAAGGGATTTCAATTGAAGTCCAAAGTGAAGATACCAATATAAAAATAAAAACATATTAAAGGAGAAAATTGATGAAAAAGTTAAATGTTGCGATTACAACTTGTCCAATCTGCCAAGGGGATTTACATATTACAGGATTAGCTTGTGATCATTGCCATACAGAAATTAAAGGTGAATTTAGTTTCTCTAAGTTCAACTATATCAATAAAGAAACATTATATTTTATTGAACTATTTATTAAAAATAGAGGAAATATTAAAGCTGTAGAAAAGGAAATGAATGTAAGTTACCCTACAGTTAAAAAGTTATTAGATGAAGCAGTAGTTGCTTTAGGTTATAACTTAGATGATGAAGAAGAGAAAGAAGAAGTTGTTCAATCTAAAGAAAAAGTGAATAACTTAGACATTCTAGAAATGATCAAAAATGGTAGCATCAGTGTAGAAAATGCTATCGAAAAATTGAAGAAAAGTAAAAAATAACGAATAATAGGAGAAATATCATGGAAAACTTAAAAGAAGAAAGAATTAAAATTTTAGAATTACTAAAAGATGGTACAATAACACCTGAACAAGCATCTAGCTTGTTAGAAGCTTTGGGACAACCAAAAGAAGTCGAAGTGAAGAAAGAAAAGAAAGCACCATTTAGAATGCTACGCATTAAAATTGATGGAGCAGATGGCGAAAAGGTTAGAGTAAATATCCCAATTGAATTTGCTAAGCTACTTAAAAACGGTAAGTTTGGTAGTGTTGACTTTGACGATTTAAATATTGATATTGATTCTGTCTTAGAAATGATTGCTGAAGGTGCTTCAGGTGATTTAGTAAACATTGAAGATGAGGATGGAACAACAGTTAGTATTGTAGTTGAATAATTAGCTTAGAAATATAATAATATAATGATTTGAGCGAATAGCTCGTGACAGGATGAGAACATGATTTTATTAAAACATTTTAGAAAATATTATCTTAAATACGCCGTCCCCTTGTTATTAGGGATTGGAATATTAATTTTAGTTGACTATGTGTCTCTAGAAATACCAAGAATTATTAAAGTAATCTTAAACGGTGTGGATCTAGGAGAATATACAACAATTGAACAAGTAGTACCTTACTTAGTTAACCTATCTTTAATTGTCTTAACGATGACAATTGGAAGATTCTTGTGGCGTTACCTCTTAATAGGTACTGGTAGAAGAGTAGAAACTGATGTAAGAGAAGCTATGTTTAATCATGCAACAACTTTATCGCAAGACTTCTATAGTAAAGAAAAAATTGGTGGTTTAATGACATACTTTATTAGTGATATTAATGTTGTTAAAGAAATGTATGGATTTGGATTACTGATGGTCATTGATGGTTTAGTATTAGGTGGCATGGTTTTAGTTAGAATGTTCTCACTACAATTTGAAATGACAGCGATTGCGTTTATTCCAATTGCCTTAATGGGGATTTTAATGTTCTTCATTAATAAGAAGATGGAAAAACAATCAAGAATTAGACAAGAAGCTCAAGAAGCGTTAAGTGATTTTTCTCAAGAATCATTTACAGGTATTACTGTTGTTAAAGCGTATGTGAAAGAGATGTTTCATGCCTTAACATTTAGAAAGAAATCTCAAGAATTATATGATAAGACAATGAATCATACTAGATATTCAATTATTGTGAATATTGGAATTGATGTAATGATTAATTTAGTGATTTTATCAATCTTAGGATTTGGATCCTATTTAATCGCAGTAGGTGATTTAAGTGGTCCTGAATTAACAGAGTATATTTCTTATTTCTTCTCATTATTATGGCCTGTATTTGCGATTTCTTGGTTTATGAATGTAAATGCACAAGCGCAAGCATCAGCCAAAAGAATTAATAACTTCTTAGAAGCCAAAGTTGATGTGAAGTCAAAAGAGGATGCATTACTTGACGTACAATTAGATGGTTCAATTAATGTAACTAACCTATCTTTCAAATATGAAGATGGTGAAGATTATATATTAAAAAATATGAGTTTTGAGATTAAACCAGGTGAAATGGTTGGTATCTTAGGTAAAACAGGTAGTGGTAAATCAACGCTAGTTGAGTTATTACTAAGAGTTTATAATACAAGAGAAAATATGATTAAGTTTGGTGAGTATGATATTAATGATATAAGTATCAAAGCACTAAGAAAACATATTGGTTATGTACCGCAAGATAATTTCTTATTCTCAGATACAATTAAAAATAATATTGGTTTTGCATTCGATGAACCGATGAGTGAAGAAAAGATGATTGAAGTTGCTCAGCTATCTGATCTGCATGAGAATGTTTTAGGATTCCAAGATCAATATGAAACAATGCTTGGAGAACGTGGAACAACAATTTCAGGTGGACAAAAACAAAGAGTTTCAATTGCTAGAGCATTAGCAAAAGATCCGACCTTCCTTATTTTAGATGATTCAGTTTCAGCTGTTGATACAAAAACTGAAGAAAAGATCATTTCAAACTTAAGAAAAATCAGAAAAGGTAAAACAACTTTAATGATTGCTCACAGAATTTCAACAGTAAAAAAATTAGATAAGATTTTATTAATTGAAGAAGGACAAGTTGCAGGATTTGGTACACATAAAGAACTATTAAAGACAAATGCACTTTATCAAGAAATGGTTAAACGCCAAGAACTAGAAGCTTTAGTTGGGGAGGTAGAGTAAGATGAAAGATTTTAATGAATCTGTTGAAGCGAGAAAAGATAAACACTTAATCGCACGTTTACTAAACTACTTAAAGCCCTATAGTGGAAAGTTTGTTGTGTCATTCCTGTTAATGATCTTAACAACTTTAGCGGGTATGATTTTACCCTTAATCTCAGGGTTAGCAATTGATTATATGGCGGATACTTCACTTGAATTATCTGAAAGATTAAAATTATTAAATATTGGTATTATAGGTATCTTTATATTGATTGTGGTGACAATTACAATTAGTTACTTCCAACAAATGATTCTACAAGATATTGGTCAAGATGTTACACACTTGATGCGCACACAAGTGTTTGAACATATTGAACAGTTATCCATTGGACAAATTAATCAATTACCTGTTGGTAAATTGGTTACTCGAGCGAATAATGACCCAGCAAATATTTCTGATATGTTTACAAATACGATTGTTAACTTAGTCAAAAATATTATGTCAATGCTCATCATTCTTGTTATTATGTTTTTAATTAATTGGCAAATGGCTTTAATCGCTTTGGTTTCAGTGCCGCTTATTGTTATTGCAACATTATTCTTTAGAAAATATAGTAGAAAAGCCTATCGAAAAACAAGAGATAATGTAAGTAATGTGAATGCATTCTTATCAGAAAACTTAAGTGGTATGAAGATTACACAAGTCTTTAACCAAGAAGAAAAGAAGAGAAAAGAATTCAAAAAGATTAATGATGATTTAAGAAAATCATACTTAAAAGAAATTATTATCTTTGGTGTCTATCGTCCAGTGATTTGGGCAAGTGCCATGATCGCAAGTATCCTATCAGTCTATTTCGGAGTGCAGGCTGTATTTGCAGGAACATTAACAATCGGTTTCTTTTTCTCATTCTATATTTATGTTGGTCAATTATATGAACCAGTTCAACAAATTGCAGACCAATTCAACAACTTACAAAGTGGATTTGCGAGTGCAGAAAAGATCTTTGATGTACTTGATACAAAACCGGATATTGTTGATAGTCCAGATGCAATTGAACTAACTGAATTTAAAGGTGAAATTGAATTTAAAGATGTTTGGTTCAGTTATGTTCCAGATGAATGGGTGTTGAAAGGCGTTTCATTTAAAGTTTTACCAAATGAAACCGTAGCTTTTGTAGGTTCTACAGGAAGCGGGAAGACAACAATCTTACAATTAATTGTTAGAAACTATGATATCCAAAAAGGTGAAATCTTAATTGATGGTATAGATATTAAGAAAATTAAACGTAGTAGTTTAAGAAGTTTTGTTGGACAAATGTTACAAGATGTCTTCTTATTTAGTGGAACGATCAAAGAAAATATTACCTTAGGTGATGAATCTATTACAGATAGTGATATTAAAGCAGCAAGTGAGTATGTAGGTTTAGATTATGTTTTAAATAAATTGCCAGATGGATTAGATCATGTGGTAAGAGAACGTGGAAACAACTTCTCAAGTGGTGAACGTCAATTAATTTCTTTTGCAAGAGCTGTTGTTTATCAGCCAAGTTTAATGATTTTAGATGAAGCAACCGCAAACATTGATTCTGAAACAGAAGCAATTATTCAAGATTCTTTAAATAAGATGATGAACATTTCAACAATGTTAATTGTTGCGCATAGATTGTCAACAATCCAACATAGTGATAAAATACTCGTAATGAGTAAAGGCGAAGTAAAAGAAATGGGTTCTCACCAAGAATTATTAAAGCAAAAGGGAATCTACTACAATCTTTACAAATTACAATATGACAAACAGGAGGGAGAAATAAATGCTTAGCAAACAAGAACTACAAAGTTTATTACAACTAGGCTTAGAAACTGGCGCAGATTTTTCTGAAATCTTTATCGAAGATACAGTATCAGGGAATATCCGCGTCATGAACGGCGAAGTAATTAGTGCATCAAACGGTAATGTACATGGTGTCGGCGTTAGATTATTAAAGGGTATTGATGAGGTGTATGGTTATTCTAATGAAGTAACTTATGCATCAATTGAAAAATTAATGCTTAACTTAAGAGGATCATTTACAGGAGAAAAAGGTGTAGCAAAACCATTAGGTGATGCAAAACCTTATGTAAATAACATTAAAATTCGTCATGAGGATGTTACTCCAGCAGAAAAGAGTGCAAAATTAATTGAGTTATCAAACTTAATTAAGAGTCATGATTCAAAAATCGTACAAGCGATGACTTCACTTGTTGAATGGAATCAAAAGGTTTTAATCACTAACTCAAATGGTTTATACCAAGATGATGAAAGAACTTATTCAAGAGTCATTCTTTATGCAGTTGCTCAAGATGGAGAATTAATGCAAGAAGCTTATGAAGGTCCAGGACGTAACATGGGCTTTGAAATCTTTGATGAATTAGATTTAAAAGCATTAGCTAATGAAGTTGCAGAAAGCGTAATGACACTACTATATGCAGATAATATGGAACCACAAGAATTACCTGTTGTAATTCATAACGGATTTGGTGGCGTTATCTTCCACGAAGCAGTTGGACACCCACTTGAAACATCAGCTGTTTCAAAAGGTTTAAGCCCATTTGCTGGTAAACTTGGTCAAAAAGTTGCATCGGATGTTGTTACAGCATATGATGACGGTGATGAAGAAAACCAATGGGGACGCTCAACTTATGATGATGAAGGTAATAAGACACAAAAGAACTTATTAATCGAAAATGGTATTTTAAAAGGTTACTTATCAGATGTTAGAAATGGTAAACGTATGGGGTATTCTTCAACTGGATCTGGCCGTCGTCAGAGCTATAAATTTGCACCAACAGCACGTATGAATACAACATATATTGCTAATGGAAAAGACAACTGGGAAGATATCATTAAAGATACTAAATACGGTCTATTTGCTAAAAAACTTGGTGGTGGAACAGTAAATCCAGCAACAGGTGAATATAACTTTGCAGTTATGGAAGGTTATATGATTGAAGATGGTAAAATTACAAAACCAGTTCGTGGTGCAATGTTAATTGGTCACGGTGCTGAAACTATCATGAAGATTGATAGAGTGGCAAACAACAAATCATATGGACAAGGTATGTGTGGTGCTGGTAGTGGATCAATTCCAACAGATGTAGGACAACCTACAATCCGTGTTACAAGTATGCTTGTTGGTGGTCAAGGAGGTAAGCGCTAATGTTTGCTAAATGGATAGAATTAGGACTTAAAAAAGGATTTAGCGATATTGAAATCTATTCAGTTCGTAACAAATCATTATCAATTGAAGTTTATCAAGGAAAAGTTGAATCATTAACAAATTCAGATGTAACTTCAGTAAAAATCAAAGGTATTTATGATGAAAAATTAGTTTCAGCTTCAACTGAAAACTTAACTGATGAATCAATTGAAAGATTATTTAACCGATTAATTTTAAATGCAAAAGCATTAACAGTTAAAGAACCAGCAATTATTTTTGAAGGTTCACCTGAATATGCAGTTGTTAAAGAAAACGATTTTGATTTTGACAGCATTCCTGTTGAAGACAAAGTTAAATACTTAGTTGACTTTGAAAAAGCTGTACTAGCTTGTGAATATGTAAAACAAGTTGAAGCAGCATCTTATTCTGAAAGTTTTGGGGAAACAAGAATTGTAAACTCTAAGGGGTTAAATCTTGCTAAGAAACATAACTTTGCATACTCAATGGCTTATGGTATCTTTGAAAAAGATGGTGACATCAAGACAGGATATGAAATTAAGTTAGCGAAAAGCTTTGATGAGTTTGATGCCCAAAAAGATGCGGAAGCAACAATTGCAAACGGTATGTCTAAATTAGGTGGTCAACCACTTAAAACTGGTAAATACCCAACAGTATTCTCACCTAAACGCTTTGGCGATATGTTACAAGTATTCTCAGGATTATTCTCTGGTGAAGCAGCATATAGACAAACAACTGCATTAAAAGATAAAGTTGGAGAAAAAATTGCTGCAGACATCTTTAATCTATGGGATGATGGATTAAATGAAAATGCTCCATTCCAAAATGCCTTTGATGATGAAGGGGTTGCAACTAAAGTTCGTAAAGTTATTGATGGTGGTGTCTTTACTGGATTTATGCATAATTTAAAAACTGCATCAATCTTTAAAGAAGAACCAACTGGTAATGGATTCTCAAGCGGTATCGGAGCTGCTGGATTATACTTAGAACCAGGAGAACAATCATTTGATGAAATGATTTCTTCAATCGAATCAGGATTCTATGTTACTGACCTTGTTGGTTTACACGCTGGTGTAAACTCAACATCAGGTGATTTCTCGCTTCAAGCCGGAGGGGTTTACATTAAAAATGGTAAACTTGATCATGCCGTGAAGATGGTTGTCTTAAGTGGTAACTGGTTTGAATTATTAAAGAATGTTAAAGGGGTTGCATCAGATATTAAATTTGATATCTCTGGTGTCGGTTCTCCATCAGTTTATGTAGGAGACTTAACAATCTCAGGAGAAGAAAACAAATAATATAATTTAAAGTGAAGACGTATTTTCAAATACGTCTTTTTTTGTGTATAATTTTAAGTAAGGATGTTTAAAATTAGTTATACCTATGGTATAATCATTATAAACTTTAGAATTGAAAAAAGTTTCAATCAATCGTTTAAATAAAACTTAATTTTGTATCAAATTATTTCAAAAATCTTTATATTTTCTTTTTGTGAATAGTTAATTAAAAAATATAGAGGCGTAATTTGAAAAACAAAACCACTTAAAAGTCTGTGGCTTTTTTGTTTTATTTAAACACTATAGTTATTGAAAGTGTTTTCAATTTTATATGATAAAATCATATTGGACGAGGAGAAGGTATATATGCTAAAAATGCTTAAAGGCTTATTAGTCAAACTAAAAGAATCAGCAGTAGCAGTCATTCCAATGACAGTCATAGTTATTTTAATGAGTTATATAATTGGACTAGATGGCAAACTGATTTTTAATTTCTTGCTGGGTGCATTGATGCTTATTATTGGTCTTTCAATTTTCTCATTAGGGGCTGAAACTTCAATGATGACCATTGCATCTGAAATTGGTGGATTCTTAGTAAGAAAAAAGAAATTAGCACTTTTAATAGGTGTTATTTTTACAGTTGGATTTTTAATAACTGTAGCAGAACCAGCATTATGGGTTTTAGGAGATCAATTTTCAAGTGTTGTTAATCCTTTAATTTTAGTATTTACTGTATCAATTGGTACAGGTATATTTGTTGTTTTAGCAATTTTGCGTATTGTATTCCAGTTTTCTTTAAGAACTTTAGTGATTATAGGTTATAGTTTAGTATTTGTGGTTGCCGGTATTGTTTCAATTTTTAACCCCTCATTTATTCCAGTAGCATTTGACTCGGGAGGGGTTACAACTGGACCGATGGCAGTACCATTTATTATGGCTCTAGGATTAGGTTTAAGCCAGGCACGTGGGGATAAAGATGCAGAGACAGATTCGTTTGGATTAATTGGAGTAGCGAGTGTTGGACCAATTATTTCAGTTTTAGTTTTAGGTTTATTTTTCTCGCCTCAAACACCAACGATGGATTTAGATTCAACATTTATTGATTACTTCCATGTAAATTTAATTCAAATGTTAATTGCCATTTTACCATTTATGTTTTTCTTTTTATTATTCCAATTTACAGTCTTTAAGTTTAGTAAAGAAAAAGTTGCTTCAATTTTAGTAGCATTTGGTTATGTTTACATTGGATTAGTTATATTCTTAACTGGCGCTAATGCAGGATTAGTTAACCTTGCATATCAATTAGGTAATTTCTTTGCCACAAGGAGTTATGCTTGGATTATAATTCCAATAGGTATGTTATTTGGATATATTTCTATTGCTGCTGAACCATCAGTTATGGTTTTAAATAAATTAGTTGAAGATGTATCAGCAGGTACTGTTACAAAGAAGATGATGTTAGTCTCATTATCTATTGGGGTATCTATTTCAATTGGTTTAGCTAACTTAAGAGTTTTAACAGGCATTAGTATTTGGTGGATAATTTTACCAACCTACATTGTGATTATGCTACTAACATTTATTACACCCAAGACATTCTATGCAATCGCATTTGACTCGGGAGGAGCTGTTTCTGGGGCATTAACCTCAGCATTCTTAATGCCATTTACATTCGGTGCTGGTATGGGGATTGATCCAACTGGAAGTAGTATTTTAACTGATGCATTTGGATTGGTTGCATTTGTTGCCATGACACCATTATTAACAATTCAATTACTTGGATTAATGTCTAGAGTTAAAGAATATAGAGCAACATCTAGAATTAAAATTCCAGATACTGTTATCCATTTAGAGGAGGATACAAAATGAAATTAGTTTGGTTAGTAACTGATAAAGGTAAAGCAAATGAAATAGCTGAATTTTTATCGAAATTTAATCTAATTAGTGCAATCACATTTATTGCTCAAGGAACTGCATCACATGAGATTTTAGAGGCATTATCATTAACTCAAAAAGATAAAGAAGTTATTATTGGATTTGCTGAAAATAAAGATATTGAGGTAATGTTTGAAAAGTTAGAAGCAGAATACAATTTTACAAAGCGTGGTATGGGGGTTGCATGTGCAATTCCATTAAATGGAATAACAAGTAAAACATTGCAACATCTTCAAAATGAAATGTTAGGAGCTAAATAAAATGGAAAAAATTGAACAAAATTTAATTATCTATGTATGTAATCACGGCTTTAGTTATGATGCAATGAAAGAAGCAAGAAAAGCTGGTGCTAGAGGTGGAACGATACTTCACGGACGTTCATCTATTTCTCAAGAAAAGACGAAATTCTTTGGTATTAGAATACACCCTGAAAAAGATGTGTTATTTATTGTATGTAAAAAGGAAAATACAGATAAGTTAATGAAAGCACTAACTGATAATTTTGGTGTAGAAACTGAAGCGCGTGGATTATGTTTCTCACTTCCGGTTTCAGATTCTATCGGATTTTCTTTTGAACCACTACCACCTTTTGAGGAAAAAGTAGTATAATTTATTTAATAAATAAAAACCTAAATTAAGCCATCCCGATTTAAGTTGCAAATCAGATGAGTAACCTTATTTAAAATGTTAAAATAAACATGCAATACAATTCGATTAAAGAAACTTAAATGAATAGGGGTAAACAAAGTCTTTTATGATGACATCTAGAATATTATGCACCTTGGTTAAAAGTTAGGCTTAGTTTAAGTTTTTTTGATTATATGAGCAAAGCAAGATCATTATATAGAAAGTGGGGTAAAAATCTTGAGCAAACTAAAATCAATAATTGAGCTTGAAGAAAGAATCGAACAAGAGATTCAAAAAG
This sequence comes from Acholeplasma hippikon, assembly GCF_900660755.1. NCBI lineage: Bacteria > Bacillati > Mycoplasmatota > Mollicutes > Acholeplasmatales > Acholeplasmataceae > Acholeplasma > Acholeplasma hippikon. Next base: position 17,104 of record NZ_LR215050.1, read on the forward strand.
CAAAAGAAGAAGCATCGTTAATGATTGAAGCAGAGAGAAAAAAAGCTGAAGAAGAAATCAGTTCTTTTCGAGTAGAGTTTGACAAAGAAGTTTCAAAACTAAAAGTAACTGAAGCAAAAGAAATTAAAGCTTTAGAAGAAAAATTAGTTCAAGATAAAGCTGAACTAAATAAAAAGTTTGAAGAACGCTTTGAAGAAATTGTTAACAAGTATGTAGAAAAACTTAAAGATGAGGTTACGAATATATGATTGTTCCTATGAAAAAAGCTAAGCTTATTTTTATGGAAGAATCAAAAGAAAGCGTCCTAAAGACACTTCAAACTTATGGCGTCTTCATGCTTGATTCAAAACATCAAAAACAAGCTTCAGTTTCAACTGATTTGATTGATACACAAAAGGCAATTGAACAAGTTGAAAAATATTTAAAGAAAAAGTCATTTGGCAGTAACGAAACTATATCAATTGATGAGTTTGAAGTTATTGATCCAAAGACAGTAGAATTAGTTCAAGAAATTCTGGCAAAAAGCTATGAGTTAAAAGACTTAGAAACTAAACTACAAGACACAAAGCATCAAATAGAACAAATTTATCCTTATCAAAGTTTAAGTGTTCCAACAAGTCGCTTGAATCATTTGAAATATTTAACAGGATTAGTTGGTAAAATCCCAACTGAAAAGAAAGAATCATTATTAGGGCATATCCAATCACTTGATGCATACTATGATGAATTAGGTGAGCAATCAGGATTTAGCTACTTTTCAATGGTTGTGTTAAATGAGGATAAAGATAAATTATTAGAAGTTATTAATCAAGTTGGATTTAGCGTTGATCGATTAGATAGTTTTGAAAAAGAAAATGCTTCAGTTGTAGAATCATTACAAAAAGAATTAATTCATTTAGCTGATGAGATACATATGATTGATACATACTTTACAGAACAAATTAATCAATTATCTCGATTAAAATTATTATATGATCAATTACTTGCACGTGATCAACGTAGTGATATTGATTTCCAATCAACTAAAAATACAATTTATGTAGAAGGTTGGATGCGTTCAGATCAAGTAAGAGATTTAGAAAAAATTCTAACAGAACAACAAATTGATTTTGAATTAGAAACAAGAGATCCACTTGAAGATGAAATGCCACCAACTTCACTTAAGAATAATGCTTTTGTGAAGCCATTTGAAAGTATTACAAATCAATTTTCTATTCCTAATCCAAAAGAAATTGATCCGAACCCAATCATGTCAATTTGGTATTGGATTATCTTCGGTATCATGGTTGGAGATATGGGATATGGATTACTAATGGTCTTACTATTTGGTGCAGCACGTAAATTTGGAAAACTTAAAGGTGGATTAAAGGATTTAGTCACAGTATTCTTATATTCAGGTATTACATCAATTGCTGCTGGTGCAGTATTTGGTTCATTCTTGGGATTTGATGCACCGTGGCCAAAATTAATTGATCCAATTAAAGATCCATTACCAATGTTAATTATTTCAATTGCATTGGGTATAGTACATATCTTATGTGGTTTAGTATTAAAACTTATCTTAGCAATAAGAAGAAAAGATATTTTAGGTGCATTAGCAGATTCGGTTTCATGGATTAGTATTTTAACGGGATTATCTTTATATGCAATTACACTCGCATTACCAATGACAGATACAGTTAAGTCAGTAATAACTTATACTGCATTAGTACTTATTGGTCTAGGTGTCTTACTCATTATTCTATTAAATGGAAGAGAAAAACCGACATTTATGGGTAAAGCAGTATCTGCATTTACAGGTTTATATAACTCAACAGCTTACCTTTCAGATATCCTATCTTACTCAAGAATTCTTGCCTTAGCACTTTCAAGTGGTGTTATTGCAATGACATTCAATATTTTAGGTGAAATGGTATTCAACTCGATTCCAGTGATTGGAATCATCTTAGGATTATTAGTTTACATTGTAGGACATGTTTTCAACTTCGTTATGGGCTTATTAAGTGCATATGTACATGCTGGACGTCTACAATATCTAGAATTCTATGGTAAATTCTTTGAAGGTGGCGGTTACCTATATGAACCACTCCAACTTCAACTGAAATATGTTTATAAAGTAAATTTAAAGAAAGATAACAATTAGGAGGATTTCAATATGTTTTTCCCAGTATTTGATGGAATGGGTTGGGCACTATTCGGTGCAGCACTTGCAGCTGGATTAGCTGGTGCAGGTTCAGCGATTGGCGTAGGTATCGCAGGTAACGCTGGTAATGGAGTATTATCAGAAAAACCAGATTTATTCGGTAAGGTATTAGTCTTACAAGCATTACCAGGTACACAAGGTATCTATGGTTTCTTAGTAGCGGTATTAATGTTAGTAAAATTACAATGGATTACAGGTAATCCAATTTCATTAACTGTTGAACAAGGTTTATTATATTTTGCAGCAGCAATGCCAATTGCTATTGGTGGTTTAATTTCAGGTATTTATCAAGGTAAAGTAGCGGCTTCATCTATCTTAATGACAGGTAAACGCCCAGAATTATCAACTCGTGGTATTACAATGACTGCGTTAGTTGAAACATACGCAATTTTAGCACTTTTAGTTTCTATCTTAATGTGGACACAATTACAAGGTTAATAGAATGAGCAAACTAGAAGATAAAATTATCGCAAAAGCTGAACTAGAAAAGAATGAAATTTTATCTGAAGCTAAACTAAAAGCATCACAAGTTTATCGTAAAATGATTGAAGAAGCGAAAGATGAAATCGAAGCTTCTCTAGAAAAAGCTAAGAAAAAACATACAAATAGTATTGCACAAAAAGAACTAGAAGTGAAAAAAGAACTAAGAGATGAAGCGGCATTAGCTAAGCAAAAATTAGTTCAATCAGTATTCAATGAAATAACAAACTACTTAACAAACCTTGAAGGTGAAGCATTATTTAAATATGTCTTAACAGGTATCAAAAACGAGAAAGTTACTGGACATGAAATAATTGCTGTTAATAAGAATGATTATGAAAAATATTTAAGTATTTTATCTAGCAGTAAAGGTGATTTAGTAGATTGTGACATTTTAAATAGTAAATTAGGTAAAGGATTTGAAATTAAATTGACAAAAAATCCAGTGAAAATTAAGAATGGTTTTATGTTAATTGGTGAAGAATTCGATCTAAACTTCTCATTTGATGAAACAATCGACAAATTAGCTCAAAAATATGAAAAGAAAATTTATGAGGAATTAAATTAAAAATGAACTTATCATTTACTAATGGTGTAATTTCAGCAGGTTTTGATAGATTACTTACAGATAGTCATTTTGCTGCTTTCAGCAATCTATCTCAAAGTGATTTTTTAGATATGTTAAAAACACATCAATATGGCTTAACCTTTAGTAAAAATTTTGAGCAAACCATGCTAGAAGAAGAATATAAACATAAATTATTCTTAGAAAGCTTAATAGATAAAAAACATATTATTTTTGAAGTACTATATATAAAATTTAATCACTTGTTTTTAGCAAGTTTATTAAAGAGTTTCCATCTGGGTGTTAAATACACACCAATGATGCATGGTTTAACAACTTATCATGAAACAGCATTTATTGATTATATTATTTATGATAATGCAAAAGCATTAGATTTTGATGATAAGGTATTCTTAGATGACTTAATCAAAGAAACATCAAATTTAGATGCGCAAGGTATTTCGGATAAAATTATTCAAATTCTACATTCTAATTTATTAAAGAAATTGAATACAAAAAAAATAGATGCTTCAATCAAAAATTACTATGAAACATACACAATGATTGAAAATGTTCTCTATTTTATTCGTGCAAAAAAATATAAATTTAGTTATGAAAAAGTTGAAGAGAATATCTTGAAAAATTCACTAATCGATAAATCAATCATCTTAAGTTATTATGATTTAGATTTAAGTCAATTTGGTGAATATTTAAAACTACATTTTAATGATGAGATAGTTAATGTTTTTAAGGACACTGAAGCATTTGATTTCTTAAGTAAAGTTTATGCAAAACTTGATTTAGCAATGTCAAAACTACTAGGTAATTTTGCATTTGATAATCAAACATTTGGTTTAATGATTTATTTTACTATTAAAAAACGTGAAGAAATCATTAGACTTAAACAAATGTACTATGGCGTGGAGGTATAACAGTCATGAGAGAGATTATTGCATTAACAAAAAACGATTCATTTATGATTCTCCAATCCATTGGTATTGAAGTCAGTGTATTAACTTCAGTAGAAGAATTCAAAAAAAAAGTTAAACAAGCAGTACAAAACCAAACAAAAATTATTATTTATGATAGCGAATCTAGTGATATCATGAATGAATTAATTGCAAAGTATGATGAAAATTTATATCCAATTTTTCTAAAATTACCAAGCAACATTCATTCTGAAGATAGTCTTCTAGAACTTAAATTGATGATTGAAAAATCAATTGGTATTTCAGTCATTTAGAAAGGGACGTATATGGAAAAACATGGAATTATAACAAAAGTATCAGGTCCACTAATAGTTGCATCTGGTATGGAATCCGTACAGGTTTATGACGTCGTAAGAGTTTCAAATAAAAGATTAATTGGTGAAGTACTTGAATTACGTGGCGATTTAGCTTCTATTCAAGTATATGAAGAAACAGCCGGAATCGGGCCTGGTGAACCAGTATTCTTTACAAATGAACCTTTAAGCGTTGAACTAGGACCTGGATTAATGGAATCTATTTTCGACGGAATTGAACGTCCATTAGACAAAATCTATTTAGAACATGGCTCATATATTCCATTAGGGGTAGATGTACCAAGATTAGATAGAAATAGAATATGGAAATTTACACCAACAAAAAAAGTTGGTGATCAAGTAGTAGGTGGTTCTGTTATTGGTACTGTTATTGAAACAGAATCAGTTTTACATAAAATCATGATTCCACCGCATGTAAGTGGAACAATTAAATCAATTAAAGAAGGAAGCTTTACAATTACTGAAGTAGTTGCTGAAGTTGAAAATACGGATGGAGATATTATTGAAGTTAAAATGCTTCAAACTTGGCCAGTTCGTAAAAAACGTCCTTTCAAGAAAAAAATAGCGCCAACTGAGCCAATGGTTACTGGACAACGCGTTATTGATACTTTATTTCCAATTTCAATTGGTGGGATTGCAGCAATTCCTGGACCATTTGGAAGTGGTAAAACCGTTGTACAACATCAATTAGCTAAATGGGCTGATGCTGATATCATTGTTTATATTGGTTGTGGTGAACGTGGAAATGAAATGACAGATGTTTTAATGGAATTTCCAGAGTTGAAAGACCCTAAAACAGGAAACTCATTAATGAAACGTACTGTCTTAATCGCAAACACTTCAAACATGCCAGTTGCTGCACGTGAAGCCTCAATTTATACAGGTATTACAATTGCAGAATATTACCGTGATATGGGTTATAAAGTGGCAATCATGGCTGACTCAACTTCACGTTGGGCTGAAGCACTTCGTGAAATGTCATCTCGTTTAGAAGAAATGCCAGGTGAGGAAGGATATCCAGCATATTTAGGTTCAAGAATTTCTGAATTCTATGAACGTGCTGGTTATGTAGAATGTCTTGGTGATGAAGATAAACGTGGTGCAATTACTGCAATTGGAGCTGTATCACCTCCAGGAGGAGACACTTCAGAACCAGTTTCACAGGCAACGCTTCGTATTGTCAAAGTTTTCTGGGGATTAAGTGCTTCACTTGCATATAAACGTCACTTCCCTGCAATTGATTGGTTGAAGAGTTATTCACTATACTCAGACCAAATGACTGAATATTTTGATACAAAAGTAGATAAAAACTGGAGTAAACAAGTTAAAGAAGTAATGACACTTCTACAAGAAGAAGCATCACTACAAGAAATTGTTCGTTTAGTTGGACTTGATGCCTTAGGACCAAATGATCGCTTAAAATTATTAGCCGCTCAAATGGTTCGTGAAGATTATTTACACCAAAATGCATTCCATGCTGTAGACACATATTCTTCATTAAATAAACAAAATAAACTCTTATCATTAATATTAAGCTTCTACCATCAAGGACTTGAAGCAGTAGCAGAAAATAAAAACTTTAAAGATATTGAGAAATTAGCAGTTAGAGAACAAATTGGACGTTTCAAATATACTGAAGAGAATGCAGTAAATGAAGCTTACAAGAAAATTCAAAATGACATGATTTCTGGATATCAGAATCTAGCAAAGGAGTAATCTGATGGCAGTTAAAGAATATAAAACAATTAAAGAAGTTGTCGGACCTTTAATGCTTGTTCAAAAAACACAAAATGTTACTTACGATGAATTAGTTAGAATTAAATTAGCTAATGGTGAGGAACGTTTAGGTAAAGTATTAGAAGTAAATAAAGATGAAGCGTTAGTTCAATTATTTGAATCTAGTCAAGGTTTAAAAATTGAAGATGCTAAAGCAGTCTTTTTAGGACATGGATTAGAATTAGAAGTATCACCGTTAATCATGGGAAGAGTATTCTCAGGAATGGGTAAACCTATTGATGGTAAGGGTAAAATTATTGCTGAAAAGCGTTTAGATATTAATGGATCACCATTAAATCCAGTTGCCAGAAATTTTCCTTCAGAATTTATTCAAACAGGGGTTTCATCAATTGATGGATTAAATACATTAGTACGTGGACAAAAATTACCAATCTTTTCAGGATCAGGTTTACCACATAATAAATTAGCAGCAATGATTGCAAGAAATGCCAAAGTATTAGGTTCTGATGAATCATTTGCGGTTGTCTTCGCGGCAATTGGTATTACTTTTGAAGAATCTAACTATTTTATTGAAGAATTCAAAAAATCTGGTGCATTAAGTAGAACTGTAATGTTTGTTAACTTAGCAAATGACCCAGCAATTGAACGTATCGCAACTCCTCGTATGGCAATTACTGCAGCAGAATATTTAGCGTATGAACTTGATATGCATGTTTTAATTATCATGACTGATATTACAAACTATGCAGAAAGTTTACGTGAAATCTCAGCTGCTCGTAAAGAAGTTCCAGGACGTCGTGGTTATCCAGGTTACATGTATACAGACCTTTCAAGTTTATATGAACGTGCTGGACGTGTAAAAGGGGCTAAAGGTTCAATTACTCAATTACCAATTCTATCAATGCCAGAAGATGATAAAACACACCCGATTCCTGACTTAACAGGGTATATTACAGAAGGACAAATTATTCTTTCACGTAGTTTACATCAAAAAGGAATTGAACCACCGGTAGATGTTTTACCATCACTATCTCGTTTAAAAGATAAAGGTATTGGTAAAGGTAAAACGCGTAGTGACCATGCAGATACATTAAACCAATTATTTGCATCATATGCACGTGGTAAAGAAGCAAAAGAACTTGCAACAGTGCTTGGTGAATCAGCATTAAGTGATATTGATAAACTATATGCGAAGTTTGCTGATAGATTTGAAAAAGAATACTTATCTCAAGGATTTGACTCAGATCGTTCTATCGAAGAAACATTAACAATTGGATGGAAGTTATTATCAATTTTACCTAAGAGTGAATTGAAGCGTGTATCATTAGCGCACATTGAACAATATTACATAGAGGAATAAAAATATGGCTGATGTCGTAAATGCGACAAGAATGGAGCTTACGCGTCTTAAAAATCAACTTGCTACAACAAGAAGAGGACATCATCTTCTTAAGGATAAACAAGATGAAATGATGCGTCAATTTCTCCTTCAAATTGAATCTTATAAAGCATTAAGAAAAAATGTTGATCAAGCTTGGTTACAAGCACTTGATACTTTTTCTTACGCAAAAAGTTTTCATTTTGAAGAAGAATTAAAAGAAAAGTTCTTAGTTCCAGCAAGCAGTGTTAAGTTAGAGTTTGGTAAACAATCTGTAATGAGTGTAGATGTCCCTAAAGTGAAAATCTTAGAAACATTTGAACCTAAGGTTACATATTCATTCCATGGAACACATCCAGCATTAGATACGGTTGTAGCGAAACTTGGTAAATTATTGCCTGACTTAATTCAAATGGCTGTTGAAGATAAGAAGAACAGAATTTTAATTAAGGAAATTGAAAAGACCAAACGTCGTGTCAATGCTATTGAGCATATTATCATTCCTGAAATTGTTGATGATATTAAAGTTGTAAGAATGAAAATTTCTGATGCTGAACGTTCAAATACTGTTCGTATCATGAAATCTAAAGATTTGATTATTAAGAAAAATTTACAAAATAAGTAGTTTTTTATAAAAAAGTAGTAAAATAGTGTTTGGGAATGATGTGCTCCCATGTATGTTATATACAAAACCGCAATAAATTTGCTGATGACGTCTAACCCTTTTTTGGGTTAGACTTTTTATTTGGAGGGCTATATGTTGTTGTTGGATTTAGGGTTAATTTTAATTTTAGGATTTACAGTCGGTTTAATTTTTGAAAAAATAAAAATACCTAAAATTGTCGGTATGATTGTTATAGGGATTTTGATTGGACCGTCCTTTTTAAATTTAATTTCACCAAATATGCTGGGTATTTCAAGTTACTTAAGAAATATTGCCTTAGTGATTATTCTTACCCGAAGCGGATTATCAATTGATTATAAAAAGTTAAAAGAAGCAGGATTAGTAGCAATTCTTATGTGCTTTATACCAGCTACATTTGAAATTGTTGGGGTCATGATTTTTGGACCAATGTTGCTTGGTATATCTTTATTAGAAGCCGTTTTATTGGGAAGTGTGTTAGGTGCTGTGAGTCCAGCAATCGTTGTGCCTCGTATGATTAAGATTAAAGAAGAAGGCTATGGCAGAGATAAGGGAATCTCAGAAATTATTCTAACTGGTGCATCACTTGATGATATTTATACAATTGTTTTATTTTATGCATTCTTAGCGTTAAATCAAACCGGTAATTTTGATCTCTTAAGTTTAATGAATATTCCTCTACAAATTTTATTAGGGTTACTCATTGGATTACTATTAGGTTATCTATTAAGTATCATCTATAAAAAAGTGAATTTCAATTTAACAGTTAAGGTACTTATTTTATTTGGAGTATCCTTAGCATTAGTTGGATTTGAATCAGTCATTGAAAACTATATTAAGTATTCTGGGTTAGTATCAATTATTTCAATGGGAATTATGATTTTAATTCAAAATAAAGAAGAAGCCGAAAAAATAGAAAATGTTTATAAAAACATGTGGACATTTTTTGAAATAATTCTATTTGTTTTAGTTGGAATCGCAATTGATTTTAAGGCTTCAGTTGATTTTGGCTTTAAACCAATATTAGTTATTTTATTAGCACTAGTGATTCGTATGATTGGAGTATATATTTGTGTGCTATTTTCAAAACTTAATCAAAAAGAAAGAATGTTTATCATGCTAAGTTACATTGCGAAAGCAACTGTACAAGCATCGATTGGACCAATTGTATTAAGTGTTGGATTGAGTGTTGGCCCACTAATTTTAACAACAGCTGTTATATCAATTATGATTAGTGCACCACTTGGGGCATATGCCATTGATTTAAGTTATAAAAAATTACTAAAAAAAGAAAAGGAACTTCAATAGTTCCTTTTTTGTTATTTGGATGTAAAGAATGCTGTAATTTTAGCGATATCTTTTTTCTTAGAAAAGATGAAGATTTCATCATTAGGTAAGATCTCAGTATCACGTTTTGGCATTAAGAATTGACTATCTCTTTCAATTAACATAATATTAGCTTCATATTCATTACGTAAATCTAAATCAATAATTTGAGCTGGTGGGAATGTCTCAGATAATTTAACTTCAAATACTGTGTAGTCCCCTTTAATATTAAAGTAGTCTACTAAGTTAAATGCTGCAATACGATTAGCGACACGTTCTGATGCAATAGATAAAGGCATCACGACATCAGTAGCCCCAACGAGTTTTAAGACTTGTGCATAGTCTTCTTCATCAGCACGTGCAGTGATCTTTTCTACACCTAATTCTTTTAATCTAATAATGGTCACAATACTGTTGGTTAAATTAGCTTTATCGTTTTGTCCGACTGCGACAATAGCATGGTCAACATTGGCAATCCCTGCATCTTTTAATGATTCATAACTTGTAGAATCTGCAACCATAACGTTATGTGTAATTTCACTCGCTTTTTTAACAGCTTCAATATCATGGTCAATACCAATTAAATCAACATCTAAACGGCTAAATGCTTCAAGTAAATTGAAACCAAATCTTGATAATCCGATAACGGCAATACTTTTTTTCATATAATCACTATCCTATAATAATTTTTTCTTCTAAATATTCAACACTAGAGTGTGGTCGTTTCCATTTTTTATTGAAAATAGAAATAAGTGTTAGTGGACCCACACGACCAGCAAACATTAAAATGCATAATGCGATTTTACTTATTGAATGTAAATCCGGTGTTAACCCTTGACTCAATCCAACGTTAGCAAATGCGGATACTGCTTCAACCATCACTGAACTTAAACTTAAATCATCAAACGTTAAAATAACAATAGCACCAACTACAATTAATGACATTGCTAGCATGGTTAAGGTAAATGCTTTATAACGGCTATCCATACTGATTTCGCGCTTGTCAACTAAAGCTTTTTTACCAGTTGCGTAACTCTTAACAGTTTTAGCAATTGTATAGAAAGTTGTTACTTTAATACCACCACCTGTACCTGCAGGTGAAGCTCCGATAAACATTAATCCCATTAGAATCAATACAGAAATCATTGAAAGTGTAGTTAATTCAATTGTTGTAAACCCTGCGGTTCTGGATGTGACACTTAGGAAAAATGCTTGTAGCCAATTATATGGATTACCATGTGTTTGGCTGATTTTAAAGAGTAAAGTACCACCAATCCATAAGATTAAGTTTACTTTAATAACTATTTTAGAATGAATATTTAATTTTTTATAACTACGTTTTTCTAATATATCATGAATGACAATGAATCCAATACCACCTAGCATAATTGTGAAAATAGTATTTAGATTTAATAAAACATGATCTGTAAAGGGTTTTAAACTATTTGCCCCTAAAATATCAAAACCGGCGTTATTGAACGATGAGATTGCATGGAATGCACTTACACCTACAGCATATTTAAATTCATAAATAGGTAGGAAAACGATCAAGTTAATCAAGAAACTAACCGTTTCAATGATAAGTGCTGTAATCACAATTTTTTTAACTCTTTTGACAACACCTTGTAAACTATTTTGATTTAAACTTTCTTTAATTAAAACACGTTCATTTATGCCAATTTTAGCTTTAAATAACATCATAATGAATACGGATAAAGTAATTACAGAAAGACCACCAATTTGCACAAGTAGTATCAAAATAATTTGTCCAAATGTTGATAAGGTTTCATGTAAGTTACTAATAGTAGATAATCCAGTGATTGTTACGGCTGATGTTGATAAGAAGAATGCATCAACATATGAAATTGAATGTCCTTCTTTAACAGAGAAGGGTAGAAATAATAGTAAACTACCAATTAGTATCAAACTTATAAATGATAGATTGATAATCCAATATGGTGATAATTTTTTTAGCATAATGAGTCATCCTTTAAACATATATCACATATATTATACTACTATTAAAGATAAATTAATGTTTTATCATTATCAGATAAATAATTAAATTCAATGCAGATATAAAAAAATATTATATAATCACATTAAAGGGGGATTATATGGAGAAGTTAATTGGGAGGTTAACGGACAAAAACTTTAATAAGGAAGAATATATACTTTTGCAACCTGATGTAAGGTTTATTATTAAAGGTATTATTTTTAATGCTGAAGGGAAAATAGCACTTATTAATCGTGTTCATGAAAATGAATATAAATTGCCTGGTGTTGAACTTTTAGATACAGAAACAAAAGATTTTGCATTAAAACGTTGTGCAAAGGATATGCTTTGTCATGAATTAGAAGTTTATAATCAAATTGGTATATTTGAGGAAGTACGTTCTAAGGTGAATTTAAGACAAATTTCCTATGTGTTCCTAGGCGTTGTTAAACATGAAAAAACACATCCATTTATATCAGAAACTTTTATTGAGGATAATTGTAGAGTTATCTGGGTTACTTTAGATGAGGCAATAAAACTTATCGAAGTATATAAACGAACAAAAAAAGAATTTGATCCAAATGAGATATACCACCATCAATATGCATATGAAAGAGAACTACAAATATTAAATTACTATAAAGAAACAATTTAAAAATAAAACACTACGAAATTTTTCGTAGTGTTTTTTTCATTAGAACTTATCGAAGTAGATATATTCTTCAGGCATGCCTTTTTCTTTTAAGACTTTAATACATGCATCAATCATACCAGGTGATCCACATAGATATGCTTCATGTCCTGATAAATCATCAGTGAATTTTCTTACAACATCAGTAATTAATCCAACTTCTAATTCCCAGTTATCTTCTGGAAGTGGAGCTGATAAAGCTGGAATGAATTTAAAGTTTGGATATTTTTTAGCAACATCTAAGAAATATTCTGTGTAATATAAGTCTTTCTTTGTTCTAGCACCGAAGAAGTAAGTACCTTTTCTTGGGAAACCTAGATCCATCATTTTGAAGATGATTGAACGAATTGGAGCCATACCTGAACCACCGGCAATCATAATCATTGGACGATTTGATTTTTCTTGTAAGAAGAATTCACCAAAAGGTCCAGTAATTTTAATTTTATCTCCAACAATCATTGCTTTATGAATGAACTTAGTTGCAACTCCACCAGGAACTAATCTAATGATTACTTCTGGGTGTTTTAAATCTTTTGAATCAGATGCAATTGAATATGCACGTACTGTTTCAATACCAGGAACTTGAATTTGTAGGTATTGACCTGGCTTAAAGTTGAAGTCTTCCTTCATTTCAAATCTTACACGTTTGATATCATGTGTTAAATCTTCAATTTCTACAACTTTAGCATCGTATACTTTTGAATTTAGAGCTGATGCTGGAACTTCGCATTCGATGTCAGAAGTTACTTTAGTTTGACATGAAAGTCTAACACCATCAGCAATTTCTTCCTTGCTCAGGAATGGAAGTTCTGTCGACTTTGGGGGTTCAACATCACCAATTAATCTAAATTTACATGTACCACATGTAGCTTTACCACCACAAGAAGATGGTAAGAAAATTTTGTTGTTTGTTAGGGCGTTTAAAGCTGTATCATCACCAGTAATTGTAACAACATTGTTTTTGTTAACTGTGATTTTTCTTTCTCCGCCACCACCTAGGAATTTATCGATTAAGATAACTAATAAGGTTACAACGATTAATAATGCAATTAATACGACGGGTGTCCAAATATAATCCATATTAATATATCCTCCTTAGAAAGTGATTCTACCGATTCCAGAGAATCCGATGAATGCTAATGCTAAGATACCTAAGATTAAGAAAGCAATAGCACGACCACGTAGACCCTTTGGAACGTTAGAAACTCTATACATTTTTTGTCTAACTCCCGCAAGTAAAATCATAGCAAGCGTCCAACCGATACCAGTTCCTAATGAGAATACTGCAGTTTGAGCAAATGTATAATTTCTTGTTTGGAAGAATAATGATACTGATAATACGATACAGTTAACTGTAATTAATGGTAAGAAAATACCAAATGATTCGTAAATTTTAGGGAAGAACTTAGCTAAGAACATCTCTAAGAATTGAACGAATGCAGCAATAACGATGATAAATACTAAAAGTGAGATTTGTGTTGAATTTGTAGCTTTTAATAATTCATAAATTGGCCAGTTGATAACTGCAGTAATGAATGTAACGAAGATTACTGCAACTCCCATGTTTACTGAGTTTTTAATTGATGTAGAAACAGCAATTAATGAACACATACCAAGAATGAAGATTAAAGCCATATTGTTTGATAGAATTGAGGCTAAAAATAATTCAATTAATTCCATATGTTTTCTCCTTACTCTTCATATTTCTTGGTTAATGTTCTAATTAACCATGCAAACATTGTTAAAACAAAGAATCCGCCTGGGGCTAATGCCATGATGTTCCAGTTGATCCAGTTTTCCATAAATGGTGCTCTATAACCTAAATATGTACCAAATGCTAATGGTTCACGAATAGATGCAATAGCGATTAACACGAATGTATAACCTAAACCGTTTGCTAATCCGTCAACAAATGTATATCTTACAGGGTTTTTGATAGCAAATGCTTCAGCGCGACCCATAACGATACAGTTTGTAATGATTAAACCAGTATAAGCACCAAGGTTGGCAGCAACCTTAGGAACGTAAGCTTGTAGGAACATTTGAACAACAATCGTAAAGATTGAAATAATAACCATGTATGCAACCATACGAACTTTTGGTGGAATTAAGTTTCTTAAAAGTGAAACAAATAGTGATGAGAAGATTACAACAAATGTAACCCCAATACCCATAAAGATTGCATTTTCAACTCTATTGGTAACGGCAAGTGATGAACAGATACCTAATACAGTAATCGCAATTGGGTTTTCTTCACTAATACCTTTTTTAAGAATTAAAAACCATTTCTTATATTGTAGACGTAACCAAGTACTTGGTTTGTTGTTTTTCTTTTGTGCGTCCATCTTAGTTACCTCCTTTGAATGCTTCAGCATAAGCTGCATAAGCGGCATTTAAGCCATTAACAAATCTCTTCTTAGTTGTTGTTGCGCCACCGAATCCATCTAATGCTTCATTTGGTTGAACAGGTTCTGCAACTACTGAGATTTCAGGTGAGAACTTTTTACCTTCAAATGCAGCTAGAACATCTGGATTAGTTTGAATTGTAGCACCCCATTTTTCGCCTTGAGCGATAACTGAAATTTTTGAGATTGTTTCAAAATCAGATGCTAAGGTAACTACAGTTTCAATCTTAGAGAATAACCCTTCAACTACAAAATAGAAACTCTTTGTACCTGAAGTATGAACGTATAATGTTAATTCATCTTGTTCTTGTCTTTGGAAAGAAGCATCGAATAGTGATTTATAGTTTTCATCAGTAAATGCGATTCCGTGGTTAGTTAAGATTGCTTTTTCGATTGCAGCAGATTTAACGAATTCATTATAATGTGCATGGAATGCAACATTCATTCCTTCAATAAATAAACGTCTAGTTGTTGTCGCATTAGCTAAACCATCTAATGTAACTTCATTATCTTTAGCTGATTCTTCTGGAACTAATACGATTTCTGTTGAGAATTTTTTACCAACTAATTTAGCTAAAATTGTTGGATCGGATTGAATGACTGAACCTCTTGCTTCACCTTGTTCATAAACTGTAACCATTTTAATTGTTAAGAAATCAGATTCTAAAGTCATAACAGCCTTAATTGCATCTTTGAATCCTTCAGTTTCAAACGCATAGCTAATTGATCCTGAAGTATGTTTATAGATTGTTAAGTCGTTGTTTGATTCAGCAGTGAACTCAGCATCAAATAATGATTGGTAGTTTTCTTCTGTAAATTCAATTCCGTGGTTTGTTAAGATAGCCTGTTTAACTGGAGCTAATTCATCAACTTCAGGTTCAGGTTCAATCGTTTCACCACTAAATGCATTGTAGTAAGTGATATAAGCAGCATTTAAGCCTTGAGCAAATTTCTTCTTAGTTGTTGTTGCGCCACCGAATCCATCTAATACTTCATTTGGTTGAGTTGGATCAGTTACAATAACAATACTTGGGTTGAATTTTTTACCTTCAAATGCAGCTAATACAGTTGGATCTGTTTGAATAGCAGCTCCCCAACCTTCTGCTTGACTTAATACAGTAATTTTAACAATTGTTTGGAAATCAGATGCAAGTGTGATTACAGCAGTGATAGGACCATTTAAACCTTCTGTTGTAAATTGATAACTTACATTACCAGATTTAGCAACGTATAATGTTAAATCGTCTTTTGTTCTAGTTGTGAATTCTGTGTTAAATTTAACTAGATAGTTATCATTTGTAAATTCAATTTCATTATGTGTTAAGATTGCTTTTTTCATTGGTGCTAAAGCATCTGAATCAGTGAAAGTGAATTTGTAAAGTGTATAGTTAGTGTTTAAAACACCCATAAATGCATTTGATGTTCCTGTAGCACCAACAATTGCATCAACTTCATTGTCTTTACCAGTATTATTTTTAGTAATTATAATACCGATTGACTCATCAAATTTTTTACCAATATATTTATCTAAATATTGTTTTTCAGCTACAACACCACCAAGACCTGGAGTTTCAGCTTGTTTAGTAACTGTGATTGCTAAAATCGTTTCAAAATCAGATTCAAGTGAGATTACACCTTCAATGATATCCCATAAACCATTTCCTTTGAAACGGAATGAAACAGCACCTGTTTCTGTATTTCTATATAATGTTAAGTCTTGAGAACCATCATATGCAAGTTTTGTATCTTCAACAAATGAAGCATCAAACTTTTCAGCAAAATCAGCATCAGTATATGCTACTTCATGGTGAGTTAAGATTGCTGATTTCCATGTTAATTCACCGTTCTTTGCAATTTTATCCTTTGTAATTGCATCAGCACCAATTAAGATACCAATTGATACAGCACCCATTAGGATAACGAATGACAGCATTTTAATGTATTTAATCATGCTTCAAGTTCCTCCATGACAGGATTTTCCTTCACCTTTGGAACAGTGGCTACGTCAATTAATCCAACAACTGCATTCATTAAAGTGATTGAATAAATTGTACCTTCTGTATTTGGTGCAAGTGGGTTGAATGCCCAAATGTTTTGAATCATCCATGTAATTAGTGCAAGAATTGCTGCATAAATCCAACGACCCTTCTTATATAAAGGAACTGTTTGTGGATCAGTTGCAACAAACATTGCAGAGAATAATAGATGTCCCATTAAAACTGAATATAAAGCATATACAAAAGCATTTGCTCCATATCCTTTACCTAAGAAGTTAATTAATGATAATACGAAGTAACCTCCTAAGAATGTAACTGGAACTCTCCAGTCTGTGATTTGTAAAACCATAAGTACGATACCAAGGATTAGGATACCTAATTTATAAGTTGTACCAATGGCCCCTGCGTAGTTACCCATTAATAAATCAAGAATTTTGAAATTTTCGACGATTGTATTAGGTGTGTTTTTAAAGATTGTAGCTAATGTTTGTGTTGTAGCCTCACCAGCAACTGGGTCAAAGAAATTATTTACATAAACAGGGAATGCTAATGCAATAAAAATTAGACCAACTGTTGCAGGGTTGAAGATATATTTACCTTCTCCACCAAATAAAGCTTTTGCAAAGAATACACCGAATGCTGTTGCTACAACAACCATCCATACTTGGCTAATAATTGTTGGTGTAGTTAACAGTGTAATTACAAGTGGTGTAATTGCAAAACTTGTCCAGTCGAATTTCTCCTTTCTTAATTTACTATTTAAGAATTCTACTACAAATGAAGTTGCGATCCCCGCTAATCCAATCAAAAAGACAGTCGGCCCAAAAATAGTGGCTGACGCTAGTAGTATTGAGAAGAGCGAAGCAGCAACAATGATTCTGTTTCTTTGTGCTATGTTCATTATTGTATACTCCTTCTAGCATTGTTAATTTAATTCTAACATAATTCATTTTAAATATTTATATATTTACATAATTTAAAACAAACATTTTTAGTCATTTTAATAACACTGTAAAATGCATAATATTTAATAAAAAATAAGACTTATTATGTGATAAATAATAGAATTTTTTAAAAATCCTTCGAAATCTTGTTTTTTCGATAATTAAACTATTAAAAATAAAAAAGTATAATTAATTTACATGCTTAGTATTTTGATGAATTACGTGTTACAATAGTTTATGAAGAAAGGGTGTGGTTATTCATGAATAGACAAGAAGATGACTATTTAAGTAGAAGTTTTTTAAGTATCACAAATGATGGAAAAAATTTCAAATATCAATTATTTTATACTTGTAAAATGAATAACCAGATTGAAATGATTTTTTAAAGTGAACAGAGTTGTTCATATTAAATCTCATTTTGTCATACAAATGTTGGTTAGTATTTTAAAAGTATAATTTTGGTATCTAAATTTAACATCATTGATTGGTGTTTTTTTATTAAAAGGAGGGTATCAAATGATAAAAGAATTATTAGACAACAAAGCATCAAAAGAAGAAATCATTGAATTCTTAAGCAACTATCATGCTTATGATATTTCAAAGATGATAGAAGAACTCTCAGAAGAAGATAGAGATTATATTCTAGATTTACTGAATCAAGAAGTTTTAGCTGAAGTGATTAGTTATTTAAATCCAGAAGATAGACATGAAGTATTCTCTAATTTAACACTTGATGAACAGGTTGCATTAGTCGAAGAATTAGAACCGGATGATGCAGCGGATATTATCAATCAATTAGAAGAAGAAGATAAACAAGAGTTAATTAAAAACCTTGATGAAGATGAAGAAGTTTTAGATTTAATTAAATATGATGAAGATGAAGCTGGTTCTTTTATGACTAACCAGTTTGTTATCGCAAATATCAATGATGATGTGAAAATGGCTACGAAGAAGCTCATTCAAATGGCAGATGAAGTTGATACAATTCAGACAATTTTTGTTGTAGATGATGAAGGCCATTATAAAGGACAAATTCCATTAAAAAAACTAATAAAAACAAAATATCCTAAAACTGTTTTAGATATTTTAGAAGTAGAACCAACATTCTATGTATTTGACCATGTCGATAATTTAGTCCGACATTTAAAACACTATGGTGGTTATGATATTGGAATTGTTGATAATAATCACAAACTTATTGGGATGATTGCACAAGATGATATCTTAGACATCTATTTAGATGAAGCACAAGAAGACTATGAGAAATTAGCTGCCTTACCAGATACATCTACAGATAAAAATGCTTTCCTCACGGCGCTTCACCGCTTACCGTGGCTGTTGATTTTACTTGCTGTTTCAATACCTAGTGCATTTATTACAAGTAATTTTACAGGTATACTTACGGCGTTCGTTATTTTAGCGTTCTTCCAACCACTTATTTTAGACGCAGGTGGAGATGTTGCTTCACAAACACTAGCGGTAACTTTAATTGAAATGACAAAAAAAGATGCTAAAGTTATTTCGAATGGATTAAAAGAAATTGCAACCGGTGCAATTAGTGGCTTTGTTATGGGTGTGATTGCTTTTGCAGTAACACTAATCTTCTCATTTATTCTTCAATTTGATCATGGTATATTAATTGGATTATCAGTTGGATTGAGTTTATGGTTAACCGTTATTACTGGACCATTCTTAGGATTTATGATTCCTTTTATCATTAGTAAAATGAAGTTTGACCCAGCAGTTGCTTCGGGACCATTTATTACAAACTTAATTGATATTTCCTCAAATCTCATTTATTTTGGCATTGCAACACTTATTTTAGGAGGTTTAGCAGCATGATTGACATCAATTTTGAACTTCCAGTAAGTAAGTTAAAAGAGGCGTTAAAAAACGTCCATCCATCAGATATTGCAGTGTTGTTTGAAGATAATGCAGAATACCGTGAAAAGTTAATTGAAGCAATTGGTATTAGAAGATTTGGAGAAGCATTCATTTATTTAAATGACGATTTACAAGTTAGATATTATTTAAAACTTGAAGAAAATAAAAAACGTGAATTATTAAAACACTTTGAATTAGATGATTTAAAAACATTTATTGAATTATTTAGAGTTTCTTATCATGAAGAAATTTTAAGATTATTAGGTAAAGAACGAAGAGAAAAAGTCGTTAAACTTTTAAGTTATGATGGTGACACTGCAGGATCTATTTCATCACCGAGCTTTATGTATTTTGATATTAACTCAACGGTGAAAGAAGTAACAAGTAAGGTTATTAAAGAAAGTGATGACAATGATGAAATTGACGTTATTTTCTTCCATGATGATGTTAGGTTTGTTGGTGGACTTAGACTTCAAGATTTAATTATCGCCAGAGAATCAATGGCGTTATATGACATTGTTGATGAAAACTACCCTTATGCATATGCAGATGATTTAGTGGCAAGTGCAGTAAGAAAAATTAGAAACTATGACGTGAGCGTTCTACCTGTTATTGATGATAAAAAAGTCTTAGTCGGTATTATCACGGCAGATGATGCATTAGATATTATGAAAGAAGACCATATTGATGCCGTTGAAGGTTTAGTGGCATTACATGATCACTCAGATGCATCTAGTCCTTTAAAGCGTAGTATGCAACGTTTACCTTGGTTATTAATGAGTGTTGTTTTAAACATTGTGATTGCTACTTTTTTAACTACATTTTCAGATACGATTGATAGCAATGTTGTATTAGTCATGTTCCAACCAATGATTTTAGGAATGGCAGGAAACATTGGGACACAAAGTATTGCGGTAACAATTTTAGGATTACATCATGAAAAGATTAAACCGATGAGACATATTAGAAAAGAATTATTTATCGCAATTATAAATAGTTTAATTTCAGGACTAGTTGGTGTATTAATAGTCTTTGGCTTCCTATATTTAATGCCTAATGATTATGCGGATATTGATAAAGTTGCAATGGTTGTAGGTATTTCATTAGTATTATCAATGTTTGTTTCAGCATTAGTGGGTGTACTCTTACCATTTATTTTAAGAAAACTTGGTGCAGATGAAAAAGCAGCATCAGGTCCAATTATTTCAACTGTGAATGACTTTGCTGCATTAGGTATCTATTTCCTAGTGGCAACGATTCTATTGATTAACATGTAAGTTTTTTAAGTTGTGATAATCATAGATTATGAGTATAATAAATAAGGTCATCAAAAATGATTGTATTACTTTTAAGGAGATATAAAATATGAAAATTCATTTAATTGGATTAGGAAAAATGGGTGCTAATTTAGCACTTAATATGAAAGATCATGGTCATGAAGTGTTAGGCTTTGACTTAGATCCTAAGGCAAGAGAAGTTTTAACTAAAGAAGGAATAGAAACGTTTGATGATCTTAAAAAATTATTGACTAGAAAAAATAATGAAAGATTAGTTGTTTGGTTATTAGTACCAAATCAAATCGTAGATACTGTGATAGAACAAGTCTTACCTTTCCTAGCACCTAAAGATATTGTCATTGATGGTGGGAACTCAAACTATAAAAAATCTCTTTTACGTTATGAAAAACTAAAAGAAAAAGAAATCGAGTTTGTAGACTTAGGTACATCAGGCGGTACGTATGGTGCTAGAAATGGTGCATGTTTAATGGTTGGTGGAACAAAAGAAGCATTCGACTACTTAGAAAATGTTTACCGTGATATCGCAATTGAAAATGGTTATGGATTCATGGGAGGGCCTGGAAGTGGGCACTTCGTTAAAATGGTTCATAATGGTATCGAATACGGTATGATGCAAGCTATTGGTGAAGGTTTTGAATTATTAGAAAAATCACCATTTAATGTAGATTATGAAAAACTAAGCGAAGTGTGGAACAATGGTTCAATTATTGAATCAGCTTTAATTGGTTATATTGGAAATGCATTTAAGAAAGACGCTAAATTAGAAGAAATCTCAGGACGTGTGGATGATTCTGGTGAAGGTAAATGGATGATTGAAGAAGCATTAGATTTTGGTGTTTCAATGCCTGTTATTTCGGCTTCATTATTCACACGTTTCAAATCAAGAGATGAAAACATGTTTGCAGAAAAAGTAGTTGCAGCAATGAGAAGAGAATTTGGCGGACACGCGGTTTACAAGAAGAAATGAAAAAAGATCTAATTATTACAATTTTTGGTTCAACAGGCGATTTAACAGCTAGAAAATTACTTCCAGCAATCACAAAACTATATAACAATGAAGAAATTACTGATAATGTAAAAGTCATTGCATTAGGAAGACGTGATTATGATACGAATAGCTACTTAAATGCCATGCAAAATCTTACAACAGAAAACTTAGATTTAACAACTTTATCTACGTTTGTGGAATACTATAAAATTCAAATTACAGATGTGAATGATTACCATAAGTTTAATGACTATATAAAATCAATTTCACATACTGAAACAAAACATATTTATTATTTAGCAATTGGGCCTGAAATATTAGCAACTGTTGCTAAAAACATTAGTGAATCAAAACTAATTGCAAGAAACAATATTAATCAAGTCTTAGTGTTTGAAAAACCATTTGGAAATAGTTTAGAAACAGCAATTCAAATTAACCAAATGCTATGGCAGTATTTTGATGAAACACAAATTTATCGAATTGATCATTATCTTGGTAAAGAAATGATTCAAAACTTAATGACTGTTCGATTTGCTAACCGTATTTTTGAAGATACTTGGTCATCAGATTCAATTAAATCTATAAAGATTTATGCAAAAGAAAAAGAAGGTATTTTAAACCGTGCTGGTTATTATGATACTGCAGGAGCATTAAAAGATATGGTTCAATCACATCTTTTACAAGTCTTAAGTTTAATTGCCATGGATGCACCAAAAGAATATCAATCAGAATACATTAAAGATGAAAAAGTTAATGTGTTAAGAAATATTAGTTTTGATAAAGATTCAATTATTTTCGGTCAATATGATGGGTATTTAAATGAAGCAAATATCCCAGCAAATTCACAAACTGAAACATTGGTTTACTTTAAAGCATTTGTGAATACACATCATTTTAGAGGTGTTCCGTTTGAAATCTTAACGGGTAAGGCCTTAAAAAATAAAGAATCATTTATTGAAGTAACGTATCACACAACTTCTGAACAAGAAAAATGGAATTTACCTGTTCAGGCTAATAAATTAACAATTAAATTTGCACCATATGATGGTGTTGATTTAACCATTAACTCAAAAAAACCTGGTCTAAAGGATAACTTAGAAGTTGTTAACTTAAGTTATCAAATGGCTGAATCAGTACAAGGAAATGTTCCTGAAGCTTATGAAAAATTAATTTTAGATGTTGTTGATGGTCATAAGACATTATTTACTCGCTGGGATGAAATTGAGGCTTCATGGCAAATTGTTGATCAAATTAAACAATTTAAAAAAGATTTATTCATCTATAAAAACGAAGATGAAGTTATGGAAAAAATTGGAAGTATACAAAAATAGTATGCTTCTTTTTTTATTTTCTTATGATAAATCATAAAATGATGATTGAAAACGTTTAAAAAATATCTCTTTCCATTAAAAAAATATGTGAAAGTGATATAATAAATGATTGATACAAGAATAAAAAGTAGTTAAGGAGCATTTTATGCAATCATATATTGATACCTATAAAAATATGAGAAAAAGACTAAAAGCCTATGAATATGCAATGTGGGTTTTAAGTTGGGATTTAGAAACAGAAACTCCAGAAGGGGCTTTAGATTATAGAAGTGAACAAGTCGAAGTATTAACTACTGAACTTTACGCGCTTCAAACAGATTCAGCATACCTTGAAGCAATTGATAAACTATATGCAACAAGAAATTCATTAGATGAATTATTACGTCGTGAAATTGAAAAAATCGTTAAAGATATGCGTTTAATTAAGAAAATGCCAAAAGATGAATACATTCAATACCAAGTATTAATGTCAAAATCATCATCAATTTGGGCAGAAGCGAAAGCAAAAAATGATTTTAATCTATTCTTACCAACATTAGAAAAGATTATTGATTTTACAAGAAAAACAACTAAATACTTACAAACACCTGAGCTAAAAGGGTATGATGTTTTACTTGATATGTATGAAGAAGGCATGACAATGAAAGAATATGATGCATTCTTTTTAAATCTTAGAGAAGAACTAGTGCCTTTTGTGTTATCAGCAACATCAGGTAAAAAACCTTTATCAAGAAAATTAACTAAAGGTTTTTTTTCAATTGAAAAACAAAAAGAATTCAATAAGTATTTAACAACTGTATTTAACTTTGATTTGAATCGTGGTGTGTTAAAACAAAGTGTACATCCATTTGAATCAAACTTCTCATCAACTGATGTGAGAATTACGACTAAATACTTAGAAAATGCTGTTGAATCAGCAGTATTCTCAACAATTCATGAAATGGGTCACGGAATCTATGAACAACAAATTTCAAAAGATTTAATTGATACAAGATTAAACATGGGTGCATCAATGGGAATCCATGAATCTCAATCAAGAATGTATGAAAATATGATTGGTCGTTCTTATGCGTTCTGGGAAAATCATTTTGATAAATTAAAAGAAATCTTTGCGAAAGAATTAAAGGGTGTAAGTTTACTAGATTTTTATCAATACATTAACCGTGCAGAACGTACATTAATCCGTACAGAAGCAGATGAATTAACTTACCCATTACATATTATGGTTCGTTATGAAATCGAAAAACAATTAATTTCTGGTAAATTAAAAGCTAAAGATCTTCCTAAAAAATGGAGAAAATTATATCAACAATATGTTGGTGTTAGACCAAAGACAGATGCAGAAGGTGTTTTACAAGATATCCACTGGGCGGGTGGAAGCTTTGGGTACTTCCCAACATATGCATTAGGAAGTGCTTATGCAGCACAAATTTATCAAGCAATGAACAAAGATTTCAATATTGAAAATGCAATTTCAAATAATGAAATCTATAAGATTAATGATTGGTTAAGAGAAAAGATTCATCAATATGGTAGTTCTAAATCTCCTAAAGAATTAATATTAAATGCAACAGGAGAACCATTCAATTCTAAATATTATGTAGATTATTTAAAACGTAAGTTTTCAAATTAAGGGGGATTATATGAACGTTTTAGTTATTGGAGGCGCCGGATATATTGGCTCTCATGCAGTTTATGAATTATTAAGGGCAGGTCATCAAGTATCTGTGATGGATAATTTATCAACGGGTGATATTACATTTATTCCTGAAAATGTTAAGTTTTATCAAAAAGACATTACGATTAAAGCGGATGTTTTAAGCGTATTAAAGGATCAAAAATTTGATTGTGTAATGCACTTTGCGGCTAAATTAATTGTTCCTGAAAGTATGAAGGAACCGCTAGCTTATTATTATAATAATGTTGAAGGTGTTCGTATACTTTTAGAATCAATGGTGGAAACACAAACTAAAAATATCGTCTTTTCATCAACAGCAGCAGTTTATGGAGATTCTAAAACTGGTATTTGCTTAGAAGATGATTTAAAAAATCCAATTAATCCATACGGGGAAACAAAGCTTGCTTGTGAAAAGTTAATTCAATGGACAAGCCAAGCACATGATATTAATTATGTTATTTTTAGATACTTTAACGTGGCTGGTGCAGATGCATCACTTGAAATTGGATTAAAGAAAGCGAAACTTACGCATCTAATCCCAGTAACAATTGAAGCAGCACTAGGCTTACGTGATAGTTTAACAATTTATGGTAATGATTACCCAACAAAAGATGGAACAAATATTAGAGATTATATCCACGTTTCAGATTTAGCGAAAGCTCACGTTATTGGCGCTACTTACCTATTTAACGGTGGTAAATCAGATATCTTTAATTTAGGTTCAGCAAAAGGATATTCAAACTTAGATGTAGCAAATGCAGTCAATGAAGTCTTACCACTTAAGTTTAATTTTGGACCAAGAAGAGATGGAGACCCTGCAATATTAACTGCGGATGCATCAAAAGCTAAACGCATTTTAGGCTGGCAAACAGAACTATCATTAGTTGATATTATTAAGTCAGATTTAGCGTATAGAAAAAAGATTAGTCAAGGATAATTATGGAATACAAAATTAACGATATACTTGAAGTAACTGCATACGAGGTTGACCGTTTTGGACAAGGCGTAAGCAAGGTTGATGATATCATCATTTTCACACCCGGGTTACTTAAAGATGAAAAAGCGCAAGTAACAATTATTGATGTTAAATCAAAATTCTTACAAGCAAAAATAAAAAAATTATTAACAACATCACCAGAGCGTAAAACCATGACTTCAAAACTTGGTGCGCTTGATTTATATCATTTAAAAGATGATAAGCAAAACGATTGGCAAGCTGAAATTACAGCTAAAGAATTTAAGCGTTCTTTAGGTTATGAAGCACCATTAGGTGAAGTTATTCAAAGTGAAAAGACATTAAATTATAGAAATAAAGTCGTTTATCATGTCTTAGACGATGAAATGATGCGTTTAGGTTTGTACACAACAACACCAATTGAACTGGTTGAAGTGCATACCTTCATTTTAAATTCACATGCGATTCAAAGATGTATCGCAAAAATCCAACAACAATCTATTAAAGTTGATCCAAAAGTATTCAAACATATTATGTTACGCTCAAACGAAAAAGAAGAAGTCTTAGTGACTTTAGTGGCATATGAAAAAGAATTTACTGGATTAAAAGAACTAGTTGAAAAAATTAAAACATTTAAAGAAGTTGTTGGGATTACATTAAACATTAAGCCAAATGAAAAAACAATTCTAGGTAACGAATCATATACTTTATATGGTAAGAATGAACTAACATTTACCGAAGGAAGTTTAAAATTAAAAATTAATGACCGTTCATTTATGCAAGTAAACTTACCAGTGATGATTAAAACCTATGAACGTATTGCAAGTGAAATAAATGGCGAAACAGTGATTGACTGTTATTCAGGTATTGGTTCTATCGGATACTTTATTGGTAAAAATGCAAAACGAATTGTGATGATTGAATCAAATAAAGAAAATATTAAAATGGCAAACGATTTAAAACCTTATTATCAAGGAAGTTTTGAGATTAGAAGTGGTTTAGCTGAACAAGTTTTACCAAAACTAGATGCTGAAATTTTAGTGATTGACCCACCACGTGCTGGCCTTCATAAATCTTTATTAACAGTTTTAAATCAAAAGCAATTTAAGAAAATTATTTATTTATCATGTGAATTAAATACTTTAACACGTGACTTAAAAGTACTTAGAGAAACATATAAACTTAAAGAAGTTATTCCTGTTAGAATGTTTCCTCAAACAACTTCAATTGAAACATTAGTGATTTTAGAACGTTAAAACAAAAATCCCCTATACTTTGTATATTCGATGTATACTAAAGAAAAAAGGGGATTTTTTTATGAAAGTAAGTGGATACTTTACCAATTTATTGACACATGATTTGGATAAAACAAAATCATTTTATGAATTACTTGGTTTTGAGCGTGTATTACAACAGAGTTCTGAAGATAGTGAAGCATTTTTACTTACCGAGAACACCTATCTTTTATTCTTAACAGAAAAGAAATTTGAAAAATTTCATCAAAGGCCAGTAACCTCATTCCAAGTTGGTAATCAAATTATTTCATTTTTAATTAAAGAGATGAAAGAAATGCACTTAATGGAAGAACGCTTAAAAACCAATCATATTGAATTTGGTGTATTTGATGATGATGTGGTGTATTTTATTCACCTTAAAGATCCAAATGGATATTTAATTGAATTTGTGTTTGAAAAATGACTATGAAAGTAAATCAATCATTTATTAATTTTCTATCAACTGACATCATAAAAACAAGAAATTTTTATGAGTCTTTAGGATTAGAAACTGCAAAAGAGTTTTCAAGCGATGAAGTACATACGGTTAAACTCACTTTAGATTCATATATAATCTTTGTTAAAAAAGAGTTATTAGAAAAGTTAGTACCAGCTAAAATAAAAAATCCAGTATATAATCAAAATATTTTCTCAATGATGTTAAGTTCACAAAGTGAAGTTGAGTATATGAAACATAAACTAAGTTCATTAAAGATAAACTATAAAGAAGTAGAAGAAGCTTACATGTATTATTTACAATTTCAAGATCCAAATGGATATTTTGTTGAAATTGGATATTTTAAGAATGCTTAAGAGAGTTAATTATGAAAAAAAGACAGAATTTCAAATTTGAACAGCCTCTTGTCAAGTAGACACGGTAAATAATATAAAATTAAATGGCCATATACCTATATTCTAAAGGTGTATGGCTTTTTAATTTACGTTGTATTCTTTCTTGATTATAGAACTTAATGTAATCTTTAATTGCTTTTGTGAGTTTTTCTGATGAATCAAACGTTTCTAAATAATACATTTCAGATTTGATGATGCCCCATAAGTTCTCGATTGGTCCATTATCAATACACTTACCTACTCTAGACATACTTTGCACCATATTGTGTTTATCTAATAGATTCTTAAATGATCTGCTCGTGTATTGAAATCCCCTGTCACTATGAAACATTGGTTGAGCACCAGGATTCTTTTTCACTGCCTTATTAAAGGTTGTAAAAACGAGATGATTATCATTTCTATGATGTATATGATAAGAAACTACACTCTTATCATATACGTCTAATATCGCACATAAGTAAAGCTTTTGACCACTGTATCCATATTTAAATTCTGTAACATCACTTAACCATTTCTCATTTGGATTGGATGCACTAAATTCTCTATTTAATATGTTTTGTCCAACTTGTTCAGGTTTAGTCTTCAAGAAACCTGGACGTTTACGACGGATAATAGATTTTAAATTGTAGGCTCGCATTAAACGATAAATGTAGTTTTCCGAATGATTTTTTCCAGTATATTTATTGATGTTATCTCTAATACGTCTATAACCGTATTTTTTATTGAAATGTTTATAGTAGGTTTGTATAACTTCTAGCATTTCTTCATTCTTTGTTTCATAGGATGGTTTAATTCTGTTTGACCATTTATAATATGCAGATCGCGCTATACCTAACAGTTCACAGAGCCATTTAATATCGTAAACATCTTTAAAATAAGCTATTGTTTCATATGTTTCTTGGTTTCTAATCTTGTTAAGTGGGCTTTTGCCTCCAACTCTTGTTTTTTTTTGAAGACTTCCTTGGCTGCCTCACTTAAATATAATTCTTTTTTTAGGCGTTCATTCTCACGTCTTAATTTTTCAAGTTCTGATAATTCATCAGGTTGTTTTTTTCGACCACGCTTGTCACTAAGTCCATCAACACCAAAAACTTGGTACTTTTTGTACCAAGTGTATACTTGTTGGTAGCTTACTTCAAACTTCAAGGAGGTACCTTGATAATCAAACGCATTTTGAATTAAGTATTCTACAATTTTAACTCTTTCATCTAATGTTGTTTTACGTCCCATAATATCGATACCACCTGATTCACTATGTGTAGTTTTGATATTATTATACCCTAATACCCATCTTGCTATTAATGACGGATTACGAATTCCATATTTTAGGGCTAAATCATAATATCTTCCAGCACCATTCCTATATGATTCAACAACTTCATTTTTTAATGTTTCAGTATAACTTTGATTCATACCTTGCATACGTAATGCTTCAGCACCAAACTTACTATATTTGAAAATCAGTACCTCTATTGCGCTTTTGCTTACGCCAAACTGACTTGCTAACTGTCTAAGTGACCCTTCGCCTTTCTCATATATCGTGCAAATAAGTAATTTTTCTTCATAACTTAATCGTTTGTTTTTTCTCAAAATAAAATACCTCCAAGTATTAACAGTAATAATATATATTTCTTTATATTATTTCCTGTGTCTACTTTAGAGGTATCATATCAATTTTAATTCTGTCTTTTATTTTATAAACGGATTATTTAATTTTTCATGGAAGATTGTTGTTGGTTTTCCATGTCCTGGGAATACTTGTGTATCATCAGGTAATTTGAATAATTTAGTTTTAATTGTATCTATGATTGTCGCTTCATCTGAGAACGGAATATCTGTTCTACCTACAGCTTCATAAAATAATGTGTCCCCACCAAATAGATAAGGAGCGGCATATAATGCAGTTGAACCCATTGAGTGTCCTGGAGTTTCGATGACTCTAAATTGATAGTCTTCAAAGTCAATGATATCATTCTCAACAACATATTGGTCAACAGGGATTTCATATGGCCAGTAGTTATAAGGTGTATCCCCCATCCAGATTTTATCTTTTAATGGAGCATATACTGGAATGTGATATAACTCTTTTAATTCTCTCACACCACCAACATGATCATGGTGTCCATGTGTGATGTAGATAAATTGAGGTTCTAATTTTTTTGATTTAATGTATTCGATAATTTCACTGGGTTCAAAACCAGGGTCAACGATGAAACATTGTTTACCTTTTGAAACAATATATGCATTTGTTCTTAAATCACCGAGTTTTATACTTTTGATTTCCATATTTTCACCGTGAATGATTATACATCAATCAATTTTTTATGACAAGCAAATGGAATAGAAAACAGTATTTTAAACATAGTTAATATAAAATATGTCATAATTGGACTAGAAACTTCTTAAATATTTGAGGATTAATTAAAAAAATAAGGTATTTTTTAGAAAAATTATCAACTAATGATTATAATATTCCTTGTAAGTTTTTATATTTTTTAATAAAATATAGATAGTTTCATTGTAGAAGAAAGGAGAAAATAAATATGTATGTATTAGTACGTGTAATGAAAGTTAAAAAAGGCTTTCAAGACAAAGTTTTAGAACGCTTTCTAAATCCTAGCGTGATGGCAAAGTCAAAAGGGTATGTTAAATCAGAGTTAATGATTGATAAGAAGAACCCTGAATATGACTTATACCGTCAAAGTGTCTATTGGGAAGATAAGAAAGCTTTTTATGTTTGGGAAGGTAGTCCTGAACATATTGCGATGCATAGAGATAAAAATAGCGCACATCACCAAAAACCAGAAGAGATTATCGAAGTTACTAGAGAATCTTACGATTTAATCGGAACTAAAACATGCGAACAGTAAAAATCTTATCGGTAATTTTATTAATTGGTTTAATATTATTATCGTTAAGTATTGATGCAAGATTAGATGTGAATCTGTTTTCGATATTATCTTTTGACAAAGAAGCGATTGAAATTTTACTAATATCAAGAATTCCAAGAACATTAACAATTATACTTACAGCAAGTGCTTTGTCAGTTGCTGGTTTAATCATGCAATCAATTGGTCGTAACAAATTCGTTTCTCCGGGTACTATTGGTACCACACAAGCTGCAACACTTGGTATATTAATTAGTTATTTATTTATGCCAACAATACCTATTTGGGGAAAATTCATTTTCTCATTTGGCTTTTCTATGATTTCAAGTTTTGTTTTCCTACATTTCATTAGTAAAATACAATTTAAAAATGAAATCTATGTGCCTTTAATTGGAATGATGTTTGGTTCGTTAATTGGTTCAATTTCTATGGTCATTGCACAAGCAACGAAAACTGAACAAATTCTAGCATTTATTGGCTTAGGAAGTTTTGTTAATAAAACAGTTGGTACTTATGAAATGATTTTATTAACTGTACCGGCATTAATTCTTTCAATTATATATGCTACAAGGTTTAATATTGCATCTTTAGGTAAAGATTTTGCGAATAACTTAGGCGTTAACTATAGTAGAGTAACCTTTATGGGTCTATTGATTGTATCTGTAATCTCAGCCTCAACTTTTATTGTGGTTGGCCCATTACCATTTTTAGGTTTAATTGTACCAAATATCATCTCTATTTATTTTGGAGATAAGTTAAATAAAAACATTATATATATGATGATTTTTGGTAGTATCTTTGTCTTAACATGTGATTTAATCTCAAGGACATTCTTCCTTTTAACAACAGGCGAATACTATGAATTAGCTGTTGGATTTACCATGGGTATTATTGGGTCAATTATTTTCTTATACCTTTTATTAAGAGGTAAGAAACATGCGTAAAAAATATTGGATTTTAGGCATTATAGCAACAGTAGGAATTATCTTATATATGCTTGCCTGGATTGCTTCACAATTTAATTTAATTATTTTTAATTTATCAGACCCAGCAAGAGCACCATATTTTTGGAAAAATGTTTTAGATATCTTAAGTAGACGAGGCATTCAAGTAACTGCACTTATCATTGCCTCTGTCTTAATCAGTATGTCAACCTTAACTTTCCAAACATTAACATCAAACCGAATTGTAACGCCTTCATTATTAGGATTAGATGCGATTTATGTTGTGATTCAAACAACGATTGTCTTTTTTGTATCGTATTTAGGTGGATTAATATCAAATGCACCACTTAACTTTTTATTTAGTGTTGTTGTGATGTCGGGATCAACCATTCTGCTTTATACATTCTTCATGAAAAAGCATAAAAAGAATTTATTGTTACTTTTATTAGTTGGGATGGTTATATCAACCTTGGCTTCTAACTACTCAACTTTTTTACAAATTTTAATGGATCCGGATGCATTTCAAACAGTTGCACAATTAACAAGTGTTTCGATTGTGAGTATTGAGACTTCATTAGTATTTGTAGCCTTACCGATTGCGATTGTTATTGGATATTTCTTCTTTAAAAAATCAAGTGTTTATGATGTGATGAGTTTAGGAGAATTCCAAGCTAAAAATTTAGGAATTAATTATCAAAATGAAACTTATAAAACATTAATTTTAATTAGTTTAGCAATCTCAATTACAACAGCACTTGTTGGACCGCTTGCATTCCTTGGATTAATCAGTGTGAATGCTGCCAAAGAAATGTTTAAAAAATATCAACATAAAACATTATTTATTACATCATGTTTAATTTCTCTGATTTGTCTAGTTTTAGGACAGGCAATCATTGAATTAACAGGATATAAAACAACCGTTACAACCGTTATTAATTTAATTGGTGGTATCTATATGATCAATCTTATTGTAAAGGAGCATAAGTTATGATAGTTTTAGAAAATGTTAATCAAAGCTATGGAACAAAAGATGTTTTAAAAAACATCAATGTAAGTATTCCTGAAAATAAGATTACAGCAATTATTGGACCAAATGGAGCCGGTAAGTCAACCTTATTTAATGCCATTAGTCGTATGATTCCAATTAAAACAGGTTCAATTAAAATTGATGGTATTGAGATTAATCAAAAAGGCTTAAATGTTTCAAAACTAATCTCAGTTTTAAAACAACAAAATCATTTCAATTTAAAATTAACTGCATATGAATTAATTTCATTTGGTAGATATCCTCACTCTAAGGGTAAATTAAATGAAAACTGTATTCAAAAAATTGAAGAAGTTATTAAATATTTAAAATTAGAGAGTGTGAGAAATCAATATATTGATACATTATCTGGAGGACAACTTCAACGTGTGCTACTTGCAATGATATTAGTTCAAGATACAAAGTATATTTTATTAGATGAGCCACTGAATAACTTAGATATGAAGTATGCTGTTGAAATGATGTTACTCTTACAAAAATTTGTTGAAGAATTAGGTAAGACAATTGTTGTTGTTATGCATGATATTAATATTGCATCTACATTCTGTGATCATGTAATCGCGATTAAAGATGGTGAAGTAGCCTATGATGGTAACATCAATGATATGATGCATACAGATGTGTTAAATAATGTATATGATCATCAATTCTGTATTAGAGAAGTTGATGGTAAAAAGATTTGTGTATTCCATAATATAGAAAAAAACTTATAAAAATAGAGGAAAATTTGTAGATGAAAAAAATAGTTTTAAGTGTTTTAACACTAGTAGGAATCATGTTTTTAGGAGCATGCAACTTAAATATTGGTGAATCTGATTTACCAAGAGAAGATATAGAAATTACCCATACAGTGACAATTGATGGCGTAAGAACCGAAGTAACTGAAACTTTTACGACAAACCCAAGAGTGGTCGCGACATTTGCTTTAGAATTTTCTGATATTATGCTAGAACTAGGCTTAAATAAAGCAGGAATTACTGTGTTTGGATTATCTAAGGGAGAGAATTTAACAGAATCTCTTGCTGAATTTTCAGGAAATAAGTATCCAAATGTAGGTACGTTATTTGAACCAAATCATGATGCATTAACATTAATGATGCCAGATTTAATTATTTTAGGTGGAAGAGCTGCAAGTCAGTATAGTGACTTAAAACAACGTTATCCAAATGCTGATATCTTAGATATTTCTAATGCAAACCCATATTATTTCGAAAAGCAAAAAGAAATTTATCAAAATTTAGGAAAGATTTTTACAAATATTAAAGATGATTTAAATCAATATATTACATCATTTGAAACATCATTCAACGAAATTAAGACAAACTTCCCAGATAAGAATGTTTTATTCTTAATGGTAAATGGTGATACAATTTCACAATTTGGGAAGAACTCAAGATATGATTTTATTTATTCTGAATTAGGAATGATTCCTGCAGATGCAAATGGTTCTATCTTAGAAGCACACGGTAAAACAGTGAATGCTGAATATATTTCAGCAGTAAATCCTGATATCATTTTAGTGTTTGATCGAGCACAAGCAACAGGTGAATCTACTGGTTCAATCAATAATTTAATGAATAATGCATTAGTGAAGGGGACAAAAGCAGGTAAAAACGGAGATATTTATATCCTTGACCCTTATGCATGGTACATTTTACCTGGTGGAATTCGTTCAACTTTAAGCATGATTCATGATTTACAACAAGTTTTATCATAATAGATTGACATTTTAGGTGAAAATCCGTTATAATTAAGTAGCACTTTTATGAAGGAGAAATAAAGTTTATGATGTTTCCTGATTGGATTATTTTAATAACAAGTTTTATTATGGTTGCTGTTTCTGCATTACAAATTTCAAAAGATGATGTAATGGATGCATTTACAGGAAGCAATCAAGATTTATTTAAGAACGGTAAAAAAGTTTATGGGGCTGAGTTAGTATTAAACAGAATCATGCTTGTTGGATCAATTGTATTCTTCGCGATGGTTATCTGGAGTAACTCAATCGATAGATTCTTTAACTAGACTTATTAAAAGGTATTCCAGTGATGGAATACCTATTTTTCTATAAGGTGAAAATATGCAAAGATATTTTTTAGATAAAAATGACCAATTTAATAAAGATGATCTGCACCACATCGTAAATGTGATGCGATTTAAAACAGACGATGAAGTTGAAATTTGTAAAGATGGTGTTTGCCATTTAGCTAAATTGCAAATTAACAATAAAGAAGTGTCATTTTTTAGATTAAATCGTTTAGTTGATAATTTCACGAAAGATATCACATTAGTTCAAGGATTACCTAAGGGTGAAAAGTTAGAAACTGTTACAAAATATGCAACGCTATTTGGTGCAAGAAATATATGCTTTGTTCCAATGGCAAGAAGTATTGCAAAACTAGCGAATATCGATCATAAATTAGAACGTTTAAAAAAAATTAGTAAAGAAGCTTCAGAGTTATCTAAAAGAAGTGAAATACCAAGTATTAACTTCTTTAATTCATTAAAAGACATGGATGTTAAAGATAGTTTAGTTATTGTTGCAGACGAATATGAAAAAACAAAAACATTAAAAGATGTATTAGATAAGCATAATTTTAATAAAATTATTATAGTGATTGGACCTGAAGGTGGAATCGATGAAAAAGATAGAAAAATCTTAGATTTGATGCATGCTCAATACATTACACTAGGTTTAACAATACTTCCTACGGAATTAGCCCATATTCCTGTCTTAAATCAACTATATTTATAAAAATTTTCAAAAAAAACTTTACATATTTGAGAAAATGCATTATAATGAAAAAGGTTTGAATAATCAAACGTGTGGAAGGAGGGCAGACATGCCTAAAACAGAAGTACGCAAAGGTGAAACAATTGAAGATGCTTTACGTCGTTTTAAACGTAACGTTTCAAAAGACGGCACCCTCGCAGAAGCACGTAAGCGCGAATTCTATGTTAAGCCAGGCGTTGATCGTAGAATGAGAGCAAAAGCGGCTAAATCAAAAAAACGCTAATTAATGCTAACATTAAATAAAAATGCACCTTCAAAAAAGGTGCTTTTTTATCTCTTTTTTGGTAAAATAGATATACCTAATTTGGAGGACTTTAATGAAATTAAACCTTAAAATCAATCATGTAGAAACATTACAACTATTAGTAGGTATTGAAGATAAAAATTTATTAGTATTTAAAGCTCATTTTGGTTATGACGTTTCAATCTATGAAAATGAGAT
Source organism: Acholeplasma hippikon (assembly GCF_900660755.1). Taxonomy (NCBI): domain Bacteria; kingdom Bacillati; phylum Mycoplasmatota; class Mollicutes; order Acholeplasmatales; family Acholeplasmataceae; genus Acholeplasma; species Acholeplasma hippikon. Next base: position 53,145 of record NZ_LR215050.1, read on the forward strand.
TGTAGTAGCAGCACCAGAAAGTAAACGTGAGTTATTAGAAAGTATTTTTAAGACGTTAATTAGTTTAGCTGAACACAAAGTCATCTTAACTGAACGTGATGTGTTATACATCATTAAAATGGCTGAAGTAAATGAGTTAGACCATATTATTGATTTATATAAATCTCAAAAGAAAATATTAGTTGCTGAATCAGGTAAGGCAATTGTTGCAAAAACGTTTAATCAAAAAGTATATAGTGATGCATTAAGCAAATATTCACTAGTCTTTGGGATTGGACCAGCAGGTACAGGTAAAACATATCTAGCAGTTGCACATGCAGTCGCTGCACTCAAAGCGGGTAAAGTTAAAAAATTAATTCTAACACGTCCAGCAGTTGAAGCAGGTGAACAATTAGGATTTTTACCTGGTGACTTAAAAGAGAAGGTTGATCCCTATTTAATTCCTTTATATGATGCGTTATATGATTTCTTAGGTAGAACACAAACGGATACGTTACTTGAAAAAGGAATTATTGAGATTGCGCCTCTTGCCTATATGAGAGGTAGAACATTAGAAAATGCCTTCATTATTCTAGACGAGGCACAAAATACAACAACCACACAAATGAAAATGTTTTTAACCCGTTTAGGTTTCTCATCGGTTATGGTTGTTACTGGAGACCCTACACAAATTGACTTAGGATATCGTAAAGAATCTGGATTGAAACAAGCCATTCAAATCTTAGGAGATATTGAAGAAGCTAAATTTATTTATTTTGATAAAGTCGATGTCATTAGACATCCATTAGTACAAAAAATCTTAGAAAGATACGAAGAAAATGAAAGTTGAATTCCATAACCAAACAGAAGAAAATGTAACAAAGGTAAAGACCTTAATTAGAGGCATCTTCAAGACAATTGAAGCTGACAAGAATATGCAAGTTATTTTTGTAAGTCCTGATACAATTCAAGAAATTAACAGAACTTACCGAGATAAAGATAAAGTTACAGATGTCATTTCATTCCCAAATGATGATGAAATGGATGACTCTTTTGGTGATATCTTTATTTGTTTAGATCGTGCTAGAGAACAAGCCAGTGAGTACGGACATTCATTCGAAAGAGAAGTTGGTTTCTTATCTGTTCATGGATATCTTCACTTAATTGGCTATGATCATCAAACAAAAGAAGAAGAAATTGAAATGTTTACAAAACAAGAAGAAATTCTTGCAAAAGCAAACTTAAAAAGAGAGGTAGTTAAATGAATATTCAAGAAGCTTTAAAAGCTCGTGAAAGAGCGTATGTTCCATATTCAAGATTCAAAGTAGGTGCTGCAATTTTATTAAAAGATGGCACGATTATTCACGGATGCAACATAGAAAACGGTAGTTATCCTTTAGGTAACTGCGCTGAAAGAAGTGCATTATTCTCATTAATCTCTCAAGGATATGATCCAAAAGACATCGTTGAAATTACAGTCATTGGAGAAGGTCCTAAACCTATTTCTCCATGTGGTGGATGCCGTCAAGTGATGCACGAATTAATCCCACATACAGCTAAAGTCTTTTTAGCAAATTTAAATGGTGATATCAAAGAAACAACAGTTACTGAATTACTACCTTACGGTTTTGATTTAGAGGAAGCAAGAAAATAAATGGGAAAATCAGGATTTATAACAATTGTTGGTAAACCTAATGTTGGTAAATCAACACTTTTAAATGCACTAGTCGGTGAAAAGATTGCGATCACATCACCTAAAGTACAAACAACTAGATATCGTATTACAGGCATTTTAAATGAAGATGACAATCAATTCATCTTTATTGATACACCTGGTATGCACAAACCAAGTCATTCGTTAGGTAAACAAATGGATAAAGCAGCAACAGAAGCAATGGCCGATGTTGACTGTGTTTTATGGGTTGTTGACCAACCATTTAAAAAATCTGATGAATTTATTTTAAATCGTATTAAACATGAAGGTCTGCCAACGATTTTAGTCATCAACAAAATTGATGAATTAGAAAAAAAATCAGATATTGATGAAATTATTATTTCATTCATGGGTAAATACGAATTTGATGAAATTATTCCAGTTTCAGCAAAAGATAAGACACACTTTGTGCATTTGAAGAATGCAATTTTAAAACATCTTTATGAAGGTCCACAATTCTATCCAGAGGATTATGTGACTGACCAATCAAAAGATGCAAGAATGGCAGAATTAATTAGAGAAAAAATTCTTTATGCCACTGAACAAGAAGTACCACACTCAGTTGCTGTTATGATTGAAACCATGAAAGTTAATGAGGAATTAAACACATTAGATGTGGATGCCTTAATCATTGTTGAACGTGACAGTCAAAAAGGTATTATCATTGGTAAAAACGGTGAGATGCTTAAAAAGATTGGTACGCAAGCGAGAAAAGAAATTAACAAGATTTTCGATTTAAAAGTACATTTAACATTATGGGTTAAAGTAAAGAAAGATTGGAGAAATGATCCTCAAACGGTAACACGTTACGGATATGGTGACTAATTTGGAAGGTATTGTAACAAGTGTTCAAAGTTATTTAGAAAACGACCGCTTAGTTTTTGTGTATACACCAATAGGCAATTTAACCTTAATTGCGAAGGGAAGCCAAAAACTAACAAGTTCTTCAAGAATACTTGCTCAATATTTAAATCTAATAGAATTTAAAGAAACACCAAATAAATCAATGTTTACATTGAAAGAAGGTGTGATTAAAAATGACTTTTTAGAAATTAAGAAAAGTTATGAGGTAACCGAACTTGCAAGTATCATGACGATGCTTATTAAAAAGTATGTCACACCAGAAGATGATCATGCAAGTATCTTTGAATTATTAAAAAATGCAATGATAAACTTTAAACGAGAAGCAGTTTTGTCCTTTGGATTTAAACTGCTTCGTCGCTTAGGGTATCATTTAAACTTAAAGCCTGATGGCAGAAACATAAAAGGATTTAATTTAAGAGAATCTAGACTCGTCTATGTGGGTGAAAATACGACAATTGACCTAAATTTAGAAGAATCTTTAATTTTATTAAAACTCTCTTATATGACCTATGATAAAATAGATAGGATAGAGGACGTTAATTTTTTTAAATTAAAGTCTTTTATGTATGATTATTATGAATATCACATGGATGAACGAATGAATCGGAGATAGGAGCAATTATGGTAACTTTAGAATATCTTGTTCAATATGCAAAACAAACTGGTTTTATTTTTCAGGGTTCTGAAATTTATGGCGGTTTAGCAAACACTTGGGACTACGGTCCATTAGGTACAAACCTAAAGAAAAATATTAAAGAAGCTTGGTTAAAAAAATTCTTAAGACAAGGACCAAATATCGTTGGACTTGACTCATCAATTTTATTAAATCCATTAGTATGGCAAGCAAGTGGACACTTATCAGGTTTCTCTGATCCACTAATCGAAAACAAAACATCTAATCAACGTTATCGTGCAGATAAGTTAATTTTAGAACATGATCCAAATGCAAAACCAGATGGTTGGACATTAGAACAAATGTACCAATACATTATCGACAACAAAATTAAAGATCCAGTATCAGGTACAACTGACTGGTTACCAATTAGAAAGTTCAACATGATGTTTAAAACTTTCCAAGGTGTTGTTGAAGATACAGCAAACGAAGTATATCTTCGTCCCGAAACTGCACAAGGTATTTTCATTAACTTTAAAAATATCCAAAGAACAACACGTAAAAAAGTTCCGTTTGGCGTTGCACAAGTTGGTAAATCATTTAGAAATGAAATTACTCCGGGTAACTTTATTTTCAGAACGCGTGAATTTGAACAAATGGAATTAGAATTCTTCTGTAAACCAGGAACTGAAATTGAATGGTTCAACTGGTGGTTAGAATACATGAAACAATTTTTATTAAACTTAGGAATCAAAGAAGAAAACCTAAAATTTGAACCACATGCAAAAGAAGCATTATCACACTATTCAAATGCAACAACTGACATTGAATTCAAATACCCTTGGGGCTTTGATGAATTATGGGGATTAGCAAGTAGAACTTCATTTGACTTAACTCAACACCAAAACTTATCTAAAGAAGATATGACTTATTTAGACCCAGAAACAAACGAACGTTATATTCCTTATGTTGTTGAACCAGCAGTAGGGGTTGAGCGTCTAGCATTAGTCTTCTTATTAAATGGTTTAGAAGAACAAGAACTTCCTGGTGGTGATTCACGTCAATTATTAAGAATCCACCCTGCATTAGCTCCATATAAAGCAGCCATCTTACCTTTAATGAAGAAAGACCATGGCGCTAAGGCTGATGAAATTTATAAGAAATTAGCAGAAAACTTTGATGTTGTTTACGATGAAACTCAAAACATTGGTAAGAGATATCGTAGACAAGATGCAATTGGTACACCATTCTGTATTACTGTTGACCATCAAACAATGGAAGATAATACAGTAACTGTTCGTTTTAGAGATACAATGGAACAAATTAGAATGGATGTAGACAAATTAGAATCATTCATCAGAGAATCATTAAAATTCTAAGCATATAAGAAAATAAATTAAAGAGGGAGGTTATCATGGAAAATTCAGTTATCCAACGTATAAATGAAGAAACAGATATTGTTGCGTTAGCATCAGAGTTTATGTCACTTACTAAGCGTGGAAAGAATTACATGGGCTTATGTCCATTTCATGATGAGAAAACTCCTTCTTTTTCTGTTTCACCCGAAAAACATTTAGCAAAATGTATGGGGTGTGGTAAAGGTGGAAATCCAATTACCTTCTACCAACAAATTAAAAATATCAGTTTTAAAGAAGCAGCAACTGATTTAGCAAAACGTCTAGGTATTGAAGTTAAAGAAGAGAAAAAACAAGTCGATCCAAACGAAAGACTATACGCTTTAATGAAAGATACAAATGAGTTTTATCAATTTGCCTTAATGAATTCAGAGGCAGGTAACGAGGCATATAAATATCTTTTAAATCGTGGATTAACTGATGAAGATATTAAACATTTTGAGATTGGGTTTTCTCCAAGTAAACCTGACGGGTTATATCAACTCCTAAAGTCTAAAAAGCATTCAGTTACTGACATGATGGCTTTAGGATTAGTTAAACAAAATGAAGAAGGAATTTATTATGATGTCTTCCGTTCACGCATTATGTTTCCAATCAAAGATGAACATGACCGTGTGGTTGGCTTCTCAGGTAGAACAACCCAAAAAGATGAAGTTGCTAAATATGTAAACTCAACAGAAACTGTACTCTTTAAAAAAGGTGAAATTGTTTATCACTACTTAGAAAGTAAAAGAGCAGCTGTTAAACAAAAACATGTCATTCTTGCTGAAGGTTTCTTCGATGTCATTGCAAGTTATAAATCAGGTTTAGAAGCAGTTGTTGCGACCATGGGAACAGCATTAACTACTCATCAAGCAGAACTCATTAAACGTTTAACTGATCATGTTGTCATTGCATATGACGGAGATAAAGCAGGACAAAACGCAACCTTAAAGGCAATTCCAGTTTTAAGAAAAGCTGGATTAAAAATATCAATCTTAAGTCTTCCTGAAAAGTTAGACCCAGATGAATATACTAAAAAATATGGTTATGAAAAATATAAAGCATTATATGATACGAACCTAACAGACCCATATTTATTTGGTTATAACATGTTTATTAAAAATAAAGATTTTCAACGAGCGGATGATATCTTAGAATTTAAAAAACAAATGACTGCACTCTTAAGGGGTGCAGATAATACCGTTTTAGAATATTATCAACGTAAAATCTTTAATGAACTAAAAATTAAAGTTTATTTAACGGATACAATTACTGAACTACCACCAAAGAAAAAAGAAGAATTAAAAGTCATTCGTTCAAAAGGATACTTTGCTTTTGAACACTTATTAATTAATCTTTTAATTGAAGATAAATATCTAGACAAAATTAGATACTATATTAGTTTAGTAGAAATCCATGATAAAGACCAAAAAGAATTATTTAAAGACATCGTCAACTATTATGAAATCACGAACGAATCAATGATGGATATTGAAAATTTCTTAGCACATTATGCAAAGAATAAAGTATATGTTCAAAAGTTTATGGACCGTATTGAATTCCAAAGAAAGATGACCATTCGAAGTGATAAAGAATTTATGAAGTTTGTTGATGCAGTAAAAGAATATGAAAATTTCTTATTGTTAGAAACCTATAAGAAAAAATTAGTAGAAACTCAACTAGATAATGAAAAAAATTCATATCTAGAAAAAATACATGAATTAAGTAAGAGAGGTAAAGTAGCATGAGTATGAAAGTAGCACTTGAAGCACTTGTAAAAAAAGCTGGTAAGAAGAAAACTTTAAACCAAAGCGATTTAGAAAGCTATTATCCATTTGGTACACCTGAGTATGATGAACTTGAAAAAGCTTTATTGGAAAAGGAAGTTGACGTACTAATCGATGATGAAGATGAAGAAGAAAAAGAAGAAGTAAAAGTTGAAATCGATACTGATGACGTAGATGATTTAGAAGATGATGAAGAAATCGATGAACCAGATGAATTCTCACTTTCATCATTAGAAGTTGAAGATATCAAAGAAGAAGAATTATTAAATATTGAACAAATCGTTTCATCAATTAAAGTTGATGATCCTGTACGTATGTACTTAAAAGAAATTGGACAAATCCCTCTACTTAATATCGATGATGAAAGAAAATATGCAATTTGGGTATCTAACGGTAGAGTTGCAGCTGATCAATTAGAATCATATAAGAAAGGTGAAATCCAACTTTCACCAGAAGATGTATTCGAACTTGAAGAAGCAGTTAGAAAGGCTCATATTGCTAAAGAACGTTTAGTTGAAGCTAACTATCGTTTAGTTGTTTCAATTGCGAAAAAGTATACACAACGTGGTTTATTATTCCTAGACTTAATCCAAGAAGGTAACATGGGATTAATGCGTGCAGTTGATAAGTTTGATTATGAAAAAGGATTTAAGTTCTCAACATACGCAACATGGTGGATTCGTCAAGCAATCACACGTGCTGTTGCAGACCAAGCAAGAACAATTCGTATCCCAGTTCATATGGTAGAAACAATTAATAAGATGATTCGTATTCAACGCCAATTAGTTCAAGAATTAGGTAGAGAAGCAACCGTTGAAGAAGTTGCTGAAAAGATGGGAATTAGCCCTGAAAAAGTTCAAAACATTCAACGTATTGCTAAAGAACCAATCTCTTTAGAAGCACCAGTTGGTGAAGAAGAAGACTCATCATTAGGAGACTTCATTAGTGACCCTAATGCATTAAATCCGCATGATTATATGATGCAAGAAATGGTTAAAAAGACTTTAGATGAAGTCTTAGAAACATTAACTGATAGAGAAGAAAAAGTATTACGCCTTCGTTATGGTCTACTTGATGGTAAGACACATACATTAGAAGAAGTTGGTCGCGAGTTTGGGGTTACAAGAGAACGTATCCGTCAAATTGAAGCCAAAGCTTTAAGAAAATTAAGATCTCCACAACGTCAAAACAAATTAAAAGAATTCTATGTTGCAAGAAAATAATGAACAGAATTGATTTAATTGTTGAACTTACAAAAGGTTATGATGTTGTAGCAGATATTGGTTGTGATCATGGGTATGTTTTAAAGTATGCCTTGGATAAAGGCTACATTAAAGAAGGGATTGCAACCGATATTGGAAAAGGTCCATTAGAAAGTGCGAAGAAAAATCTAGTTGGTTATCCAGTTAAATTCTACTTATCTGACGGTTTTAAAAAAGTAAATGAACACTTTGACCTAGCAATCATTACGGGGATGGGTTCAAAGTTAATAACAGATATTTTAAAAGAATCAAAAGTACAAGATGCAACCTATCTTTTAGGGGCAAATGAAAAACAAGAAGTTTTAAGACAGTATCTATTAGAAAATGGATATGAAATCTTAGATGAGTATGTTATTTATGATGGTTTTTACTATGTGTTTATCAAAGTAAAAAAAGGCATGATGACTTTAACAGATGAAGAAATATATACTGGTAAGCATTTATATAATAAGTTAGAGGCAAAAGATTACTTTCTCCATAAGATAAATCATTTAAGTGATTTAATCGATAAAGTTCACGGAAAAAGAAGAGAAGAACTCGAACAAATTAAGAATTATTTTACAAACGCACTCAAGAAAGTCATTTAAAGTCCTAAATGGCTTTCTTTTTGATATAATTAACGATAGTTAAAAATAGAAAGAAGTATGAAAAATGTTTAAATCATTTAGATATTTAAAACCTTATATCATAAGTGTTATTACAATTTTTGTATTAGTTGCTATTAGAGCGTTTCTAAACCTTATCGTCCCTAATTTACAAGGGTCATTAATTGATAGTATGATAAGACAACTTGAAGTAGCACCTGAACTAAGAGATTTTAGTGATATTTGGATATATGGTGGATTAATGTTACTTGCCACAGTCGTTGGTATTGTAGCAATTATTACATCAGGTTATATGGAAGCTAGAACTTCTTCAAATTACGCAAGAGATATTCGCAATGCAATGTATGAAAAAGTTCAAAAATTCTCTATGACAGAAGTAGATAAGTTTACAACTTCATCTTTAATTACAAGAATAACAAACGATATTACATCACTTCAAAGTACTGTGAACATGTTACTTCGTTCGGTTATTATGCAACCAATCATGGGGATTGGTGCAATTGTGATGGCATTTTTAGTGCATCCACAGTTATCAACAGTTTTACTATTTGGTGTTTTAGCCGTATTTACAGTTGTGGGTTCAATCTGGGCAATCACTTATAACAAGTTTAAAAAGATCCAAGTATTAGTGGATAAATTAAACTTAGTAACAAGAGAAAACTTAAGTGGTTTACGTGTTGTCCGTGCATTTAACACACAAGATGTTCAAGCAAAAAAGACTAAAGCTGTTGCTAAAGAGTCTTATGATATTAATGTCTTTGTTAACCGCTGGTTCACTGCAATGTGGCCAACAATGGGTTTTGTGATGCAATTAATTACCGCATCTATTATTTATTTTTCAATTAAAGGTGGATTCTTATTTGCAGGAAGCACACTATCTGCAGGACAATTATCAACACTTATTCAATATGGTTCACAAACGATTATGAACTTCATGATGATTACAACAACAATCATGATGTTACCACGTGCTGCAATTTCTGCTAACCGTGTAATGGATGTTATTGATGAGTTCTTAACCATTACTGAAGCATATGAACCAGAAGAACTACCTGAAAAAATTCAAGGTGAAATTGAGTTTGATGATGTATCGTTCCAATATCCAGATGCAGATCAACCAATTTTAAACCACGTATCATTTAAAGCTGAACCAGGTAAGATGACTGCAATCATTGGTTCTACAGGTTCAGGTAAATCAACATTAATTAACCTCATTCCAAGATTCTATGATGTAACAGGTGGGGCAATTAAAGTTGATGGTATTGATATTAGAAATATTAAAATCAATGATTATATGAAACATATTGGTTATGTTCCACAAAAAGGTATTTTATTCAAAGGAACGATTAAATCAAATATTGGATTTGGTCAAGAAGTACTTGATGAAGCATTAGTTAAGAAAGCTGCACAAATTGCGCAAGCTGAAAGTTTCATTGAAAACTTTGAAATGAAATATGATAGTGAAATTAACCAAGGTGGTACAAACGTTTCAGGCGGACAGCGTCAACGTTTAAGTATCGCAAGAGCAATTGCTAAAAATCCAGAAATTTATATTTTTGATGATTCATTCTCAGCACTAGATTATAAAACAGATAAAAAACTACGTTCTGAATTAGCTAAACATATTCACGCAACAATCATCGTTGTTGCACAACGTATTAATACGATTCGTCATGCCGACCAAATTATCGTTTTAGATAAGGGTAATGTTGTAGGTATTGGTACACATGATGAATTAATTAAGAATTGTGAAGTATACTTAGAAATTGCTCAATCACAATTATCTAAGGAGGAGTTAGGACTATGAACAAAGCCCATGGACGAGTTCCTCAAAAACCAAAAGACTTTAAAGGCACAATGAGACAATTAGGTTCATACCTAAGTAACTCATGGCCATTAATTATCCTTGCAGCAATTTCAGCAATTATTGCAGGGTTAACATCAACAACAACACCAATCTTTGCTGGTGCTGCCTTAACAAGTATTGAATATATTTGGAAAGGTCAAAGTGATGTGGTGTCATTATTTGGTGGATTCTTAAACTTAGGATTATACCAAAGCTTAACATTAGCACTAGTTTCAGCAGCGATTTCTTCATCATTGAACTACTTACAAGGTTATCTATTAATCGGTATTACACAAAAGATGACTTATCGTATGCGTGTTGACTTAGCAGATAAGATTAATACCTTACCATTAAGTTACTTTGATAAATATAAATTTGGTGATATCTTAAGTAGAATGACAAATGATGTCGATACAATTAGCCAAACACTAACACAAAGTATTTCAGAAATTTTTAGATCATTTGCGTTAGTTACAAGTATTTTAGTCATTATGTTCGTCCTACGTTGGGACTTAGCAATTATCGCCAGCGTTTCAGTATTCGTTTCATTATATGTTGCTGGACGTTTTGTTAAACTTAGTCAAAAGTTCTTCAGACAAGCAGCTAAGAATAATGGTGATATGAATGGTCACGTTGAAGAAGTATTCAACGGTCATAATGTTGTAAAAGTATTTAACTATCAAGAAAGAGCGAAGAAAGAATTTGATGAAATCAATGATCGTATCTTTGAAACATCATGGAAGAGCCAATTTATTTCAGGAATTATGATTCCAGTTCAATTCTTCTTTACAAACCTTGCCTATATTGCAATTGCAATGTATGGTGGTTACTTAGTCGCAACTGGCGCTTTATTAAGTGGGTTTATTCTTACCTATATTCAATACACACGTCAAGTAGCACAACCAATCCAATCAATTGGTCAATCCGCATCAGTGCTTCAACAAACAGCAGCATCTGCTGAACGTATCTTCCAATTATTAAATGCAGAATCAGAACCAGATGAAACAAAGAAACAAAAACAATTAAAAGAAGTTAAGGGTCATGTTAAATTTGAAAATGTTCAATTCTCATATGTGCCTGGAACTGAAGTTATTAAAGGTTTCTCTGCCGATATTAAACCTGGTCAGATGGTAGCAATCGTTGGACCAACCGGAGCCGGTAAGACAACAATGGTTAATCTATTAATGCGTTTCTATGAAACAACTGGTGGAAAGATTACAATTGACGGTGTTGATATTAAAGACATGAGCCGTGATGAAGTAAGAAGTTACTTCGGTATGGTATTACAAGATACTTGGATTTTTGAAGGCACAATCGAAGAAAACATTCGTTATGGTTCAATCGATAAGTCACCTGAAGAAGTTATAGAAGCTGCAATCGCTGCACAAACTGATCATTTTATTAAGTCATTACCGGACGGATATAAGTTCATGCTTAATGAAGATGGCTTAAATATTTCACAAGGTCAACGTCAGTTAATTACAATTTCTCGTGCAATGCTTGCGAACAAACCAATGTTAATTTTAGATGAAGCAACTTCATCAGTTGACACGCGTACAGAAATTTTAATTCAAACAGCGATGGATCGCCTAATGAAGGGAAGAACTGCCTTTGTTATTGCACACCGTTTATCAACAATTAAGAATGCAGATGTGATCTTTGTGATGAAGGATGGAAACATCATTGAACAAGGAAATCACAACGAATTATTACAACAAAATGGGTTTTATGCCGAATTGTATAACTCCCAATTTAATAATTAATTAAAACGAAAAAAAGTAAAAAAAAGGCTTTACATTCAGCACAAACTTTTGTATAATTGTATGTGCTGAATGAACGTGTCTGAATAGCTCAGCTGGATAGAGCAATAGCCTTCTAAGCTATCGGTCGGGGGTTCGAATCCCTCTTCAGACGCCATCGTGGAATTAAATAATGCTACACCTCGGTGTGGCATTTTTTATTTATATATAATGGAGTTATAAGCCTGACAAAGCCATTTGTTTAATTAATAGTATAAAACAATAAGAAAATTAAAAAGTACATAAAAAGAAATATAAAGAAAAAAAACGACTTTTACCAGTAGTTGGTACGTCGTTTTATTTTTGATTTAAAAGGGTATTCGTGTTCATTTAATGTTTTTAATCATTTCATTTAAAAGGGTATTCGAGATTACATTTGAAAGGCTATTCGTATTTAAGTTAAAAATAATTTCCAATTTATATTTAAGTTTAGTCTTGTTTGTATAAAATCATATGAACCTTCATAAATCGGATTTGATTGTAGTACCACATAGTAGTCTATATCTAGATCTGATTGATTAGATAACTTTAATATTATATTGAGATTTTCTCTATCAGTTGCTACAACACTTAAGAATATCTGTTTAGCTTCATAATCATTGATATTCTTTAATTGTTTCATAAACAACCTAAAACCACCATCGTAGTTAAACGCCATTATATGCTTATGGTTTAGTTTCATTAATTAACTCTTCAATGTTTTTCATTTGTAATGTAATATGAGAATCTTCCTTAATTTTCTCGAAATGAGAAGTAACCTTGTTTTTGAAAAAACTTATATTTTGGATAGGCTACAATAAGTTGTAACAAAAAGATAAGGACTTATCAAATTAGGCCACTATGGGTTGGCTATGATCCATGAAATAGTCAATATTGGACCAAAGAAATGGAAGAACTCGGATTTAACATGGAAAAGATAAGACAGGGAGTATACACTCTATCTGAACCGATGAAACAACTAGAAGCTGATTTAAAGAATGATAACGTCATTTATAACAACAATCCAATACTTAAATGGTGTTTATCAAATACTCAAGCTAAAGTAGATGTTAATGGAAACATCCAACCTTCAAAGCTTAATTCAATATATAAAAGAATTGATGGTACTGTTGCATTAATAATTGCTTATGCAGTTCTAAATAGATATAAATTAGACTTTGAAAATATGGTATAATAAACTATGAAAGATAGGTGGTTATATTGTTAAAATTTGAGTTAATTAGTGACAGTAGAGATATTGGGAAAAGATATCTATATAGTTTTAATAGATGGCAGGAATCCAATCTAACTAGCGAAATTTTTAGTGGACTAGATAGGGTAGAAATTGCTGATAAGTTAAGGAACAAAATGATTAAGATAACTTGTGATAATAACAAGTATTTTCAAATCGAAAAAATAAAAGGATCTCAAATTCAATATACAGGAAGTTCAGATAGCAATGATTATATGGGGGATCTTTATTTATATAGAGATAAACCACGAGAGCTATATATTGGTTTAAATTATGACTTAATATCAATGAAAAATAGTGAATCACTTTATAGAGAATATTTGTTAAAGGTTGTAAGTGATAATGACTTAAAAGTTGAATATCATGGGATCGTTGTAACCTTGACTTATAAAAATAAAGGTAAAATAGATAATGATGATTTTGATATAGATGTTTCTGTATATTCTCATGAGTTAAAAACAGTTAATTTAACTGCAAACACAATTGATATATCATTTTTATCCGTTTTAGCATATTTTATTATAAGTACTTGTATAAATGGAAAAATTGATACTGGTTATTTTGGTTATGCTGTCATTGCTATAATACTCACTTATTTAATACAGTTAATTTCTAGAACGATATATACAAAAAACACCTATTTAAATAAAATTTATAAAATGATATTTAAGAAACATAAATCAAGATTCACATATAAAGAATTTAAAAACAGAGTATTTGAATCATATAATAAAGCTAGAGAAGAAGATAAAAACAAAAAACTTACTGACCTTTAGTTGTTATTAAAGTTGATGGAACAGGAGGTCATTATGGCCATATTTAGAAGACGAAAAAACAAGGCTCTCAGTGAAATAGTAAGATGTTAGTAGACACAAAAAACTACTAGCATCTTTTTTTGTATAATTTAAGTAAAAGGAGGCATAACTATGGGAAGACCAAAAGGTGTTAAGAATAAGACTGAATCACGATACTGGAGTAAAGAAGCTAAGTATGAATATGTTAAGCTGGTTCTATCGGGCGAATGTAGTGCACTGGAATTAGGAAGAAAGAATAATATATCTAACGGAATGATTTCAACATGGGTCAGAAAATATAATGAAGGTGGCATAGATGCACTAGAGAATAAGAGAAAGCCAGGGAATCCACTTTCTAAATTTATGCTAAAGAAAAACCTAACAGAATTAGAACAACTCCAATATGAAAACATGAAATTAAGAATAGAGAATGAACGTTTAAAAAAAGGATACACAACCGAGGAGGTGATGGAAATAAAGTTAAGAAGAAAATCCAAAGCGAATACGAAATCATAGCTTTATTAAGTAAAGAAATGAATATTGAAAATTTATGTATATATATGGGTGTATCACGATCAGGATATTATAAATGGATAAAAAGAAAAGGTACCTTAAACAGGTACCAAATTAACAGATTATGGTTAATCGAAGAAATCAAAGAAAGTTATAAGAAGCATAAAGTATGGGGTTATAAACATAGAGCGGAGCATATTAGGAATAAAACAAAACGATACTTTTCAGACCTTTTATGCCATCAGTGCTGTAAATTATTAGGTATTCGTTCAAAAGCAAGAATGAAGCGCCACAAGTCCGGAAAAGAACACGAGATATATCCTAATTTACTACATGATTTTCATACAAGTCGTCCATTTGAGAAAGTATGTACAGATACAACAATACTAACGCATAAAAGTGGTAAATATGACTGGAATCTATATATTGATTTATTTGATCATACGATTATATCTTACGATATTAGACGCAGTAATTATGGTGCAAGTCCTTCAAATCACTATACAGCTGCAAAAAACTTTTTAAGACAAAAACAAAAAAGAGGATATATGAACCTTGACACGATTGTGCATTCTGATCAAGGAGCAATATATACCTCAAGAGGATTCAACTCTTTATTTAATCATACCATAAAAAGATCAATGTCGAGAATAGCAACCCCTACAGATAATCCAATTATTGAATCCCTAAATGGTTGGATCAAAGATGAACTTAAATATGACTATAATTTTTATCACAGTGATAATCCATTAGAGATTATAAAAAAGTATGTTGAGTATTTCAATAATGAAAGATTAGCATACTCATTAAGATATAAAACCCCAATACAGTATAGAACTGAATTGAGGTTTAAATAATTTTTTATGTCTACAAAGTATTGACTACTTCATCTCAGGAGCCTTTTAAATTAATAAGTGAGATTAAAGATAAATATTTAAAGGATGATAATAATGAAGTACAAGTATAGTGCTTTATTCATGGTAGGGACGTTAGGGTCCTTTTTTTCATACCTTTTTGGAGGGTTTGATAGTTTGATGATTGCACTAAATGTATTAATGAGTATTAATTTTTTAAGTGGTCTATTACTTGCAGTAGTATTTAAGAAAAGTAAGAAAACAGAAAGTGGCAGACTAAGTAGTGCTGCAGGTATTAAAAGTTTATCTAAAAAAATATTTATTTTATTCTTAATAGCAATGTCTCAGCAGCTAGATATTATACTTACAACTTCGTTTATTAGAGATGGAGCAATCATTGCCTTCATTTCAATGGAGGGTGTAAGTATATTAGAAAACTCAACACTTGCAGGTCTTAAAGTTCCAACAGTTATTAAAAATGTTTTAGAAGTCTTAAATAAGGATGGTAAAAAAGATGAGTAATCCAGAATTAGTAACAACCATTATAAGTATAGTGTTATCAATTATCTCTGCAGCATTAGGATATCTATCAAAGAGAAATGCTAAAGCTAAAAAGTATTATGAATCATATCTTAAGGTAGAAACTAGAATAAAAGAGCTTTGTATTATTGCAGAAGCTAATTATAAAAAGGGTGATCAGAAGAAAAAATACGTGATCGCAAATATTAGTATCTATCTAAAAGAAAATAATATTAACTTACCAGAAGAAGTAATAAATAAAATAATTGAATCAGTTATAAGTATTTCAAAAAATATTAATGCAGAAGGGCAGTCTAGAACTTAATCTAGATTGTCCTTTTTTTTGTTATCCAGGTAGTGTATAATTTATATAATAAAAGATATTTGAAAAGTGAGTTGATTAATTGTGTTAAGAATTATCTTCCTAACAATATTTGTAATTAATTCAATAGTAGTTCTACTTAATGGAGCGGCTAGTTTTGAAACAGCAATAAGGAATAAGCAATTTCAAAAAGTATTTAAATTAGGTATGAAAACTGGAGAGAAAATAGAAGAGGAATTAAAGATAACTACAAGCAAGTCTAAAAAGACTTCTTTAGTACTGGCCGTAATTATGTTATTTATTTTTGCTGTGGCAATTGTTACATTAGTAATATTTGTTCCCATTTTAATTGGATTAAGAAGTACTGCTATAAATGGGTTAGTTACATATCTGCTTATCACTACATCATGGGCTATTATCAAAATAATTTTTATGGCAAGAAATAAAAATATAAAATCAACAGCTTTAATGGTAACCTCAATAGGAGCAATATTTAATATTCAATTAATTATTATATTTATCTTTGGTTGGAATACTAATTTGCACACAATAGTTGAAACTATATATTTAACGGCAAACTCATATTCAAACACATTAACAATACTATTTCCAATTTTATATTTTAATTCCTTGCTTTTAAGCGTCTACCTCTATATAACATGGTTTATGCATATAAACAAAAAGATTAAAAGTTACAGGCCAAAGTTATCACACATATTAATTCTAACTGTAATATCATCCGTAATAGGATTAATTTATCTTTTTGAAATAGGTCTAGATTTTTCAAATAATCATTCTTTTAGTTTAATACTAAACTTAATAACTGTTGTTTTAGGATCTATACTCATTCCATCTATATTTTCTTTATCCACTAGAAGGACAGAAGATAGAACGTTAAAGACTCACGAGAATAATAGATATAGAAAACGAAGAAAATATTTGAGAAGATAAACTTATGTAATTAGATAAATGGTGATTTTAGTAAATGAACAACTTAGAAATTGCACTAAAAGGAATAAAAATTGCATCAAATATATTAGATATACCTGAGCCAAGTATATATTTTGCTAATTCAAACGAGTTACCTAATAATGAATTAACAGCAGTCTTTAGACATAAAGATTATGAAATAATATTTAATGAAGATTGGTTAACAAAAGTTCCATGGATCGAAGTAATGGTTACTTGTTTTCATGAGTGCAGACATGCTTATCAAGCGTACTCAGTTAAGCACAATTTAAATGAATCAAAAGAAACATTAGATAATTGGAACAATGATTTTAATACCTATAATATGCCAAGTGGAACATTAGATGAAAAAGAAGATATTAACTACTTAAATCAATCTATTGAAATAGACGCAATCATATGGACCCACATAAAAATAAAAGAACTATTTAAAGTAAAAACAATAGTTCCAGAAAGTATTAAAAAGTATTTATATTAACAAATATAAATAAGTAGGTGGATTGTATGAATTTCAGGTTAAAAATAGAGATGAACAACGTAGAAGAAATATATCCTAAAGGATTATATTTTGTTGCGATTTTACCAGTAAACATTACCTTTTTACAGTTACACAAAGTTATTATGGCTTGTACAAATTATCAAGATTATCATCAATGGGATTTTAACTTTAATAATGAATTTGAAGTTAAAGAAATTAATAAGTTTGATTTAGAAATGAGAGAAAATCCTTTTAGACCAGGAACAAAATTTCCAGATTTATTAGAAGCTAAAGATACAGTAATAAAAGATTTTTTTACTATTATGGATAGATTTATATGAATATCAAACATTAGTGGAACCATACAATTGTATTAATCTAATTCAAGGGGAAAATGTGATATAAATTTTTTAAAATTCTACTGGTAATTACAATAACTAAACAATAGTTAAAAACGTAGAAAGGGGAGTACAAAGAAATGAGAAAGAAAAGTAAAGCAGAAAAATGGATTATTTTAGAAACAACAATAGGATGCCTGTTTTTATTAGCAGGATCAATAATAGGTTTTAACTTAGGATTTGAAATACAATCAACCGGTGATGAAAATTATAAATGGATTTTCTTAGCATCATTATTTTGTTTGTTAATGATCCCAATTAGTATATTTTTGATTTATAAAAGATATTTTAGGAGATGAAATATATGAAAATATTAAAAAAAATTACAGTAGCTTTGTTTGTATTTTTGATACTTCTTACAATAGCTACATTTCAAACTGTATATGCATATCATGGTGTAGATGAGCAAAGTGCTATTGAGCTAACTGAAACAGACTTCATAGATTTATTTGACTCAAACAATAATCAGTTCACTTCCAAGAAGCGACTTTATGCAATGGCATAGAGAGAATATTTTTAAAGGATAATAGGTTAATGCTGAAGTTGATGTATCTAAATGAGGTGAAGTATGAATCATACAAAAATATATTTTGATGAATCTAGAAATACAGGGGAAATTAAATTAAAAGAAAATAAACTCAATTACAATGAACAAAGATATTTTATTCTTGTAGGATATATAGAAGATGATGAGATAACAAACAAATATCGAAAATTTAAAGAAAAATACTTAAACATATTATATCCAAACAATGAATCTAAAGAGATCAAAGGGTCCGATTTATTAACACGGGCAAACAATCCTCTGTTAAATGAATTTATTAATGATTTTATACATGGTAGTAATTTACTTATAACTATTTATGATAAAAAGTTTTTTATTTTAACCAACTTTTTAGTATGGTTGTTAGGAATACCTTTCAAAGATCTTTATCCTAATGACTTTATGAAGTTTAACGAGTTCTTAATAAAGATAGATGAGGTATTCTTAGGTATATTTATTAATACTATAAACTATAAGACAAAAGAGAATATAAAAAAATTTATTGAATATGTAATAAGTTATGATTATAAGGAATGTATTACGTGTGAGTTAGAAATTCACATCAGAGATGAGTTTGTTGGTTTGGTAAAAGCATTTTATGATCAAGGAGAAGGCTATATAGAAATGCTAAAAGATGATATTGTCGCTGAGAGTATAAGGATAGACAAAAAGAGTCGAAACAACATTGTAAATTTGACTGCTTTAGGTGAAACAATATTACTTTATAAGTTAAATAATGGGTCAAGCAATAGTAGTTTTAAAATATATCATGACAATATAGAGACTGTTCAAAAATATATGGATTACTATTTTAAGAAAGCAGATATTGATCTTGAGTTTATTGATAGTAAAAACAATTTATCCATTCAATTAGCAGATAATGTAGCTAGTATTATGGGAAAATTTATAAATAATATTTTACCTATTCAATCTGACAATAGTATCAAAACTGCACTGTCTAAAGATAAGGAATGGACAAGAAGTAACTTATCAAAAATATTTAATACAGTAGAAAAGAAAAATATTAAAATGGTAATACATCTTATAGAACAAGCTTTTTTGAATACTTATTGCAATACAACTATTAATGAATTATATAAATTTAAATCTGAATTACTTATAAATCTAGATAGAAGATTTTATAATGAAATGTATAATCATAAAACCTTAGTAGAGACAGACAAATTATTTAAATTATAGGAGTTTCAAGATGTCAGATTTGGTAAGGAAAATTAAGATTAAATACTGTATAAATTATGATAAAAAACAAGCAAACTCGAGGATTGCAAAAATACTCTTATAAGGCTATAATAGAAGCATATAATGTTTTGTCTAGTTGTGTAGCAAAATGAACACAGACACTATTTGGCTTGTTGCAAAATGGACACACCAAATTGAAAGTTTGTAGCATTTTGAACACAAGGGATATTAAAAATGTTGCAAAATGAACACACCAAGTTGAAAGTTTGTAGCATTTCATTTACAGCAAGACATCGTGGAATTAAATAATGCTACACTTCGGTGTGGCATTTTTTATGCTTTTGAAGTATTGTTGATATATGTTTGAAGTAGCATTGAGAAGGAAAGGAAACTTTTATAAAAAATCCCTATATTTTTAAATTTTAGATGAAATTATAAATTTATTAGTAACTTTAATTGAGGGTTGAATAAAGGCTACTCGATAAATATTGCCTTTTTACTAAGGGTTAAAGAAAGGCTATTCGAGTTAAATTATAATGATTTGCCACATAACATCTATATTAAGCCGAGTTTGAATAAAATTAAATGTTCCAAATAGTATAGGTTTATTATTTAATTCATCAGCTAATACAATCTCATCAATGTTCCTATTTGATAAATGAATACATAAAAAACTCATCACCTTAATTAAAAAACAGAAACAAACAAAAATACCAAGTAGCTAAGGAACTAAGGCGAAAATATACATTAAAAGATTTACTTCTAATATCAGGACTTTCAAAGTCTGTTTACTATTATTATGAACACCAAAATGAGACTGATAAATTTCACGATTTTAAGATACTTATTTCAGAAATCTTTGAAACTAGTAACAAAACATATGGCTATAGATGTATTAAACTAGCGCTTCAAAACTTTTATTGGATTAAAATATCATATAGACTTATATATTAAATCATTTGAAACTTATTTCTAAGAGTTATATAATGATGGTAAAGTAGATATAATAGCAACCGGTAAGTAAGTCAATCAAGCGGGTTCACACGCTTTTAAAGCACCATAATGTGCAAGGGGAAATATCGCATTACCCAGTTATATCTATACTTAGATTATAACACTAGGACAAAAACTTAAAAAACAATAATAGTAATTGAGCACTGACTCAAAACTACATTACTATTATACGATGGAGAAGTAAAATGAAAAAAGTATCTATCTTATCAGTCTTGATATGCTTATTATGATGGTCTTCCTTCTAGGGAATAACAACTTTGTATATGCTACAGCAAGTGTGGATCCACAATTGGGTCAAGTGTATGATTGGACCGCAGTATTAAATGATTATTCCACTCACAAAAATAAAGTCTACACTGGTCCATATTATAAAATCGGAATCATAGGTAAACATGATAAAGTCGAAATTGGTGATGATATTAAACTTGAATTTAGGCTTGTTCATAATTATACTGGTGGTTATAAAACAAAGGCGCAAATATTAAATATGCAACATACCCAATACGATGCTATGACACTTGAAAACCAAGTATCTGTAACAGTTTCGACCACAATTGGCCAAACAAGTGTCGCTAAACTTGGTTTATCTCTAGGTGATATGGGTACAGCAGAAGTAAGTCAATCTACTAATCACTCATTGACTCTTTCAACTACAACCGTCTATACTGAATCCCAAATTACTTCTAACACATTAACTTATGATTTCAACCTAGATGTTATTCCATCAGATCAACTATACTTTGCATATGGTAAAGTAGCGGTTTATGTTAGATATAAAGTAAAAAAATCTTATAGATATGAAAATATTTTATGGTGGTGGCAAGAGGAAGCTAGTACAGTTAAGACTAATTACACAGCTTATAAGTATCTTTTTGATTTAGACACTTTTGTATATACAAATGATACATTTGGTGATACCGTATCTGGTGTGTATTCTTTCGGTACATTCAGCTTAAATTGATTATGCATAAAACAATAAAATCAATCCGTTTTTATAAATTAAATACTCTTTCAATACTATTGATTTATAGTCTTTTGACCATTTATTCTTCGTTAATTATTTTTAGTTTTGCAAGTCAACATCATAGAATGGAGCGTCAAGCTTCATTCTATGATGATTTTGATATCATCCTTATCAATCCTGAAGATGAAACTATATCATATGTAAATGATGAACAGGGTAATATTATATATAAAATTACTTATGAAGAAGTTGATGGCCAATACATTCAAGTAGTACTTACAACAAAAAAAGGGATTGAAGTTGGATTACCGGTTTATGATGGAGAATTAGTTTTTATCCAAATAGATTCAAAAAAAACTTTTGAAACTAATGTTTTATATTCTAATTCGGAGACTATTAATAACCTTGATAATGGCGAGTTAGTATTTCCGATAAATCCATTCATTATGAAATCTTATGACCCAATTGTCAGTTTCAAGATTGTTCCATTTATTGATGATGGAGATGTGTACTTGTTAAAAGATAATAGTAACCTTGAAAATTATCTTCAAAGTAAGAATCGTTGGAATTATATCAATAATGTTTCATTTACTGGATCATCAACTTATCTTAAATCTGACTACATATCTAAATATGATATCTTCATGATTTTATATACAATGATTACTTTATTACCAGTCATTTTCTGCTTAATAGTTTTCAATTTCTTATTAAGATATCAGCTTGATAAGCGCTTTGATGAAATCATTATTAGGAACATATTTTTCGCATCAAATAAAAATATATTCAATCAATTTATTTTGGAATTTCTTGTAATGACAGCACCAATAACCATCTTAGGAATTATAGTTTCATATTCAATAATTCCAGTAAATATATTCTATATACCATTATTTTTTGTAATACTGATAGTCATTTATATGACATTCTTCACTTTCAGTATCAATGCTAGATTAAAACGTGTTATTCGTGAAAAAAGACTTGAAATCTTATTAAGGAGTTCAGAATGATACATATTAAAATCAAAAATAAAAGTTACGGTGAACTTAATATATTCAATAATGCTGAATTAGTCATCAATGAAGGGGAATTTATCGCCATCAAGGGTCCTTCTGGTTCAGGCAAAACGACATTAATAAATATAATCGGTATGTTGGATCAAGATTATGAAGGAACTTATATCTTTGATGGCATCTCACTTGGTGATAAATACATCAAGCAATATAGAAAGTCTTTTTCCTATATGTTTCAAACGCCATTTTTAATTCCTTATTTGAATGTTTATGAAAATATTATCATGCCTTTGGTGAATAAAGGACTTAAAGTCACTAAACCGGATCTTGACAATATACTTAAAGAATTAAACATGCTTGATAAAAAGTATAGTAATGTCAATATATTATCTGGTGGTGAAAAAACAAGAGTCAGTCTAGCTCGTGCTATTATCTCGGATGGGAAGATTCTTGTCATTGATGAACCAACCGGTAATTTAGATCCAACTCATGCTGATATTGTCATTAAAAGTATAAGTCGTTTAAGAAACTTATATAATCTCACAGTGATTATGGTCACACATAGCAACAATTTTGATCATTATTATGATAGGATAGTTAAAATTGAACGTGGTAAACTTGTCGATGTCAATTAAACAAATTCATAAACTATCTCTATATCCAAAATGGAGTAATAAGTTGATTGGTAGAATAACTTTTATATCAGTTATTTTCCTATCTTTTTTCAATTTGATTCTTCTATTTGTCAATGCTGATTTAAACTTCAAATATTCAAATATGCCTGCAAATGGATTTATAGAATATGAATCATATTCGATAAAAACTGAAGATTTAACCGAATATGAAAATATAATAAGTATGAGATCTTCCCATTTGGAAAGTCGCATTAACACCAATGTTTCGTCAAGTATCATTATTAGTGATACATTATATGGTTCAACAAGTGAGTTTGGTCAAGTTGGTGGTTATAGTATTGATTTTACAGATTATATAGAATTTTATGTTGGCATGCATTATTTACAATATATTGAGATTAATTATTTTTCAAACAATCATAGTGGTCTATTACTATCTAAAGAATTATTTAACCAATTATATCCTCTTCAAAATACAATTCAAACCATGTATATAACGACTGATGTATTCGGATTTGAATTTATTGAAGTTGATGTTGTGGGTTACTTTGAGACAACACAATTCAAGAGTATACTATTTGATCAATCTGATGATGATGCTATTGATTTAACAATGACCATATTATCGGATTTTGAGACATATCTAAATATAAATAATTCTTTAGGCATATTTGATGATGTATATCCTAGAATCATATACATGATGGATAAAGATATTGATTCATTAGATACTGCAATCATCAATCATTCATTCACTCAACCTAACTATAAGTTGCTGAAAACAAACCAAATTATTAATTTATTCTCCCCACTCATTACAATGATTCAAAATACACTGATATTCTTCTTTATTGTTATTTCATTATTAATGGTATTCTTTTTATTCTTAAGATTTGATGATTTGAAAAGTGTGTTGTTCATCGAGAATATCTTCTTTAACTCAAAAGGAAAGATTATTACAAACATGTTCTTATCTAATCTTTGGATATCACTTAAACAAATTGTGATTGCGTTTGTGTTAACCATCCTTGGCCATGTGATTATTTACTTCATTAGTGGTTATTGGATTGATTTATGGTTTATCCATATAGGATCATTAATAGTTATAATTATACTAAATCTATTAGTAATTCCAATATACTACTTAACATTTCCTAAACTATTGCATGTGAGATTGGTTGAATAGGCATAAACTAAAGACATAAAAGCATATCTTTACTAATGGTGAAAAAGAATTATTTAGGTGGACAATCCAGATATGAGTCTTGGAGAGTAATTAAATTTAATGAAATTCAAGTTATTTTAAATTTTAAGATATATAAATTATTGTGTGGTAACAATATACCTATCCATTATAGTGTGGTATACCACACAATTTTTTAAAGGGCCAAATTTTATGATTAGCAAATTGGAAGAATTAAAAGTGGAACCATTTATTCCTAAAGATATAATAGATTAATGTAATTAAGTAGAATCCATGACTAAGTATTCATTCAAATTTTAGGAATCGTTATATGTTTAGTAGTAAAATCAACACATCAAGTGGAAAGTTTGTAGCATTTCATTTACAGCAAGACATCTTAAGTAAAATATATGTCATCGTAAGTGATGGCATTTTTTTTTGCATTTATAAGTAAATCAATATTTAAAAAAGTATTATGGTAAAATCAAACTGTAGAACCATTTCTTATTTTTCAAAAGGGGATAAATATGAAAGAAAAAATTTTAAAATCGAATAAATATCAACATTATAAAATGAATTTATTCGTATTAACATCAGTATATTTTTTATTATTTGTAATTTTTAATGCTTATCTTTTAATTGGAATTGATACAATTGATAATCCAGCATCCATTTTCTTAATGATTAATCTCGTTGTTTTAGTTCCATTTCTTCCAGTAATCTTATACTTTTGTTATAAAACAGTTTCAATTAAAAAAAATATCAACAACTACAAAGTTTATCAGGGTGTGATTAAAAACATCTATTCAGGTAATTTTTCTAGAATTCAATCAAGAGATCTATCTGTTAAAGTAGAAGAAAGATTAGAACTATTAGAGACTAAAGTTTTTAGTGGACCTTTATTTGATGAAGTTGCAAAAAATGTAAAAGTAGAAATACTATTTGATGAGAAACGTCAAGATGCAATTATTACAAAGGTTTTAGAATAAAAATATTGATTCATCTTATCAGTAGTGTTTTAGATTAAGGATTATAATGAAAGTGTATAAATTGAGTGTAGGAGGATATTTATATGCAAAAGGTTATTACATCCATTTGGCTACAAAAAGATTCAACTGAGGCATTTAACTTTTATAAAGAAGTATTTAAAGATGTAAAAGAACATCGAAAATTAGAACTTCATCATGGTAGTGAATATGAAACAACGATACGATTCATGAGTATAAAGAATTTCACATTCATGCTGATGGGTAATGGGCCTTTTGAATTAACAGAAGCTATCTCACTTGCCTACTTAGTAAATCCATTCTTAAATAGAAACGCTAGAAGTGAAATAGAAGATATTTATAAAAAATTAGTTGTTGGTGCGAAAAAAATCATTCAACCACTCGAATTAGAACATCCAAAGGCGTGGATTATAGATAAGTTTGGTTTATCATGGTGCATTGGATATTCAAGTAAAATCCATAAAGAAACGTTAGTTATGCCATATTTAGTATTTACTGGAAAACATCATGGATTTGCCAAAGATGCAATTAATTATTATCAAGAAATATTCCCTCAATTTGACCTCATGCAAAGTTTTGAAAATAAAGAAGAAAAAACATTTATTAGTCAAATCAAATTATTCAAAGAGCCATTATTAATTGGTGATGACAGCTTTACAAAGCATTTTACAGAAGCATTCTCTTTAATGGTTATTTGTGAAGACCAAGCTGAGATAAATAGTTATTGGCATAAGTTATCAAGCTTTAAAGAATCAGAGAATTGTGGATGGTTAAAAGATAAGTATGGATAATCTTGGCAAATTATTCCAAGATTCTTACATGATCTAAATATGA
This sequence comes from Acholeplasma hippikon, assembly GCF_900660755.1. Lineage (NCBI taxonomy): Bacteria > Bacillati > Mycoplasmatota > Mollicutes > Acholeplasmatales > Acholeplasmataceae > Acholeplasma > Acholeplasma hippikon. The sequence goes on from NZ_LR215050.1 coordinate 79,483, forward strand.
AAGGTATCGTATCAGATATAGAAAAAGTTATTCAAGCATCTTTTTCTATGAAAAAACTAATCATTAAAGATCTTGAAAAAGTACTAGGTATTAAAAATGATGAAAAAACAATAAAGAATATCTTTAAGAAAAAGTAAATGGTGAATTTGAATCATATGACTATACGTTTGATAGTGAATAATATTTATAAAGTTTCACGATTTATCTAAGAAAGAGGACATGATGAAAGTAAAAGAAATTGAAAATTATATTCCAAAAAATGAACAGGAAAAAATAGATAAAGAGGCAATGATCCAGTTTGCCAGTAGAAATGAAGATGCATTTTTAAGAAGTAATCTTATGGCGCATTTTACGAACTCAGCAATTATTACAAATAGTAAGAAGGATAAAGTGTTATTTATTAATCATTTAATTTATAAATCATGGGGTTGGGTTGGAGGACATAACGACGGTATAGAAGATTTTCTTGCTGTTGTTCTTCGTGAAGCAACCGAAGAAACAGGCGTTAAAAATGTTAAGCCATTATTAAATGAGCCTGTATCACTTGATAACATCTTTGTTCCTTATCACATTAAAAATGGTAAGTTTGTTGGTGATCATATTCATATGAACCTAGCTTATTTATTGGTTGCTGATGAAAATGAACAATTAGTAACGAAAGTTGATGAAAATAGTGGTGTAAGATGGTTTACGCTTGATGAGGCACTCAATTACGTGACTGAAGAAAGAATGATTTATATTTATAAGAAGATATTTGATGTATTAAAATCATTAAAATAATAAAAAGTATTACAAGCACTGATAAGAGAAGGCTATTGGAAAAAAGTATTTACCTCAAAAGAACATGGATATAACAGTAATTAATAAATAAAAAGGGGATATATAAATGTTTTTTAGGAAGAAAAAACGTGTAAACGTTGGTATGTTTGTTGTAAAAAATGAAGGTGATACAGTAGAAAATGAATTATCACAAGATGTAAAAACTGTCCAAGTTGGCTTATCTAAAGGAAAACTTGGTGTAAAGACAAAAAACGAAAAAGCCATTAATCTAAAAGAACTATTCAAAGAAGATGAAGATGATGATAATTTCTTTGATATAAATAACATGTGAGATCTTTATTTTATTTAATATAAATGTAATTACGACTAAAGACAGCGGAATTGATTGCATGGGATGCGTTAATAAAGTAACAAATGCCATCTTAAAAGTTGATGAAACTAAAAAAGCAGAAGTGAATTTAAAAAGACAAGTTGTTAAAATTGGAGTAAATGCTGCAAAAAGAATCGCTCTTATGTTAATTAAATCTGCGATAGAATTTACTGAATACGAATGCAAAGAAATTAAAAACTATTAGGTATTTAAATGATAGATTTTAATAATCGCTATCACTATGAAATTAATTTATCAGATCCTAGAAAAGTAGAAGCGGATAAACTAAAAACAATTATCAGACATCCAATCAAGAAAAAATGACTATAGTAAAAAACTATAGTTTTTTTATATCCAAAAAACGCATATTTGGGCTATAATATTATACATATGATTTTTCTTCGAGGTATTATTATGAAAAAGACAAGATTAATAGGCACAATCATCATTTTAATCACTGGAATGATTATCCTTGCGATATCTTTAAATCTTTTGCTTGATAAAAAAGAAGTAAGCACCACAGGGGAAATAAAAATTGAAATTATAGGTAGTGATTATAGTTTAATCAAGTCTAAAAATATTACATTCACACTTGGTGATAACTTAGTTGATATCATAAAAGATAATTTTATGAGAGTTAAAATTGAAGAAACTTCTTTTGGTATGTTTTTAAGAAATATTGAAGGCTACCAAACACCGTCTGATTATAGTGAATATATCGCAGTTTATGTAGACGGTATTTATAGTGAAGTTTCAATCGATGAAATTGTACCAAAAGATAGCACAGTTATACTTTTACTTGTAGAATCATTCCAAGGATAAAAGGTTTATTTGTTTTAAAGGGTTTTTGTGAAGGTTATAAACATTTTAGATAATCTAAGTGTTTAAACTACTTTATATAATTAATCAATGATTTATTGTATAAAGTATCAAGGAGAAAATATGACAACAGTATACTTTATTAGACATGGTATCCCAGATTTACGTAATAAAACTGAAAGAAGACACCTAAGTCAAAGAGGTCTTCTAGATTCATATAATATCGCTAAATTACTTAAGCGTACACATTTTGACAATGTTTATTCAAGCCCATATGAAAGAGCTTATCAAACAGTTAAACCTCTAGCGGATTCTTTAAAAAAGGAAATTGTTGTAGTTGAGAATTTTAAAGAAAGAACAGTTGGAACCTGGGTTGATGATTTTGATTGTTATGCAGAAAAACAATGGTTAGATTTTGATTATAAATTACCATTAGGTGAATCTTTAAGAGAAGCTCAAGAAAGAAATGTTCAAGCATTCTTAGCCCTATTAGCAGAAAATCAAAATAAAACAGTAATCGTTGGCACTCACGGGACGGCCTTAAGTTTAATTCTTCATCACTTTGAACCAGACTTTGGATATGAAGATTTTAATCAGATTAAAGATTTAATGCCTTATATTTTAAAAGTTAGTTTTGATGGGGAAAAAATTGTTTTAAAAGAAGTAATTGAACTATACAAATAAGAAATAAAGCGCTCATTTCGAGCGCTTTTTAAATACAATTTCTACGAATTGTCCATATTTTGACACAGATTCAAGTTCATACCTTAAGTTTCTAGTAATATCTTTAAAAAGTGGAACACCTTCCCCAAGAATAACTGGTGCAATCTGAATAATTAAATAATCAAACAAATCTCTATTAAGTAGTGGTGTCACTAAAGTATTACCGCCAATAATCCAGATATTTTTATCTTGAGGTAGCGAATAAATAAATGAAGCAATATCACCACTTATAGGCGTAAACTGATCACTTACTTCATCTTTATGACTTGTTAAAACATAGTTTTTTGTTGCAGCATAGAACTTTTCAAAATTAGGAATGTTTTTAATGTAATCATAGGTTCTCTTACCCATCACTGTCACATCCATTTTTTTATAAAAAGCTTCATATGTTGTTTCTTCTGAACTACCAGTTTCATGTAGCCAGTCTAACTGATGGTTTTTATCTGCTAAAAACCCATCTAAAGTAATACAACCATAAAAATAAACACTCACCTTATCACCTCACCTTTATTTTATATAAAAATATAAAAAGCGAGTAGTTAATGCAATTAATTAAAAAAATTTATGATTTAAAGGGTTAAAAACTATAAAAGTAGTGTTTAAACATTTAAACTTGCAAGCAAGTTGATTCATGAGAAATTTAAAAAAATAACAAGAATAGAATAAATAGATAAATTGATGAGAATATTTGTTATAATGACTAAAGAACTTGAAAGGATAAGGCAGATGAAAAAATTTAGTTTATTATTAATTGTTTTATGTTTAGTTCCATTAATAGGATGTGGAAAAGAAACTGAAGTAGAAGAAGAATTAGAAGAACAAGAAATTGATTTAGAAACATTAAAGGATTTAGCTTATTATGAATATTTAAATTATGATAATCCCGTAATTACCATAAAGGTTAAAAATTTAGGTGAAATGAAGGCTCAATTATTTCCAAATGTAGCACCAAATACAGTTAATAACTATATAACTTATATTTTAGATGAAAGTTTTAAAAATTCACAGTTTCATCGTGTGATTAAAGACTTTATGATTCAAGGGGGAATTGTAAAGCAAACAAGAAAAGCAATCCCTGGAGAATTTAGAAAGAATAATTTTGACAATCCTTTAAACCATACAAGAGGTGTATTATCGATGGCAAGAACTGCCACAAGTTATAATTCACAAACATCACAATTCTTTATTATGCATGTAAATTATCCGTTTTTAGATGGAGATTATGCAAGTTTTGGAGGATTAATTAGTGGTTTTGATGTCTTGGATGCAATTGCGAATATGAAGACAAATTTTAATGATCAACCTTTAGAAGCGGTAATGATTGAATCAATCACCGTTAATTTAAAAAATTATGAAGTAAAAGAAGTAATCTATGCTTAGTAAACTAACCCCTTAAAAGGGTTTTTTATTTTAAAAAAACCACAATTTAATGAAGTTTCATAATTAAGGGTGAAAAAAGAAAAATAGATAAAAGTATGATATAATTTGAGTTATGAAAAAGATAGATTTTAAAAAACATAAAAACTTATTATTGTATATTGCTGCAATAGGTGTATTCTTTATAGGTAACTTAATCAATACTTACTTTTTAACGACAAGTTCACTCAATAAATATTTAGTTTCATTTGATAGAACTTTTGTTGGAGAATTAAACTCATTACTAGGTAACATGTTAATTTTATTTGTTATTTACTTAGTGGTTTTTCTATTGGTTAAAAACCAGAAGAAACGTTTATTAACATTAGCAATTGTTTCATTTGGATTAAACGTAGCAATTTTCTCACTAACTATTTTTACTAAATATTACGGAACGATTTTCTCTTTTTATAGTTTAACCTTATTTAAAAATCCTGCGGTTGCATTAGGGTTAAGTATTGTCTTTGAATCATTTAAAGAATTAATTACGTATTACCGCATTATTTTATTTATTCCGTTTGCTATTGGTTTAACACTATTCTTCTTATTTGAACGCGATGCAGAAGTTATTCGATTAGAAAAGAATAAGAAGTTAATTTATAGTTTCTCAGGATTTATTTTAAGTGTTTTAGTATTTTTATTAAACTTAACATTATTCTGGAACTCCATCGATAACTGGCCAATTAATGCAAATAGAAGTACATATGCAGCACAAAATGTTGGTATATATAATTATTATTTATATGAAATTTTTGGTGAAAACTTCACCATAGATGTTGATAAGAGTATTCCAGTTTCAACTGAGGAAGAATACATTGAATTATTTGATTTGTATAATACCAATAAAGAAGCATATACAAACTTTATTGATAAAAAAATATATCAAAATAAATTAACATTAGCTGATACCAATGGTATTACATATATTGATGAATCACTCTTAAAAGATGATTTGTTAAATGGCATGTTTGAAGATAAGAATGTCATGATTGTGCATTTAGAATCATTAAATTATTTTGTAACACTTTTACCTGAATTAAGTAAAGAAGTTCCTTTCTTGAATGAATTATTAAAAGAAAGTTATGTTTTAGATAACTTCTATAATAGTGTTGGTGTGGGTACAAGTGCTGATGCTGAATATACGATTTTATCAGGTTTACAACCTGATGGTAAGTCAACAATTTATTGGGATTTCTTAGATAATAAATTTGATATTATGACTTTACCTAAGTTATTTAAAGATAAAAATTATTATACTGAAGCTATTCATGGAGATACAAGTTTATTTTATAACCGTGAAGTTGTATATGATGAAATGATGGGCTTTGATAACTATTATTCTAAAGAAGACTTTGATCGTGACGGATATGATAATGATGATTATGATCATGAAAATCCATGGTTATCTGACCGTGCAATGATGGATTATGTCTATAATCGAGCGAAAGCATTAGAACAACAAAACCAAAAATATTTCTTGTTCCCGATGACAATTATGCCACATACACCATATTTATATGATCCATATGATAAACCAAATAGACCTCAAATGTATTCTAAGTTATGGAATAAAGAGTTATCTGGAGAAACATTAAAATATATTTATTACTTAACGTACTACAATGAAATTTTAGAAAGATTATTTGTTGATCCGGTGACAAAAGAAAGTCGTGTTTTAGATAATACAGTTTACTTATTCTATGGTGATCATGGAACAAACCTTTTAAATGAAAATCTTTCAGTGATGTTTAAAAATTCAGCAACTGAAATGTTAACTGAAATTGAATATCGAAAACATAATGCACAAGTTGCTGGATTCATTTATGTACCTGGAAATGAAGCCTTACCAAATGGTTTAAAGAAGGGTATGTTAAAGGGAAGTCAAACGTTAGTTAGAACACAAGCTGATTTCTATCGTACAACAATTGAACTCTTTAACTTAGATAGAAGTAAGACAGTTTACTTTGGAACAAATCTTTTAAGTAAAGAACCTGGTTATAGTGTAAACAATAGAATTTTAGATATTTATACAAATACATATGATTCTAAAACAGACAGTTACGGATTTAAATACTACTCAATGATTAACTCAGACAAGTATTTTGGTGGCGATAAACAAGGTGTTGTTGAAGGATTAAATGAATATATTATTCTTAAAAAACAGTTGGGTGAAGTTTTCATTCAAAAAGATTTATATAAAGAATGGTATAAAAAAATAAATGAATGAGTAAATAAGGATGCGAATTAGACTTCGCATCTTTTTTTTGCACTTTATGACATTTTTCATGCATTATAAAACATTGTTTAAAAATAAATAAAAATGAAAATTATAATGAATGCTGTAAATATAGGAGGTAGTATATGAGTATTTATCAAATTAGAGTTGAAGACATTGATAATAAAGTTGTGATGTTAGATGAGTATAAAGGTAAGGTATTATTAATTGTTAATACCTCAACAAGTTGTTACTTGACACCGCAGTATGAAGGTTTACAAAGTCTTTACGATAAGTATAACCGCAGAGGGTTTGAAGTATTAGACTTCCCTACAACAGAATTTGAGAAGGATAGTCCAAAAACTATAGAAGATATTAATAAGTTCTGTGTGGATCATTATGAAACAACATTTAGAAGATTTCAAAAAGTAAGAGTGAATGGTGATGATGAATCTATTTTATATACATATTTAAAACGTCACCAAAAAGGATTATTCAATAAACATATTAAATGGAACTTTACCAAGTTCTTAGTTGATCAACATGGTAAAGTCATTAAACGATATGGTCCATTAGTAAAACCTGAAAGAATAGCACTTGATATTGAAAAGCTTTTATCAGGTAAATAAGGAGGAACATCATGTTTTTAGCAATTAAAGAGTTACTTCAACAAAAGAAAAAGTTTGCGTTAATTATTACAGTTGTTATATTGGTCAGTTATTTAGTTTATTTCTTAACATCACTTGCTTATGGTTTAGCATCAAGTTACACCAATGCAGTTGAAAAATGGGAATCAAATGAAATTATTATGACAGTTGATGCTAATGATAACTTAATGATGTCTTATATGACAAGTGCTGATTATGATACAGTCATCGTTAATGGTACAAAATCAAAAGTAGGCTTATTCCCAGCAGTAATTAACAATCCAACTGCAGCGGATGTATTATCAACTCGTTTGGATGTTTATTTCTTCGGTATTGAAAACGATAGTTTTATTAAGCCAGTTGAATATAAAAACACTAACCTTACAGGTTATCAAGTCATAGTTGATGAATCACTTCAAAAAAGTGGTTATAAGATTGGTGATAAGTTTGGTGTAACTGGTACAACGGATCAGTTTGAAATTATTGGATTTACTTCAAAAAGTACATATCAAACAGCACCGGTTATTTATATGGCATTAGATACTTACCAAGCTTATCGTTTTGGTAAAGAAAACACACCAGATTTATTTAGTGGTGTAGTCGTTAGAGGAGAAGTTATGAGTCTCAAAGATGGACTTCAAACTTACCTTACAAAAGATTATATTAGTACATTACCAGGGTATACTGCACAAGTATTAACATTTGGTGTTATGATTGCCTTCTTAATCTTTATTGTCGCATTAGTTTTAGGTATTTTTATATATGTTTTAACAATTCAAAAAACAAGTATGTTTGGTGTCATGAAAGCTCAAGGTATTTCAAATAGATACATTGGTGGCTCAGTTATTTTCCAAACAGTTGCACTTGTATTAATTGGAATTGTTGTTGGATTAGCATTAACGCTAATCAGTGGGTACTTCTTAAAAGAAGTGATGCCGTTTGCTATTAATATTACATTCTATAGTGTGATTACCCTAGCATTCTTTATATTCGCAATCTTTGGTGGATTATTCTCAGTAAAAGCAGTACTTAAGATCGATCCACTAAGAGCAATCGGAGGTTAATTGTGAGAGCTTTAATTGAAATGAAAGGTGTAACAAAAGATTTCCTTCAAGGAGATAATGTTATTTGTGCATTAAAAGAAACAAACTTTACAGCTTATGAAGGAGAACTTATTGGGATTATTGGACCATCAGGTTCAGGTAAGTCAACATTTTTAACGATTTTAGGTGGTTTACAAAAACCTACAACAGGTAAAGTTTTATTAGATGGTAAACCATTTAGTGAACTAGATGTTAAAGAAAAATCTAAAATTAGATTAGAAAAAATTGGATTTATCCTACAAGCATCTAACCTAATTCCATTCTTAACTGTTAGAGATCAAATGGTGCTTTATAATCGCATTACAAAGACAAAAGTGAATGAAAAATTCATGTCTGAATTATTTCAAAAATTAGATGTAGAAAAAATTAAAAATAAGTTTCCTAATGAACTTTCTGGTGGCGAACGTCAACGTTCAGCAATCGCCAAAGCATTATATCATTCACCGTCTGTAATCTTTGCCGATGAACCAACTGCAAGTTTAGATTCAAATAGAGCATTTGAAGTTGTTAAATTATTAAAAGAAGCTACAAAAGAACAAAAGAAAGCAACCATAATGGTTACCCATGATGAAAGAATGCTTACATACTGTGATAAGGTTTACCGTATTGTCGATGGTGTCTTAAGCGAACAACAATAAAACTGCAGCAATGCAGTTTTTTGTTTAACTAATGATATAAAGTTTACTATGTTATAATTTTTAGTATAGAGGTGAACGTATGATTTCAATTGCACTATGTGATGATGAAGACATCTATCTAACTAAATATGAAACAATGATGAGTGATTATTTTAAAAGTAAAAAACTTGAGTTTGAAATTATAAAGTTCAAGAGCGGAGAATCTTTACTTTTTAATTTAGAAGATTTTAAGAATCGTTTTCAAATCATTGTATTGGATGTCTTAATGGGTAAAATCAATGGGATTGATACTGCATTAAAGATTAGACAAAACAATGAAGATTTAAAAATCATTTTTTTAACTAGTTCAGAGTCGTTTGTCTTTAATGCATTTGATGCGAATCCAGTAAATTATTTAATCAAAAATAAAGATGATGATAAGTTAGTTTCTGTTTTAGATAAAGTGGTGAGTAAACTAAATACAAGTGTTAGTCAAGATAATTTTATTTATCAGACAAAAAGTACGCATTTAAGTTTACCAAATTCAACTATTATGTACTTCGAAGTATATCAACGTATTATTTCAATTCATAGGTACAATATGGATACATATGATTTTTACTGCACATTAAAAGAATTGGAAAAATTAATAGATGAAAAACGTTATGTTAAAGTATTTAGATCGTTTATTGTGAATATGCAATATATTCAAAAAATATATAATCACCAAGTTGAATTAAAAGATGGCACGCTTTTACCAATTTCAAGAAATTTATATGATGAAGTGAAACAGAAGTTTGCTAATTACTTAAATGAACATATATAGGAGGTCTAGATGGAATATCTACTTTTAGTTTTATCAGTTATTGCGATGGTAGTTAGTCTATATATCTACTTTACAAGATATATGAAAGCCATACCTGTATATAAAAACTTCAAATTATTTATTATTTTGTTCATGGTTGTATCAGCAATTCCTTTATTTAACTTTAAAGGCATTCAACCATATTATGGTTTAAGAGCGCTACTTGTTTTAATCATAAGTTTTTTCATGATATCACATGTCTTTAGAACGAATATTTTAACTAAAGTGTTCTTACTTTTAAATTATTTTATTTATATTTTTACAGGCTTTTTATTCTTTTCTACAATTATATTAACCATCAAAGGTCAAACAATTTCGTTAGATTCAGTTAATCAAAATACGCTTTATAATTTAAGCTACTTATTAAGTTATATGTTTGCCATTATAATGTTTATGTTAATTGATAAAGTCATTGTTAAAAACAAGATATTAAGTTTTTTCAATCAAAAAAATGTTTTACTTAACTTAGTGATTTTGCAAATTGTCTTAATTTTTAATGCAATCTTTTTAGTAAGTGAAAGAAGTATTCAAGAATATTTAGGTTGGTTTAACCGTGGAGTTATTTTTAATACGGTAGCAATCTACTTTACATATGTATTAAGTTTTATTCTATCTTTAAATATTGGTTATCTATCAGGTTATAAATTTTATAGTCAAACCTTAAAACAACAGTTAGATACACAATTATCTCACTATAAAAAATATGAAGATTATATGCAATCTTTAGCAAAATTTCAACATGATTATGAAAAGATTAATCACGCACTTACGATGCTAGACCAAAATACTGCAAAAGATATATTTGTTACTTCAAAAGAAGAATTGGATCAAATTACATCAAAGTATAAAAAATATTCAAACCACTATATTTTAGATGCACTCATTTTAGATTTTAAAACAAAGTTAGAAAAGATTGGTTTAAAGTTTAAAGATGTATTTTTACCAGTTTCATTTGAAATGTCAGAGTATGATTTTATTAAACTTTTCTATAATATTTTCCAAAATATTTATGAAGCATTAGTGAAAGTTGAGTTAGCTGATAGAGCTTTAGAAATCAAACAATACGTAAGTAATAATTATCAAATTTATGATTTTAAGAATACTGCTCATGGAGCCAACTACCAGTTTAAGACAACTAAAACCAATAAAATACTTCATGGTTATGGCTTAACAATTATTGAAGATATTGTTCAAAAATATGGTGGTATCGTAACAAAAGAAATTAAATTAGAAAATGAAAAATATTATTTTGAAATGAAGTTATACTTTTCTATGAAATAAACGTTTCAAGTTTTATTTAGATTTTTGATTTATATATGTTACAATATCTATATAAAGCAACATGTATAAAAAGGGGATAAACATGGCTAAATACTGTTCAAATTGTGGTACGGAGTTAAAAGACGATCAAGATGTGTGTCTAAACTGTGGTGTAGCAGTAAAAAAAGAAAATCAAAGTTCAGACTTTTTTAAAGACAATGATATAGATATTGTTGTTTTAATTGTCTTAGCGATTATATTTTTACCAGCTGCCCTCATATACGTGCTATACAAAATGAGTAAGAAAAAGGGGTAAGTATTATGAATTATTGTCCACATTGTGGTGAGAAAGTAAATCCGGATCAAACTGTGTGTTTGAATTGCGGTAAGTTTTTAGATTCAGCTAATACAAGTCCTACAAAAGTAGCAGAAGATAATGGTGGCGGTGGTTGGACTTTATTAGGGTTTTTCATGCCGTTAATTGGGGTCATTCTTTATGTTATTTGGATAAATGAAAGACCAAACACTGCAAAATCGCTCATTAAAGGTGTCTTTACTTCACTTATTGTTGCGGGCGTTATCTTTGTTTTATGGATTATTATTGCGGTAATCATTGTAGGTACAATGGGGTTATCTCAATACTTAGCATTGTTAATTTAATTCAAAAATATTATATATAAAGAGGGAAAGTAAATGAATTTTTGTCCACATTGTGGTGAACGAGTTAATTCTGATCAAGATGTATGTTTAAACTGTGGTGCGATGCTTAAAAACAGATCTACATCAACAACACATACTCATGTTAAGGATGTTGGTGGATTTGGATGGGGCTTCTTGGGCTTTATGATACCAATTGCTGGAATTATTATTTATGCATTAATGAAAGATACACAACCATTAAATGCTTCAGCAGCATTGAAGGGTGCGCTGATATCAATTGGTATTAGTGTCTTGTTTTATATTATTATAGCTGCTACAGGATTTGGTTTATACTATTAAATAAAGTGCTTTTGCGCTTTATTTTTTTATGTTCAATGCTTTTTTGTATCATTTTAATAACTGGTTATATAAAATGTATTTTTTAAAAAGGTTTCAATTGAAAAAAGAGATTAAAAATGTTAAATTATAATTGAATACAATAAAAGGAGAAAATGAATGAAAAAGTTATTCGCTTTACTATTTGTTTTAGTAGCAGGGTTTGTACTTGTTTCATGTGGTAATCAAGCAAAAGAAATTGCTATGATTACAGATACGGGTGACATTGACGATGGTTCTTTTAATGAAGGAACTTGGAAGGGCATTCAAAAATATGCCGAAGAGCATAATAAGAAGGCTCAATATTATAAGCCAGGTGGAGAAACAACAGGTGACTACTTAGCAGCTATTGATTTAGCTGTTGCAGGTGGAGCTAAGATTGTTATTACTCCAGGTTTCTATTTTGAAGTCCCAGTTTTCCAAGCACAAACTAAATATCCAGATGTTAAGTTTGTTATCTTGGATGGTGCACCTCATAGTGGTGACTACAATAATGTAATTAATGAAAATACATTATCTATCTTCTTTAAAGAAGAAGAATCAGGATTCTTAGCAGGTTATGCAACTTACTTAGATGGTAAGACTAAACTTGGATTCATGGGTGGTATTGCTGTTCCAGCCGTTCAAAGATTCGGTATTGGTTGGGTTGCAGGTGCTTACTATGCAGCTAAAGAAAAAGGCGATGCAAACTATGCTTACGATCCAGCAAACTATACATACTTAGGTGACTTTGGTCCTAAGGCTGAATTTGCTACAATGGCTGGTACTTGGTATGACCGTGGAGTAGAAGCTATCCATGCTGCAGCAGGTGGTGCTGGTTTATCAGTTATGTCAGCAGCAACTTCAAGAACAAATAAATGGGTTATCGGTGTTGACTCATACCAATCTGGAGATTCTAATACAGTATTATCTTCAGCAGTTAAAGGTGTTGGTACTGCGGCATACGAAGCATTAGAAGATTTCTATAATGGTACTTTCCAAGGTGGTAAATCAATCACTTTAGGTGCTAAAGAAGATGCAGTTGGATTACCTATGGCAACTTCAAGATTTACTTCATTTAATGAAGCTAAATATGATGAAATCTTTGGAAAAGTTAAATCTACATTAGCAGTTCCAAACGATGCAGCAAAACTTAAGACATTTATCGAAGGTTTAGGCTATACATTCCCAGAAGGTTTATCAGAAGCAATTGCAGGATAATTAATCAATAAAAAATAATTTAGAGATATGGGAAACAATAAAGTTTTTGTTTCCCATATTTTTATAAAAAAGGGGTTCTGACGCTATGATTGAAATGCGTAATATTACAAAAAAATTTGGACCTTTAGTTGCAAACGACAATATTTCATTTGTTGCTTATCCTGGTAAAATCCATGCCTTATTAGGTGAAAATGGAGCGGGTAAGAGTACATTAATGTCAATTCTTTTTGGTTTATATAAGCAAGATGAAGGTGATATTTTAATTAACGATGAAGTCGTTCAAATTAATAATCCAAATGATGCCACTAAGTATAAAATTGGGATGGTCCATCAACACTTTAAATTAGTTGAAGTGTTTACCGTTTTAGATAATATTATCTTAGGGGTTGAAGAATCAAAAGGTGTGTTCCTTACAAAACAAAAGGCTCGTGAAAAAATCACTGGCTTGATGGATAAATATAAGCTTTTTGTTGATTTAGATAGTTATGTCAAGGATTTAACTGTTGGCGAACAACAAAAAGTTGAAATTCTAAAGATGTTATACCGTGATAGTGAAATCTTAATTTTTGATGAACCAACAGCGGTTTTAACACCTCAAGAAATTCACGAATTTATGGGTATTATTAAAGGGTTTGCTAAAGAAAATAAAGTTGTCATTTTAATTACGCATAAATTGAACGAAATAAAAGAAGCTGCGGAAGAATGTACAATTCTTAGACGCGGTAAGAAAATTGATACCGTTAATGTAAAAGATGTTACGGTTAAACAATTAGCTGAAATGATGGTTGGTCGTGTCATTGATCAATCATATAAAAAGGCACCATATCAACCAGGTGAAGAAGTATTAACTGTTAGAAACGTCAATCTTCAAGGAAAAAATAAGCATCTTTTAACAGATGTTTCATTTAGTGTGAAATCAGGTGAAATTGTTGGGGTCGCTGGTATTGATGGAAATGGACAAAATGAACTTGTTCAAGTTTTAACAGGATTAATGAAACCTTCATCAGGCGAGATTCTAATTAACGGAACTGATGTTAGCCGTTATTCGATTAGAAAACGTAACGAATATTTATCTCATATTCCAGAAGATAGACAAAAACATGGATTAGTCTTAGACTATAACCTTGCATATAATTTAGTATTACAAACATATTTTAAAGAACCTTTCCAACATAAAGGAAAGTTAAATCACAAAGAAATTGTTAACTATGCTGAAAAGTTAGTTGAACAATATGATATTCGCAGTGCAAATGGTATTAAGTCATCTGCAAGAAGCATGAGTGGTGGTAATCAGCAAAAAGCTATTATTGCTAGGGAACTTGAAAAACAGCACGATTTAGTCATTGCATTCCAACCAACCAGAGGTCTAGATGTTGGTGCAATTGAAAATATTCATAAAGAATTGATAGCAGAAAGAGATAAAGGTAAAGCAATTTTACTTGTGTCATTTGAGTTACAAGAAATTATGAGTTTATCTGATGTTATTTTAGTTATTTTTGAAGGCCAAATTGTAGGTAAGTTTAGAAGAAATGAAATTGATGATAATGAGATTGGACTTTATATGTCTGGTTCTAAGAGAGGAACAAATGTATGAAAGAAAAATTAAATAACTTCTTTTTATCAATCAAAAAGGGATTTAGTAAAATGGATCCTCGTTTCAAAAATAGTTTACTTGCAGTAGGTATTGGTATCTTAGTTGGATTTATCGTGATGTTAATCTTTAATCCAGCGAATGCGTTCCCCGCTTTATTCGCAATGCTTCTTGGAGGTTTCCGCGGTGGAATTAAAGGGGTTGGCGATGTTTTACTAAAAGCAACACCAATTATTCTTACTGGGGTAGCATTAGCTGTTACCTTTAAATCAGGATTATTTAATATCGGTGCACCAGGCCAAATGGTCATTGGCGCATATGTTGCAATTCATGTTGGTGTTTTATGGCCATTGCCACCTGTTATTCATTGGTTAGTGGCACTTATTTTAGGTACAATTGCTGGTGCAATTTGGGGAGCAATACCTGGTTTACTTAAAGCATTTAGAAATGTAAATGAAGTCGTCTCGAGTATTATGCTTAACTATATTGCAATGTACTTAGTTGTTTACTTAGTACGTTCAAATGTATATAATCAGCTTTATGCAAAATCAAAAAATATTTTACCTTCAGCAGAATTACCTCAAATGAGTCTCATTTTTGGTAACTCAGATGTAAATATTGGTTTATTCATTGCTATTGGCGTGGCATTATTGATTCACTATGTATTTAGACATACTGTTTTAGGATATGAACTTAAAGCAACTGGATTTAACCCGGATGCGAGTCGCTATGCAGGTATGAATTCTAAATTAAATATTGTGACTTCAATGGTAATCTCAGGTGCAATCGTAGGTTTAGCTGGTGCGATTCAATATCTAGTTATTGGTACGAACCTTGGTGTAACTTCAACCTTATTAGGTGAAGGATTTGATGGGATTTCAGTAGCCCTATTAGGAATGCTAGAGCCAATTGGTGCACTTATCTCAGGAATATTCCTAAGTCATATTAGACAAGGTGGATATTATATGCAAGTATATGGTTTCCCACCACAAATTATTGAAATCATTATCTCAATTGTTGTTTACACAACTTCAATTAGTGCAGGTATTTCACTTTTCTATCAACGTATCAAACGTCAAAGAGAAGAAAAGAAATTAAAAGAAAGTGAGGATAAGAACTAATGGATATCGTCATCTCACTTATACAATATTCTTTAATTATTATTGCACCGTTATTAATTGTTGCGCTTGGTGGATTAATGTCTGAAAAGAGCGGGGTTACTAACATTGCCTTAGAAGGGATCATGTTAATGGGAGCCTTCATTGGTATTTGGGCAATTAGAATATTACAATTAAATACAACTTGGAATCCTCAAATTATCTACATTATTGGTATGTTAGTTGGTGGATTAACTGGATTAATTTTTGCTGCAATTCACGCATTTGCATCTATTAAGATGAAAGCTGACCAAACAATTTCAGCAACAGCACTTAACTTATTTGCCCCAGCATTTGCAATTTTTACAGCTAGAACAGTCATTGGTGGTCAACAAGTTAAATTCCGTGGTGAATTTTTAATTCAAGAAATTCCATTCTTAAGTAAGATTCCATTTATAGGAGATATATTCTTCAAACGTATACATATCAGTTTCTTTATCGCAATTATCTTCTTAGTTGTAATTACCTTATTATTTAATAAGTCAAAGTTAGGCTTAAGAGTAAGAGCGGTTGGTGAAAATCCACATGCTGCTCAATCTTTAGGTGTAAATATTTCAAAGATTAGATTCTTTGGTGTCTTATCATCAGGATTCCTAGCGGGTTTAGGTGGAGTTATTTATGTTGCAACAACATCAGAAAGTTTTGATGCGACAGTTGCTGGCATGGGGTTCTTAGCAATCGCAGTATTAATCTTTGGTAACTGGAAACCATTAAGTGTTTTATTAGCAGCAATCTTCTTTGGATTCTTCTCAAGTTTTGCATATTCATATTCATTAATTCCATTTTTAAAGAATAATGCATTACCTAAAGAATTCATGTCAATGATTCCATATGTTGTAACTTTAATTATCTTAGCATTTACCTCAAAACGTTCACTTGCTCCTAAAGCACTTGGACAGGTATTTGATCAAGAAAAACGATAACAAAATTAGCCTTAGAATTTCTAAGGCTTTTTTTTAAAAGTGCAAATTAGTTGAAAAGTAAACTAATTTAGCCTACAATAGAAACATCGAAAACAAAAATGGAGGAATCAATTAATGAAAATCGGTATTATTATTGGAACAATTCGTGAAGGACGTGTAGGTGCGTCAGTTGGTAAATGGGTATATGATTTTGCAGCAAATCGTAACGATGAAGGTGTTACTTATGAATTAGTAGACTTAAAAGATTATAGTTTACCATTATTAGGTGTAGCTCCAACTGAACAACAAGGTGCAGCAATTGGTGCTTGGTCTGCAAAAATGGCTTCATTTGATGGTTATGTATTTGTAACAGGTGAATACAATCGTTCAATCCCTGGTGCATTCAAAAATGCATTAGACTTCTTAAAACCAGAATTAGCTAACAAACCAGTTGGTTATGTAGGTTATGGTGGATTAGGTGGTACATTTGCAATCGCAGCTTTACGTGTTTCAAATGCACAACAACAATTAGCTGGCGTGAGAACAATGGTTAACTTCTCATTAATGGCCGACTTTGAAAACTTTACAGTATTTAAACCACAACCTTACCATGCAATGAATATGAATGGAATGTTAGACGAATTATTAGTTTGGGCTAAAGCATTTAAAACAATTAGATAATTTAATTATCTTTAAGGAGCAATTATGAAAATTATTGAATATGTACAAAAGGATAGAATAATCTCGGAAAACACGAAATTAGGTGTTGTACATTTAAAAGTTAAACATTTAAAAGAACAAATTAACTTCTATAAAGTTGCATTAAAAATGACTATATTAGAAGAGACTGAAGATTATGCTATCTTGGGTGATACTAAAAATCCATTATTACATTTAAGAAAAGTAGATGATCTTAAACGTTATTCAAATACGACTGGAATGTATCACTTTGCCTTACTGTATCCAAATGAAAAGGAATTAGCAAAGGCTATTTACTGGCTATATTCAATTAAGTACCCTAACGCTCCGACTGATCATGGATTCTCTAAAACAAGTTATTTAAAAGACTTAGAAGGTAATGACATAGAACTTTATATTCGAACTGTTGATCGTGCAATTTATATTGAGAAAAATGGGGAGTATAAAATTAAGTATAAAGATGGTAGAATAACTGATGGCAGAGATGAATTAGACTTAGATGAACTATTCAGTCATCTTGATAAAAATGATGATATAGAATCACCAATTTATGATATGCAAATGGGTCACATCCATTTATACGGTTCAAATGTAGATGAAATGAATAAATTCTATACTGAAGTGATGGGATTTGCAGAAGGAATTTATATGCCATACTTTAGAATGAGTGATGTTGGTTTAACTCGTGAAAAAAATCATGTCATCGCATTTAATGCATGGAAAAGAACAGATATTCAAGCACCAGAAGATGCAGCCGGATTAGATTACTATACGATTGTATTGGATGGAAAAAATGAATTTGATAGTTTATTAGCTAGATTAGATAAAAACGGAACCCCTTATACTATAGAAGAAACATCTGCATATTTACTTGACCCATCAAAAATTAAGATTAAATTAACTTATTAAGTTTAAAGGAGGTGTACTTAATGGACTATTTAAAAATTGATAATATTTATACCAAGTTATTAAAAATTCAAAATATATTAAATGAGAATTTAGCAATAATTGCTAAAATGTATGGTTTTAACAGTACTGAACTTATGATTTTCTTAGACATTAAGACACATCCTAACACAGACTTAAATACCTTATGTGATCGTTTAGGGTTGAAAAAATCAGCAGCGAGTAAAGCACTTAACAAACTAATCTTAGATAAGATTATTGTTAAAGATGTTGATCCAATTGATCATCGAAAAGTATCACTAAGACACGTTGAATTACCTGATCAAAATGTCTGTAAAGAAGAAACTTTACTAACAACTTTTAAAGGAATTACTGAACATGAGTGCAGTTTAGATAAAATCAACGAATCTTTAGACGACTTAATAAAAATTCTTAAATAAACTAAACTTTAAAAGGGCTTTAAGCCCTTTTTTTTGTCAAGAAGAAAATGAAAAAAATAAAAATATTGTGGATAACTTTTTTTGTTGTTAAATAAGAATTAAATGTGTTTAAAAATATGTTAAAATGTGTGATTTACACACAGGCATAGGTTTTTTAATACTAAACTCAACTTTTTTAAAGTCAATTTTAGACACAAAGTCAAGGACAATTTGTAAAATTTTAAAATATTGTGGATAACTTTTTTTAGCGTTAATTTTTAAATACTTTAATAAAACAATTTGGCAAATTGTGTAATATTCTAAATAGACTCATTTAAAAATAATGTAACCGTTTTCCGTGGATTCTTATTATGTAATTTCACCGTTTGAAAAAATGGCTATGCTACAATGGAATTGAGAATATTCGATGGGGTAAATTTATGTCAGTAATAGAAATAAGGGATCTAAAAAAGACATTTAAAAAGCCAGTACGTGAACAAGGTATCTGGGGGATGTTTAAAACGCTATTTAGCACGAAGTATACAACAAAAGATGCAGTAAAAGGTATCAATTTTAAAGTTAATGAAGGTGAAATTGTTGGTTATATTGGTGCCAATGGTGCTGGTAAGTCAACAACAATTAAGATGATGTGTGGTATTTTGACACCTTCATCTGGGGAAGTTTTAATTAATGGAAAACAACCTTATAAAGCTAAAGAGCGAAAGGAAGTTTTAAAAGATGTAGGTGTTGTCTTTGGACAACGTACGCAATTATGGTGGGATCTGCCCTTAATTGAAAGTTTAGTCATTTTAAGAGAAATCTATAAGGTGAGTAAAAGTGATTATGAGGAAAGATTAAATTTCTTAAGAGAAGTCTTAGATTTAGATGAATTTATGAATCAACCAGTAAGAACATTATCTTTAGGTCAAAGAATGCGTGCTGATTTAGCTGCAAGTTTAATTCATAATCCTAAAATTTTATTTTTAGATGAACCTACAATTGGCCTTGATGTTTTGGTTAAAGATAAAATGATAAAAGCAATTCGTCAAATTCATCAAACTTATCATACAACCATCATTTTAACGACACATAATATGGATGATATTACAGATCTTTGTCACCGCGTTATTATTTTAGATGAAGGTAATATTCTTTATGATGGCCCATTATCTACAATTAAGAAAAAGTTTGGTGATGTAAGAAATATTTATTTAACTTACCGTGGAAATTTAGATATAGAGGAAATTAAAAATAAGTTTGAATCAATTCATGTTGAAGGTAATGATGGTAACTTAAATATTAGTTTTGATGCAGATAAAATTGATATTAATAAAGTCTTAAAATTTATCATTGAAAGAGCAGATCTAATTGATATTAAAATTCAAGAGAACTCATTAGAAACGATTGTGAGAAGTATTTATGAAAATAAAAAGTATTAAGAAATACCTAGCCTTTACAAAAGCAGGTATTCTTGATGGATTTGCCTATAAGTTTAATGCTTTTGGTTGGTTTCTAGGAGATGTATTTACGATATTGATTTTATATTTTCTTTGGCAAGCAGTTTATAAGAATTCACCAACAGATATCATTAATGGCATGACATTCTCTCAAATGGTAACTTATTTAATTTTAGCTAGAGTTTGTTCGCCACTTATCTTTAATGGTTTTTCATTTTGGCAATTAGGATATGATATTTATGAAGGGAATATAGCGATTAATTTAATTAAACCAATTAATTATCGCCGTCGTACATTGTTTTCAACATTAGGCGGTTTTATAGCAAACTTCATCCTATTATTCTTACCAATTAGTGTGATTGTTTTTATTATATTTTATTTCCTTTTAGGTGTAAGTATTCCATCTATACCATTTATTTTATTATTTCTGTTAAGTGCATTTTTAGCATGTATCATCTATGATGCGCTTAATTTTATGATTGCAGAATTAGCAATCTTTACAAATGCCTTATTTGGATTAATGTTAATTAAAGATACAGTTTTAGGTTTCTTATCAGGCAGTTTATTACCAATTTCATTTTTCCCATCATGGCTTCAAGGGATTACTAAGTATTTACCATTTAGAAGTATTGCAGAAGTGCCAATTATGATACTTATGGAAAAATATAGTTATAAAGAAATTTTATTAGAAATGGTACTTCAAGTTGTTTGGATTGTGATCTTAAATCTTTGTGCACAATTATCATTCAATCAAATTAAAAAACATATTGTGAGTGCTGGAGGCTAAAATGAATTATTTAAGATTATATAGATATTATTTTGCCAAGAGCGTAAAAGCGAGATTGTCTTATCGATTAGATGCGGTGATTGGAATCTTAGGATTTTTAATAACAAATGCGATTTTATTTTCAACACTTTATTTAACGATTTCATCAATTCCAAGTTTAAATGGTTGGAATATTAATCACTTGGGGTTCTTATATGGATTTTATTTAATTCCTAAATCAATTGATCACATGTTATCGGATAACATTTGGCAAATGGGTACAGGTGGTATTACCAATGGTATGTTTGATAAATACTTAGTTAGACCAGTAAATGCCTTATTCCAAATGATTGCTGAAACTGTTCAGTTAGAAGGTTTAGGGGAATTTATTTTAGGTGTTGTCCTACTTGCGATTTTCACTCCACAAGCAGGAATTATATGGAATTTCGAAACAATTCTTACAGTTATTATGACATCAATTTTTGGGATGATTTTATTCTTTTCAATTAAACTCATGTTTGGTTCAATGGCTTTTTGGACTAAGAGAAGTATTCAAATCATGAGTATGGTCTATAATGTTTCTGATTTCTCTAGATATCCAGTAGAAATCTTTGGCAATGTAATTAAGTCAATCTTACTTTATGTTGTTCCATTCTCATTGGTTTTATTTAGACCAATTGAAGCAATTATTAAAGGTGAAAATGTATTATTCTCACTTTTAGGTAGTGCAATCGGTTCAATAGTATTTTTACTCGCTGCACTTTTAGTGTATCGTGAGGGTTTAAAAAAATATGAAAGTGCTGGTAGTTAAGGTTAGTCTTATACTAACCTTTTTATTTTCTTTAGTATAATGAAATTAGAAGGGGGATAATTGATGAAAACTTTACTTGTTATTTTAGGTGGTCAAGCTGTAGGAAAAATGACAGTTGGCGAAGAAATAGAAAAAAGAACAAATTTAAAATTATTCCATAATCATATGACTGTTGAAATTGCCAATCACTTTTATGGATTTGGTGATGATTTAAGTGAGGAAGCAAAAGTTATTCAACGCACACACTTTAGAGATTTGCGGGATAGACTTCGTCATGTTGTTTTTGATAATGTAGGTAGAAGTTATTTACCTGGTATGATATTTACAGGAGCAATGTATTATGACAACGAAGAAGTTTGGAATTTATTCTTAAGTTATGTTGAAACTTATAAAAATGCTGCCAAATCAATTGGTGAAGATGTAAAAGTGTATATTTTAGAATTATATTGTGATCTAGAAGAGAGACTTAAAAGAAATCGTAGTGAAAATAGAATGGCTAAAAAACCTTCTAAAAAGAACGTTTTATGGAGTGAAGAACAAATACTTATTCAGGAACGTACGAAGCGAATTATCGCCAATGAAGATGATATTAAACAATTTAATGTAGATGAGTTTATTAAAATTAATAATACAAAGATTAGTGCTGAAAATGTAGCGATTCATGTCGTTGAAAAATTGGGGTTAGGTAAATGATTTTGTTTATAAAGTTTGATTATATGGATTCGGATATTGAACCGTTACTTAAACTTTATCACGATAATAAAAAGTATATTTCCGTTTCAGCAAACTTTTTTGAATATGTTTTAGAAAATGATTTTGTTTACCTATATAAAATATTTTCAGATGATAAACTGATTGGAACACTTCATTTAGAACAAGATGATGAAATCTTGTATCTATCAATTATGATTGATAAAGACTATCACCATCAAGGATATGCGACATATACTTTAAAAGAAGTTTTGAAGGATTCATTTCATTTAGGTTATAAAAAAATTGTTGTATATATTGATAAAAACAATTTGAATTCAATTAAGTTATTTGAAAAAGTTGGGTTTAAGTTTAAAGAAGAAGATAAAGAATTATTAACCTATGTATATGATTTATCATTTATAGAATAAAAGATGCTAAAAAACTTATTTGTTAGTGTTTGTTTGTTGTAATGCTATAATGGATTTGAAAGGGTGATGTTGTGTTTTCTGTTGCGTTTTGTGATGATAACATCGAACATTTGGAAAAGTATGAACGCATACTAAACCAATTTTTTATCGACAAACAAATAGATTACGAAATCGTCAAATTCAAGAGTGGAGAGTCACTTTTATTTTATTTGGAAGATAATCCGTTCAGGTTTGATTGTTTTGTCTTGGATATTTTAATGGATAGTTTTGATGGATTAAAAACAGCAACTAAAATTAGAGAGATTAATCAACAGGCAAAAATCATTTTTCTTACGACCAGCAATGACTATGTTTTTGATTCATTTGATGTTGAACCATCTTCATATTTGGTTAAAAATAAAGATGAAGAGAAATTACAAACTGTATTAGATAAGATTATTCTCAAAAAAAGCATCAAGCAAAATGATAACTTTAACTTTACACATAAAAGTGTTTATTACAGCATATCCAATGATGATATTTTATTTTTTGAGATCAATCACCGTGTGGTGACGTTACATACAATTGAAGGTAAAGCTTACGAGTTTTATTCAAGTTTTGTTGAATTAGACCAAAGGGTGAATAAAAAACGCTTTGTTAAAATTTATCGTTCTTATATTGTGAATATGCAATATATTAAGCAATTATCAATAGACGAAGTTGAATTAAAAACAGGTATCAAACTTCCTGTATCAAAAAAATGTTTTAATGAACTAAGAAAAACTTTCGCAAACTTTCTGAATACTGAGGAATAAAAAAACTTAACATCTACTGTTAAGTTTCTTTTTTTAAAGACTTATTTTTTATAAACTAAGAAAGAAGTAGAAATGCCTTCAAGTGTTTTATGGTTTAACATCACAGCATAAACATCATAACCATTATCAGTCATAGAAAGTTTAATTACTGAGATACTGAAATCTGAGATTGATGCTTCTTTTGTATCACCATTTAACTGCATATAAGTTAAGTCTAAACCAGTTGTGATAATATTGTTTGCTGTAGGCTCTTCACTATAAAAGACTGTTGGGAAGTTTGATACATAAACTAATAAAATTTTACTTGAATCATCTTTACATAAACGGAAAACTCTGCTTTATGTCCATCGTGTGTGACTGAAATTGTATGTGTACCTAAACGATTTAACGATGTAGAACTTAATTTGTAGTCATCTTACGATAAAGTTAAGACACCACCATTTGAACGGTGTGCATAAACCACTAAACCTTTTGAATCAAAGCTTTCGCCTAATGTATATTCTACCTTGTCAGGTAACTCAATTGAAAGACCAGTTGTTGAAGTAAACATG
Source organism: Acholeplasma hippikon (assembly GCF_900660755.1). Classification (NCBI taxonomy): domain Bacteria; kingdom Bacillati; phylum Mycoplasmatota; class Mollicutes; order Acholeplasmatales; family Acholeplasmataceae; genus Acholeplasma; species Acholeplasma hippikon. Next base: position 103,707 of record NZ_LR215050.1, read on the forward strand.
TTACATGATGCCATAAATAAAAGTGTCGTTATTGTTAACGCAAATATTATAATTTTTTTCATATATCTCTCTCTGTATAATTCTAATATAACACAATGATTAGTTAATTTTTATGAAATGCTTTATAATAGAAGTACCTTAGACTTTTAAAAAATGTGGTGAAATAATGAATATATTAATGACCCTAAATCAAAAATATTTAAAGTATATGCATATTATGCTTTTATCATTATGCAATGAACATCAAGATGAAAAATTGCACATTCATTTAGTAAGTTCAGATATATTAGCAAGTGATTTAGATAAAATTAAAAAAACATTAAATCAAAATATTGAATTTACAATTTATAAATATCAAAACGAAAACTTACTTCAAGCAAAGACAACTTATCGTTATCCAGTAGATATTTATAATCGTTTATATGCAATTGAATATTTGCCCTTAAATTTAGAACGTATCTTATATTTAGACCCAGATATTATTATCTTAAAGAACTTAAAAGATTTATATGAAATGGATTTTGAAGATAACTATTATATTGGCGCAACGAATGTTAAAAAAATCTTAACAAAGATTAATCAAATTAGAAATAAAGCAGATCGTTCATCGTATTATTTAAACACAGGGGTTTTACTGATTAATTTAAAGAAGTTAAGAACGTGTCAAGACTTAAACGAACTAACAGAATATATTATTAAAAATACCCCGAGATTAATTTTACCCGACCAAGATGTCTTACAAGGATTATATGGTGATAAAGTAAAACTCATTAGTCATTTAACATATAACTTAAGTGATAGAGCAATTACTAAACATAATTTAAGTATGACTAAAGAGTTTTTAATTGATGAAACATGGGTTGATAACCATGCCTATATTCTTCATTTTTATGGAAAAAATAAACCATGGAAAGATAATTATAAAGGAATTTTAAAACCATATTATCAAAAATATGATTATATCTATCATATGAAAACAAGTGAGAAGTAGATGCGAAAAATCGCATCTTTTTTATTTATTGTGTAAAAAATAAGTAGAACAACATGTAAGCATTTTTATAAATTGATAAATAAAATATAAAGGAAATTCGTTATCTAAGCCATTCTCATTTGACCATGTATTTTAGGTTTCATTTTCAATAAATTTCATATTGCTTTCATTAGAAATTGGGGTATATAATATAGGAACCAAAAAAGGGAGGGCTATGCATGATTGATTTAAAACCATACCAAGTAAATAGAAACATACTCTGTATTGATCTTAAGTCTTTTTATGCATCTGTAGAATGTGTCTTAAGAGGTTTAGATCCATTTACAACACCTTTAGTAGTTGCTGATAAAAGTAGGGGCGGAGGTTCAATTGTTTTAGCAGTTACACCTTATTTAAAGTCAAAAGGTGTACCAAGTCGATTAAGAATATTTGAAATACCTAAAGGATTAGACCCGATTTATGCAAAACCTCGTATGCAAGCTTATTTAGAATATGCAAGTAAAGTCATTGAAGTTTATATGGAGTTTATCAGTGAAGATGATTTATATGTTTACTCAATTGATGAAGCATTTTTAGATGTAACGCATTACTTAGCTTATTATCAAATAACAGATATCGAATTAGGTAAACGTATCTTAGCACGTATCAAAGAAAAGTTAGGTTTGACTGCAACTTGTGGGGTTGGACCTAATATGTTACTTGCTAAACTATCTATGGATATTGAAGCTAAAAAATCAAAAGATTTTATCGCAAAATGGGATTATGAAGACGTTAAAGAAAAGTTGTGGTGTGTTCAACCTTTATCAGAAATGTGGGGGATTGGACACCGTATGGAAAAAAGATTAAATGATATTGGTTTATATAAAATTGGTGATATTGCAAATTACGATGTCTCGGTTTTAAAAAGAAAGTTTGGAATTTTAGGAGAAGAGTTATATTATCATACACACGGCATTGATTTAAGTATGATTAAGGATAAACAAATGCTTAGACGTGAGTCAAAATCATTTGGCATATCTCAAGTTTTATTTAAAGATTATGATGCAGAAGGTGCACTTATTTTAATTCAAGAAATGGTTGATGATGTTACACGCCGTTTAAGAATATCAAGAAAAAAATGTAAGACAGTTCACCTAGGAATTGGGTATACAAAAGCTTATGGTGGTGGGTTTAGTCGTCAACTCACATTAGAACAGGCAAGTTCAAATGAATCAGTGATTTATGATGCTTGTTTAACCTTATTTGATTTATATCATGAGGATTTACCAATTCGAACAATTAGTGTGAGTTTAACAAATCTAACAACGATAAATACTTATCAGTACTCTATCTTTGAAGATGCAAATGCCTTAGCTAAAGAAGAACAACTTCAATATACAATGGATAAACTTAAAATGAAGTTTGGGAAAAACTCAGTTTTACGAGCAACATCTTTAGAAAAAGATTCAACAGTTAAAGATAGAAACAAACAAATTGGAGGCCACCATGTATAAAGATAGAGGGATTATTAAATGGGCACCCTTTGATGCACTTGTTGGATTTCATGAACTCATTCAAGGAATTATTGATAGGAAAAATAGAATTGATCATCCAATTTTATTGGAAGATAAGTTAAGAGAATTAAATGAAATCTTTTTAAATGTTTTAAAAAATAACTTAATGGCAAATTACACTTACTATGAAAATGGATATATTAAAGAAACATTTGGTTATATTTTAAGGTTTGATGAAATAAAAAAAGAAGTGAAATTAGATACGCTAGTTAAATTAAAATTAGATGATATTTTAGATATTAAAATAATTTGAGATTATAAAGAAGAACTATAAAAAAAATAGTTCTTTTTTATTTATAATAATCACAAAATATAAAAAGTAATCTATGTTACAATGATACTGTATAAGCATCCAGGGGGGGATAATGATGGAAACTTTATTTTTAATTATTTTTCTAGCATTGGCAGTTATTTTACTTTTTAGATACGGCTCTTTTTTAATAACGAGAAAATACTTTGATAATGATATATCAAATGGTAAAATTGTTGCCGGATTAATTGCGATATTAATAATCATTATTGGTGGAACATATATTCTTTTATCCAATTTAGCATCATTTGATGTTGTTGGTAGTGAATACTATATTTTTTATTACTTAATGATGGGGATTGCCTATATTTATATTCATATTGTCGTCTTATATAATTTCTTAGGACTATCAATGATTGATGATGTTTTTAATAATAGCAATAGAGCAGCATTCTTAACCATTGGATCATCCTTACTTGGCTTATCTGTCATGTTTGCAGCAGCAAACATTGGTGATGGACCAGGATTTTGGACAGTCATTTTTGCTGACTTTTTAGGATTAGTTGCATATGTTGTAATCATGTATATTTATGACCGATTCACAAGAACTTTAGAACATATTCAAAGTGATCATAATATGCAAAAAGGAATTCGCTACAGTGTATTTGTTTTATGTTTATCAAGTATTTTAGCATATGGTGTCCAAGGCGATTGGACAAGTTTTAGTTATACAGTTGTCGAATTCTTTCATGCGTGGCCAGCACTAATTTTATTAATTTTAGGTTTAGTTTTAGAAAATGTCTTTAGACTCAATGATGAAAAAGGAACAACTTTCTTTATATCCGCTATCTATATTGGATTTACAGTTTTAGCATATATTTATCTAGTAAACGCGATTGACTTTGTAAGTTTAATCTTAGGTGGATATTAATGGAGGGCATGAAGTTAGTTAAGATTGATAAATCAATCTATGAAGATTACAAAATTGATGTTATTTTTGATGCTTATAAATGGGACCCACAAGTGGGGGATGTTAATACGGTTTCAGAGTATGTGTTATTAATTACTGAAGAAAAAGCAGCATCATTAAAACGTGATGCTGAAAACTTAACCAAAGAAACGCATATGATTCAAGAAGCAATGCTTAAAAATTTGAATTTTTCAAAAGAAGTTGGTTTATCTAAAAAGATGAAAAAGTACTTTATGAAACAAACAAAGTACAATCGAGATAAAAATGTAAGTTTAATGCGTTATGATTTTCACCCAACAACTAAGGGTTTTAGAATTTCTGAGGTAAATAGTGATGTTCCAGGAGGATTAGCTGAGGCAACGATTCTTGGTCATATCGCAAAAAAATACTTAGGATATGGGGAAGTAAAATACGATATTGCAGAGATTTTATATGATTCTTTTATAAAGATTAATCCAGAGTTAAAAGCTGTATCATTTGTACATGCAACATCCTATTCAGATGATCGACAAGTGATGCAATATATTGGAGATTACTTCGAATCTAAAGGTATTAAGTCATTTTATAATGACCCAACTGCATTAACTTTTAAAGATGAAACACCTTTTTTAGGTAAAGAAAGAATTGATGGAATCTTTAGATTCTATCCCTTAGAATGGTATGAAAACTTACCAAGAAAATATAAATGGCACCATTATTTTCATACCAATGCAATTTCATGTAACCACCCAGTGAATTTATTAAGTCAGTCTAAACGTATTCCTGTGATTTGGAATAAATTAGATATTGACTTAACAACATGGAAAAGCCTACTACCACATACAGTTGATCCTAAAGTTTTCTTTAAAGATGAAAGCTTAAGAAAAACGCATATCTTAAAACCTAATTTAGGTCGTGTAGGCGAAGGGGTTATGATTGATGGGGTTATTTCTAAAGTAGATAAAGAAGGTATCATGAAAGCTGCTAAGAAGTTCCCATTAAACTGGGTTGCTCAAGAAAAGTTTGAAAGTGTACCACTTGAAGTTGATGGTAAGTTATATCACTTATGTATTGGCGTATTTACTGTAAAAGATAAGTGTGCTGGTTTTTATGGAAGAATTAGCACGAAACCAAGAATCGATGAACATGCCGTCGATATTCCAATTTTAGTCGTTAAGGGGGATTTGTAAGATGACAGAAAAACAAGCATATAAAATTTGGAGCCCTAGTAAAAATCCATGGACAAGATGGACAAAGCCGGTTGCATTCATGAATCTAGGTGATGCATTATATTTTGATCCAGAACTAAAAGAAATTGAATTAGATATTACATACTCAAGCGAATTTATTTATATTGTTGATTTGCCTGATAGCGCAGCAATCTCTTATGGACTTGCTTTTGCTAAAAAAGGATATCAACCAGTTTGTCTATTTAATGGTTCAAATATTCAAAGTAAGGTTGTAACAGTTCCAAATCATAAACTATATCATGCGATTAAAGCGGGAGCAGAAATTTTAAAAGATATAAAGATTTATGAAAAAGCTAATCCAGTATTTTTACTTGATGACCGTCGTTTAGGTGAAAACGCACCAGTTGCCCCAGGGTATTTTGATAATCGATGGAGCATCTTTAAACAAGATTTTCCAACAGCAGAATATCTACTCAGTAAAAAGATTACAAGAGTTTATGTTGTTAAGGAAAAACAAAATATTGACTTACAGCATATTCTTTATGATTATCAAAAAAATGGATTAAAGATTTATGATGGCTTAACAAAAGAATTATTAAAGATTAAAAAACCAAGTGCAGTTAACTCAATTACTTACCGTACAGGGGTGATATTTGGGTTAAAGCGTAATGCTGCGGGTGGTTTTGGTGCAATGTTACCCGATGTGTATGATTCAGGTATTTATGTATCAACATCAAGAGGTAGACACCTCTATCGTAGCTATTATAGAATCGGTTAATATAGAAAGCGAAAACATACTTGTTTTTCGCTTTTTTATTCGATTAATGAAAGATTATTTAACATTATATATGTTAAGATAGACTTAAACTACTATACAAAAAAGGGTGTAAGCACATGTTTAATTATGATATTAATCAAATGTCTATAGATGATAAAATTGGTCAATTATGTATGTTCGGATTTGACGGATTAACCGTTAATGATGATATCATTGATTTAATTAAGAAGTACCGTTTAGGTAATATTATTTTATTTGCCAGAAACGTTCAAAGTGCAGAACAATTATTCAACTTAAATAAAAACTTACAAAAATTAGCACTATCATCAATTGGAATTCCTTTATTCATTTCAATTGATCAAGAAGGTGGAATGGTTACACGTATTTTTAATGGTTCAACATTCTTTCCTGGTGCAATGACAATTTCAGCAACAAATGAAGTAAAAAATGCATATAAACTTGGTCAAATAATGGGTGAAGAATTAAATGCGTTAGGGATTAACATGAATTTAGCACCTGTAATGGATGTAAATAATAATCCTAAAAATCCAGTTATTGGTGTTAGAAGTTTTTCTGATAACCCAGATGTGGTTGCAGCATATAGTACAGCTTTTGCTTTAGGTTTACAAGAGTACAATGTAGTAGCAACCGCTAAACACTTTCCAGGTCATGGTGATACAAATATAGATTCACACTTAGGTTTACCAGTCATCAAACATGATTTAGAAAGATTAAAAGAAGTGGAATTTAAACCATTCATTCACGCAATCAATCATGGGATTAAAGGTGTGATGAGTTCACATATAAACTTTCCTAATTTAACACAAGATGAACACCCGGCAACATTATCTAAGTCAATCATGACAGATTTACTTCGTGATTCGTTTGGCTTTAAAGGTTTAATTGTTTCAGATGGTATGGGGATGAAAGGTGTGGTTGATAAATACACAACTGAAGAAGCATGTGTGCGTGCAATTAATGCAGGCGTTAACTTAGTATGTGTATGTCATTCACATCAGCCAAGAATAGAAACAATAGAACACATTAAACAAGCTGTTTTAGATGGAAGAATCACAATGGAAACATTAGATAATCATGTGAAACTTATCTTAGAACATAAAAAAGAATTAATACACTTAGACTTAGAACAATCATATGAATCAATCATTCCAATAGTTGATAATAAAAAACATCAACAATTTAGTTATCAAGTCGTTGAAGATGCTTTAACTTTAATTAAGGGAAACCCAATCAAATTAAGTGATAAAGCGCTCTATCTAGGCATTTTACCAGCTGTGCTAAATATTGCTGATGATGCATTAGGTAATACAAAATTAATTGGTCCAGTTAAAGAAATTAAAAACTTAGATGTAAATATTGTTGAACTTAACCCAACAAGTGAAGAAATTCAATCATATGTTCAGTTAGCTAAAAATTATAACCAAGTGATTTTTACAACTTATAATGGAAATAACCATGAGGGCCAAATCAACTTAATTAATGAATTAGCAAAATTAGATAATGACTTACATGTCATTTCATTAAGAAACCCATATGATTTATACTACACAAAACAAATAAAAAATTACGTATGTTTATACGAATACACACCGAACTCAATTCAAGTATTAAAGAAATACTTAAAAGGTGAAATAACACCTAAAGGTATTGTTCCCATTAGATACGAGTAAAGGATGTTAAAAAAATGATTAATGAAATTAAAAAAATTTTAGAAGTAGGTGCTAACGCACATCATTTTCCAGGTGGATCATTTTGTGTATTATATGATGGGAAAATTGAATGTGACACTGTTGGTGTAACTGACTATGTAACAAAACGTCCTGTAACAAAAGATACCATTTATGATATTGCCTCATTAAGTAAAGTTGTTTCTACAACAACCATGATAATGAAGTTGATTGAAGAAAAAAAACTATCCTTGGATAGTCAGATTAAAGACTATGTTTTAGGATTTAGGCACGAGGATATCACGGTTTATGATTTAATGATTCATTCATCAGGTTTACCTGCTGATATCCAAAGATCAAATAAATTAAAATCTAAAGAAGAAGTTATTGAAAAAGCATTAGCAGCAGATATTATTTACCCAAAACATACAAAAGTAGTTTATTCAGATATTGGCTATATTCTTTTAGGGCTAGTGATAGAAAATATCACAAAAAAGCCAATTAATGAATATGCAGATGAAGTTATCTTTCATCCACTCAACATGAATGAGACAAGTTATCGTCCAAATAAAGAAAAGACTGCACCAACTGAATTTAGAGAAGATGAAGTTTATCACGGTTTACTGCAAGGTATGGTTCATGATGAAAAGTCATTTGCCTGTGAAGGGTTAAGTGGTCATGCTGGTGTATTTTCAACAGCAAGAGACTTAGCACGCTTTATCGAAAGTATTTTAAATGAGAAGTTTGTTATCAATAATGACTTATTAAATGAATTATTTAAAAATAGAATTAATTATGTAAGTGAAGATAATATCGAAATGAACCGTGCCTTAGGTTGGCAAAAGCCATATAAGAATGGTTATTTTGGTGAAAATTATGATTTTGAAAATACAATTGGGCATACTGGATTTACAGGATGTAACATGATTATTGATAGAAAACACAAATTAGGTTTTATCTTACTAACAAATGCAGTACATCCAAAACGTAATTTAAACCAAATCTTTAGTTATCGAAAAGAAATTGCTAAAGTATTAAATGATTATATAAATCAATCAAATTAGGAATACCAATTAGGTATGTTTTTCTTTTTGGTAAAAATAAAGTAAAATATGGACATAGGAGGGGGAAATGAAAAAAATATTATTAGTTTTAATGTCTATTGGATTATTTATACTGGTTGCATGTCAAAGTAACTTCATGCCACCACTTAAAAAATCAGATCAGGTTGAATTAACACTCGCCCAAAAACTTACATTATTGAATGAAATGAATTTAAGCGATGTTAAATCAAATGCACTAATGATTTCCGCAAAAGGAGATTTTAAGGCAAGTGCCGAACCACTCCCAAATGTAAGCAATTCATCTAATAAGGTACTTATACAATTTGAATTTGATGCATCAGCATATATTTCATTAGGAAATGAAGCATCTGAGTCAATTATGTATTTCAACTTAAATAAATTATTAGTAAACAATGAACAAAAAACTTCATACTTGGAATATCAAAATCGAATTGAAGCTACAAAATCATTTCTATTATTAAAAAATGGATATGTATATGCACAGCTCAATGGTTCTTATAAAACAAGCAATCAGGGGAATCCTGTTGAAGAGTCTTTTAATAATAAACAAATGCGCTCAAAAGAAGTCGTATTTACACAAAATGAGTATGAAATTTTAAAATCAATGTTTGACTCATTAGAAGAAAATTTACATTTTGATATTTCTGATAGTTTATTAGAACAAATTAAATACGTTGATAAAATGATTACTGTCTATAAGACAGGTGATATACATACCATTCGTTTATTAATTACTAAAGAACAAGTTATAGAATTTATAACAACAACTACTGAAAATTTACCATTGCCACCAGAATTTAAAGATTATTTAAAGAAATTAACGTTTGAGTTAAGAATTGAGTTAAATCAAAAGAAATTAAGTAAGATTTATTTAGCAAGTGATTTATTACTTGAATATTCGGATAGTGAAATGAAGAATGATGTGACTTTAAATGGATTACAATTTATGGTTGACTTTAATCCAGTAGCACCAACAATTCCATCAGATAGCTCATTAGATAAGTTTGAGCCTAGAGATAACTTTATATCAGGATTAATCAGATGATAGAAAGAAAATTAAATATGTAAATTGCAACAAAAGAAAAAGTTCTCATATTATGAGGACTTTTTTGTTAATAAGATTTTTTTTGTTATACGTGATAAAATGAGAGTAAGAAAGATACGGTGGGGAAATAAAGATGAAGAAAGACTTTATTAAAGCTTTGGATGTGGATAAGACATATAAAGTTGGCGAAATTGAAATTGAGGCATTAAAAAAGATGTCTTTTTCGATTGATGAAGGAGAATTAGTAGTTATTGTTGGACCAAGTGGTGCAGGTAAAACGACTTTATTAAACTTACTTGGTGGAATGGATACTTTAACTAGGGGCTCTTTAATCGTTGATGATAAAGACTTACGTGATCTTAATTCAAGAAAATTAACACTATATCGCAGAACAGATGTTGGATTTGTCTTCCAGTTTTATAACTTAATGCCCAATTTAACTGCATTAGAAAATATTGAATTAGCAATTGAAGTGACAAAAGATGCACTTGATGCTAAAGAAATGTTACATAAAGTCGGGTTAAAAGATAGAATGCATAATTTCCCTTCACAATTATCGGGTGGGGAACAACAAAGAGTATCAATCGCAAGAGCATTAGCTAAAAACCCTAAATTAGTATTATGTGATGAACCAACTGGGGCACTTGATTATGTAACCGGAAAATCAATTTTAGGGCTATTATCAGATGTTGCTAGAGTTGATCATAAAACGGTTGTTATTGTGACACATAATAGTGCATTAAAAGATATGGCAGATAAAGTCATTTATGTAAAAAATGGAACTGTTGAACACATGGTTAAAAATGATAGACCACTAGATATCAGTGAAATTGAGTGGTAATTCTTATAAAAACTAACAATGTTCAAAGTAAGGGCGGGTGGGTATGAAAACATATATTAAATTATTGTTTCGAACACTAAAAAGTCAATTAACCAGAATGTTAGTAATCGCATCGATTATTGCAGTCGGTGTGGCTCTTTCTACTGGTTTAGGCAGTCTACCTGCACAATTAGAAGAATCTTTTAATGATTACTATAAAGAAGTGAATTTTCCAGATTTAATTATTAAAGCTAAAACGCAAACTGGAATAAGTGAAGCGGATATTAACACGATTACCTCATTACCTTTTGTAGAAAGTTTTGATACATTAATTGAAATGGATATGGCAGATGGATTCCGTATTTATATGATGGACCCAATCTTACAACATACAAATAAACTAAAACTCTTACAAGGTAGATACCCAAGAAGCAATACAGAAGTCTTAGTAGAAAAATCTACCAAATGGATTAAAGCGTATGAAGTAGAAGATGAAATTACTTATCAAGGACAAACTTTAACGGTTGTAGGTATTGTAGAAAATCCACTTTTAATTTTCCAAGAAGAAATTCCTAGTAATTTAGATGGTAAAGCCTTAGAAACTGTGATTTATTTTGATACTAATTATCGTACTTTACCAATTACAACAGATCTTTATATAAAGTTTAATATCAAAGAATCAAACTTCAGTGTAGCTTATATGAATAAAGTTGAAGCTCATGTTAATGAGATTAAAACTATCATATCTACTGATTTAGCTTATTTAACTAAAAATGAAATGATTACCCATGTGGCAGTAGATGCTAATATCGAAAAAATGGAAGTCATTAGTGCAATCTTCCCTGTTTTCTTTACAATTGTCATTATTATTGTATCTTTAACAACAATGACAAGAATGATTGAAGATGACAGATTAATTGCAGGATCATTCTTATCATTAGGGTATAGTCTTGCAAAAATTCAATTTAGATATTATTTTGTTGCTATACTTGCAGGATTTATAGGCGCCTTTATTGGGATTACATTAGGTTATGAAACACTGGCAAAATTAATATATAATGCGTTTAATCAGTTAGTCGTGATGCCACCATTAACAGATACAGTTCATGTTGGATTTGGGATTATCATTTCAGCAGTGTTATTAGTAGCAATGTTAATTACTATTGCCTTAATTTCTCATCAGTTATTTAAGGAAAAACCGGCTAATTTATTAAAGTATAAGAGTCCAAAACCAGGAAGTAAGTTATTCTTAGAGAGAATACCTTTTATTTGGAAACATTTAAAGTTTAAATACAAATCCACATTAAGAAATATCTTTAGATACCCAACACACTTTTTCATGACAGTATTTTCAATTATGGGGGCAACAATCTTAGTGTTTGCAGGGTTTGGCTTATTTGATAATACACAAGTTATTGAGGATGGTAGTTCAAGTTCAATTGAATTAATTGCCTTAATTGTTTTACTATCAGCCGCAGCTTTAAGTATTTTAGTAACCTTTAATTTAACAAATATGAATATTGAAGAAAGAAAAAGAGAAATTGCTACTTTGAAAGTATTAGGGTATACAAAGTTAGAAGTTTCTGGTTATATCTTTAGAGAAATATTTATAATCTCACTTTTAGGTATTTTAATTGGCTTACCACTAGGCTATGTATTCTTAGGCTATGCCTTAGATTATATTGTTTATGGTACGGTTGAAAATGTAACGATTCAAACATGGATTCTTACACCGATTTTATCGGTAATCTTTATTATCATTACAGATATTTTACTGTTTGGAAAGATTAATAAGATAGATATGAATGCTTCACTTAAATCAAATGAGTAACTTACAATAATAGTTGACATCACTTGGAAATTAACTTATAATCAATTGCGTTTTGTTAAGGAGAACATATGAAATTATTACAACTTGAACACATTGAGTTTGACGTAACTGTAGAAAATAAAGATGCTTTATTTACTTATTTAGCAAATAAACTTTATGATCTAAATCGTGTTACTGGAGCTAATGAAATTAAAGAAGCATTATTAAAAAGAGAAAAAGATATCTCAACAGGTGTTGGTGATGGCATTGGTATTCCTCATACAAAAGATTCATCTGTCTTATTTCCAACGGTTCTTTATCTTCGTTTAAAAGAAGTTGTTCCTTATGAAGCACTTGATGGTATTTCGGTTAAAGATGTTTTCTGTATTGTGATGCCAACAAGCTATAATAAAGAACATTTAGTCATTTTATCTAAGATTGCTCAAGCATTATTAGATGAAACAAAAGCAAAGTTAATTAGAACTGAAGAAAATAAAGAAGTTGTTTTTGAAGCGCTAAAGAAAGAAATTATGAGTGTATGAAACTAGATTTTTGGTTCGACTTTAATTGTGATTCTTATGAGTCATTAAAGTCTTTCAAAGAAGCTTTTGATTCATTTAAAAATAAAGATGAAGTAACAGTAAGTTTTCGTTCTATTAATTTTAATGATTCTACGAAGTTTCATGAGACTTATCAATTCTTAAAGAAAAAAGGATTAAAATTAGAAGTCTTATTAGATTTATTCTGTGACTATATGCATAAAGTTTCAATTAATGAAGCGATAAAAAACATTTCAGATAAATATCAAGTGAGTTTAGATGAGTTAGTACTTAACCTTGAAACTGAAAAGAGTAAGAAAGTCATTAATAATCATATGGAACATGCGAGTCTACAAAAAATTAATCAAGTTCCAACGATAACGATGTCCCATGGGTATAAACTTGTAGGTGTTTTATCAAAAGAAGAAATAAAAGAAACACTGATTCAGATGTATGAAAAGGACGCAGGTATCGAATATTGTGAAGAAAATTGTGAAAGATGATGTGAATGTCATCTTTTTTTTGTATTATTCACAATTCTAAAATATTATATGGTATACTTAACAAGGCTTAAAAAAATGTAATAGAAATTAGGGATAGAATGTCACTTTTATTTAATGATTTACCAATTTTAGATACAACAAAGGAAGCGTTGAATCAATTAGGGTTTACAACACCTACACCGATTCAAGCATTAGCAATTCCAAAGATGATTGAAGGACTTGACTTAATCGGTCAAGCGCAAACAGGAACAGGAAAAACTTTTGCCTACGCAATTCCTATGGTCGAAAAGACTGATACAACAAAGAAAGTTACGCAAGGATTAATCTTAACTCCAACAAGAGAATTAACGATGCAAGTTTATAAAGAAATTTTAAAACTTGTTAAGTTCTACCCTTCCTTAAAAGTAACAACCATTGTTGGCGGAGAGAGTTATGATAAGCAATTTAGAGAATTAGCCAAACACCCTCATATCATTGTAGCAACACCAGGTCGTATTATCGACCACATCGATAGAAAAACTGTTGATCTATCAAATGTTAACACATTAACATTAGACGAAGCAGACGAAATGTTGAAGATGGGATTCCAAGAAGACTTAGAACGCATCTTACAATCATTACCAGAAGAACGCCAAACTGTATTATTCTCAGCAACATTACCTGCATTCATTAAAAAGATTGCAAGTCAATACCAAAAGAATCCAGAATTCTTAAAAGTAGAAGCTGAAACATTAACAGTTGATCGTATTACTCAAGGATACTTCCTTGTAAAAGATGAAGATAGACCTAATCTATTAGTTAGACTATTAGATATGGAAAATCCAAAAACAGCAATTATTTTCGCGAACACTAAAGCTGATGTTGATAAGATTGCTGCTTCATTACAAGATGCTAAATTCACTGCCGATGCATTACATGGTGATTTAAAGCAATCTCAAAGAAATTATGTAATGAGCAGATTTAGAAATAAACAATTATCACTTTTAATCGCAACTGATGTTGCTGCTCGTGGTTTAGACATCTCAGATGTTGAACTTGTTATTAACTATGACTTACCACAACAAGACGAAGTTTATGTTCACCGTATTGGTAGAACAGGCCGTGCAGGTAAGAAAGGTAAAGCTTACTCATTCGTTACACCACGTAAACGTAGAATGATTGAAGTATTATCTAAATTCATCAAGACTGATATTAAGAAGTTAGAATTCCCAGATGAAAATGCAATCTACAAACAAAGAATTAAAGCATTTAAAAATGAATTAAAAGCTTTAATGGCTGAAGAAGTGCCAAATCATATGGAATTATTAAATGAATTCTTAACAGATGAACAAATGAAAGATCATTTATTAAATACTTTATTAAATCAAATCGTTCCAGTTAAGAAAGAATACCCTGAATTAGCACCAGTGGTAGAAAGATCAAGAAGAACTGAAACATCAAGAAATGATCGTCGTAAAGGTGAAAAATCAGATGCACCAAAACGTACAGGTAAATATGAAGACTTTATCATTAACTTAGGTAAGAAAGATGGTATGACACCTCAAAACTTATTCAAAGTATTAGAAAAAGAATTCGGAATTTATTCTAAGAATGTTGGTGACATCAAGCACTTATCTGGAGAAACAATCTTCGGTATTAAATCAGAAGTTGTTAACAAATTAAGAAAAGATAAGGCTGTAAATTACCAAGGTAAAAAAGTTACAGTTAAAAATTTCAAACGATAAAAAGATAGCATGAGTTAAGCCCTCATGCTTTTTTTATATTTATATTTAAATATAGCGCTTTCTAAAAAATAGATATTCAGTCAAAAACATGTTACAATATGGAAGTATAGAACATTAGGAGGAATACTGTGGCAAATTTATTTGATCATATACCAGATACTTTATTCAACGTATTGTCCTCCCCTAATAAAAAAATATATGTAGACTGTTTATTCATCATTTATGATGCGACAAACTCAATTGAAGATGCTTTCCAAGGTGAACGTAACTTTGTTATTGGGAAGTTAGTAGATTATTTTGATGAAGTAAAAGAGTCCTTTGAGGTTGAAAACGAAGAAGCTTCTACATCACGTCAAAAGTCTGTTGCAGTTATTAATACATTAAAGGCCAATGGCTGGTTAGGGGAAGAAGAGTTAGGCGACTATAAGACTTCCTTAAATTTATTTGACTACTCAATTAAAATATTAGATCTTTTAAAGAAAATTTTAGAACAAGAAAATATGGAATACACTGGTGAAATATATACAGTTTATTCTCTTTTATCATCTTTTGATATCGATGAAGGTTTAACAATCATCGAACAATCCTACAAAAAGATTGATGATGTGTTAAGAAAACTAAAAACTTTAAAAGCAAATATTTATCGTTATTACTATGACTTAGTTCAATCTCACAAAAATGATGATTTACATGAAGTATTAGAAAGACTATTAGTAGACTATAAAACAAATTTCTTTGATAGTGCGTACTACCAATTAAAGACAACAGACTCATTACCAAGATATAAACGCAGTATCATGGAAAACATTAATAAGATTTATCAAAATGATAGTTATTTAGAATTAATGGCAAATCAAGTCTTAAAACAAAGAAAAAAGACAGAATATAATGATGCCTTTGATTATGTTGAATCAAAAATTAGATATATTAAAGATTCAATCGATGCGATTGAATACTTAGTGAGTGCAATTGATGAGAAAAACGAATTATACATCAATGCAGCTGCATCAAAGATTATGTTCTTAACAAATACGTCAGAAGATTTAGAAGGATTGTTAAATAGACTATTTAAGATTATCTTAAAAGAAAAAGAGTTTGATTACTCTAAAATCTTTAATTTAGTAAGAGCAAGAAACTTAGACGATAACTCACTACAAACGGTGCGTCGACCAAGAGTGGATGCAATTGCTGAAGAAGTAAACTATCAACAAGAAATTTCAGAAGAAGTTAAAGAACAAAAACTTGCAGCAATGATGAAAGCAAATCGCTTTAATAAGAGTGAAATTAATAAGTTTGTTGATTTATTATTGGATGGAAGAGATTATATTAAGGCTTCAGAAATTAATGTTGAAGATAATGAAGACTTCGTTAAATTAATCTTAATCTTCTTATTCAGTAAATCGGTTGGAATGAAATATGACGTCAGATTATTAAACTATGATGTGAGAATCGGGCAAATTAAGTTCCAAGAATTTGAAATTTATAAGAAGGGGTTAAGAAGATGATTGCGAAAAGTGCTGCATTAAAACAACTATTTGAAGAAATGGCTCAATTAAAAGAAGCCGAAAAACAAACTTTCTCAAGAGTCGTTAATAAATTATTCCAAGTTAACTACATTACAAGAAAAAAGATTGCAGATGCGAATGATTATCGTTTTATTCTTGCCTATAAGAATGTCTTTGAAGCATACTTTGCGTTAGCTGACTTTGAATTAATGATTGAACGACATGAAGAAGTTGTTTACATTAAAAATGAATCATCATTTAACCACTTAAGATTAAAGAAAGAAGAAAGTATCTTACTTTTAATCGTTCGTATGATTTATCAAGCGAAGATGAGTGTTGTTACCTTAGATGAAAACGTAGAGATTTATTTATCAGATATTCATAATGAGTTAGCTAAGGTTGGTTACTTAGATAACAAACGTATGACAAAAGATAAATTAAAACCAAGTCTACAATTATTAAAGAACTATAACATTATTGATTACATGGATAAAAACTTAAGAGATGATGCAAGAATCAAGATTTATCCAACCATTTTATTTGTTGTTAATATTGATAACATTAAAGATTTATTAGACCACTTAGACCAATACTTACAAGGAGGTAGTGACAATGAAGAAATTGACGAAGATTAAGTTAGTCAACTGGCACTTATTCTCTGACCAAACCATCAAGATTGATGATAATACATTAATTTCTGGTGAAAACGGATCAGGTAAATCAACGTTACTTGATGCACTACAATACTTACTTGTTGGCGCTAAATCAGGTGTTAAATTCAATATTGCTGCAACCGATGAAGCACGTCGTAGCTTAGAAGGTTATATTCGTGGAAGAATTGGTGCTGAAAATAAAGAGTACTTACGTAACAATGACGTTATTACCCATGTTGCCTTAGAATTTTATGATGAACAACATGATGAACCAAGTATTATCGGCTGTATTTTAGAGTTACCAAAGAATGGTCACTTAAAAGAAAGATTCTATATCTTAGATAAAGTAAATATCCATGATGGGTTATTTATGGATGGTAAAACACCACGTGATTACCGTTCAATGAAAGCTTATTTAAAGACTTTACAATTAGATTTAGATCCATTTAACACACAAAAAGAATATCGTGATGCATTAGCCAAATACTTTGGCATTGATGCGAAAAAATACGCTAAGATTTTACCTAAAGCCTTAGCATTTAGACCAATTGATTTACAATCATTTGTTTTTGAGTTCTTATTAGATGATGAACCAATTGATATTCAAAGTCTAAAGAATAATGTCACACAATTAAAACGTGTTGAAGGACAAATTAGATTAGATAGAGAAAAGTTAGAAAAGCTAGACAAGATTGTTAAACTTGGTGAAGGTTTAAACCAAAACTTAGATCAAATTAAGATTAATGAAATTATGTCTAAAATGGCATTCATTGAAAAACGTGAAGCCTTCTTATCAAGTTCAGAAGATCTATTAAATAAGGTGAATGCAAAATATGAAGTCTTAAAGGCTGAAAAAGAAGCATTAGACCAATTAGTAGAAGATAATGATACAGAAATCGTAGAACTTGAAAGTGCTAAAAATAATGATGATGTCACACGTACATTATCTAACCTTAAAGACCAATTAGAAAAGAAAGGCGAACAATATAACGATCAAAAACGTTTAGTCTCTGAATTAAAAGAAACATTAAACAGAGAAGTTGAAATTTATCGTGACTTTGTTCAATTAAATCCTTCTGCATCTATTTCAGGCTTCTTAAAATACTACACAGGTAATGAAGAAAACTCTAAAGTTTTAGACCTAACTAGTTATTTAGAAGGGGCAAATGCTGCAGCTCAAGGATTCCACAGTGCCTTATCTGTTGAAAAATTAGAATTAGAAAAACAACGTGGCAATATTTTAGGTGAAATCAATATTGCTCAATCAAGATTAAACGCATTAAAACGTAATGTGAAAACATATCCAAGAAATGTTCAACAATTAATTGATGCGATTAATAGTGAATTATCAAGTTACTACCGTAAAGAAATTAGAGTTAGACCTTTATGTGAATTAATTGAGGTTAACGATGAATCATGGCGTAATGCATTAGAAGGTTATTTAGGTGGTCAACGCTTTGACTTAATTATTGACCCACTATACTTTAACGATGCATTAGAAGTATATGATCGCGTAAAAACTGAGTTAGGTATTTATGGTGTTGGTTTAGTAAATACTTCAAAAATTGGAGAATATACAAACCATCAACCAAAATCACTAGCAACAAAAGTTTCTACGGACCATCCTTATGCTAGAAGCTATGTCAACATGTTAATGGGCTATGTGATTTGTGCAGAAAACTTACAAGACTTAAAAAATCATCAACGTGCAATCACTCGCACATGTATGACTTACTCAAACTATACTGCACGTCAAATTAACCCTAAAACATATGAAGTACCTTATATTGGTGCACAAGCAACGATGATGCAAGTTGAACTTGATCAAAAATTAGTTAATGAATTACAGACTGATTTAAACAAAGTGACTGATTTACTTGATAAGAATCAAAAAGCATTACGCTTATTAAACCAATCTAAGTTAAATCATATTGTTTCAACAAATATGGTTCGTTTATTTGATGTTATCAAACAAACAAGAAAAGAATTTGTTGAATTAGAAGAAAAAGTGAACACACTTTCAAGCAATCCTAAATTTGCTGAATTAGAAAACCAATTAACAGATGCTAAAAATAAGAAACGTCAATTACGTTTAGATTATGATAAGTTATCTGATAAGATGGCTGATTTAAGAAGTGAAAAGACAAGAATCTTAGAACAAATTGAAGAAGCAAGAGATTCTTTACAAGAATATCTTGATGAACAAAAGACTTGGACTGTTAAATATCCAACATTAATTTCAACAGCTTATAACCAATTTAGCGCATTAAAAGAACGTTACAGCAACAACTATGACATTATCACACGTGATTTAAGTCAATCAACTGTTGCGATTCAATCTCAAAATGCAAGAGCTGAAAGTGAAGTTGTTAACTTAATGCGTCAATACATCATTCAGTACCACTTCGGTGCAGCACCTGAAATTAGTGAACTTATTCACTTTGAAAAGGAAGCTAACCTTATCCGTGATAATAACTTAATGAAGTATGAACAAGAAGCAATTGAGTTAAGAAAAGCTTCTGAAATTGGATTTAGAGAAGAATTTGTTGGTAAACTACGTGCATCTATTGAAGCTGCTCAAATTCAAATTGAGGAGTTAAACTTAGCTTTAGAAGGTAAGAAGTTCGGTGCAGATACATATAAACTTACCACTCGTCCTTCTGATAACCCAGAATTTAAAGCATATTATGACATCATTATGGGTAGTGATGCAATCTTAAGTCACTCACTATTTACTGAAAACTTAACGAAGAAAAATGAAGTTATTTTAATGGAATTATTTAATAGAATTGCTTCATTTGATCCGGAAAATGATAAGTTTGCCCTACAGTTCTTAGATTACCGTTACTACATGAGTTATGATATTGAAGTTACATCAGAAAATGGTAATAAATCATTCTTTAGTAAGGTATCTAAAGAAAAATCTGGTGGTGAAACCCAAGTTCCATTCTATATTGTCATTGCTGCATCATTCCAACAACTACTTACTAAAAATAGAAGAGTTGATTCAGGATGTATCGTTTTATTCGACGAAGCATTTAATAACATGGATGAATCAAGAATTGATGCGATGATGAAGTTCTATAACTCATTATCGATTCAATTATTCATCGCTGTTCCACCACAAAGAGTTTCAAACATTATTAACTACGTAACTACATCACTCGCAATTGTTAAAGATAATGACTTTGCGATTGTAGAGGCATTTAAAAGAGAGGTCTAATTTATGAACGACATCAAACAAGGACTAAGCGTTTCAACAGGCGTTGCCATTGCCCGTATTCATCATTTATTTGATTTACCTCAAGTCGTGATTGAAAAGCGTGGTAAAGGCTTAGCATTCGAACAAGAAAGATTAAAAAACGCTTTAGCTGAAGCGGTAAAAGAATTAGAAGCATTAGCGAATCATGCCAAAGAAAAAGTTGGTCATGATGAGTCTAATATTTTTAATGCACAAGCGCTTATGTTAAAAGATCCTATGGTTTTAGATGTTAGTTTTAAAAAGCTTGAAAAGCATAATTATAATGCACCTTATGCTTTTAGAACAACCATGTCAGAAATGATTGATTTATTCGAAGTTTCTGATAACTTATATACAAAAGAAAGAGTATCAGATTTAAAAGATATTACGAAACGTGTTTTAAATATCTTATCAGAGAAAAAAGAAGATTTAAAAGAAATAAATGAGGATGTAATTTTAGTTGCAGAAGAATTATATCCATCTATAACAGTTCAATTAGATAAAACACATATTAAAGGCATTATTACAGAGAGAGGAAGTAAAACTTCCCACTCTGCAATTCTTGCACGTCAACTAGGTATTCCAGCAATTACAGGTGTTAAAGTATCTGAATTCATTGAAGGTGAAATCGCAATTATTGATGCGAAAAAAGGATTAGTGATACTTAATCCAAGTGTTTCTTATATTGAAAACTATTTAAGCATTGTTAAAAACATCGAAGCCCAAAATGAACTCTATATGAAAACTAAAGATTTACCAGCCAAAACAATGGATGGTAAAGAAATAAAATTAAACGCTAATATTGGTTCAGTTGATGACTTAGTCCATGCACATTCATTTGGAGCAGACGGCATTGGGTTATTAAGAACTGAAAACCAATATATGGAATCAACTAACTTTCCAACAGAAGAAGAATTATATACTTTCTATAAAGAAGCATTAGAAGAATTTAAAGATTCTAAAGTTGTTGTAAGAACTCTGGATATTGGTGGAGATAAAGATGTAGCTTATTTAAACCGTAAACAAGAAGTTAATCCCTTCTTAGGACATCGAGGCATTCGCTACAGCTTAGGTTACCCATCACTATTTAAAACCCAGTTAAGAGCACTTTTACGTGCATCTAATTATGGGAACTTAAATGTGATGTTTCCAATGATTTCAACAGTTGATGAAGTTTTAGAAGCTAAAAAAATAATCAAAGAAGCCAAAGAATCGCTTCATGAAGAGTTTGTTGAAGTGAAAAGCCCAAAAATAGGTATCATGATTGAAGTACCTAGTGCTGCGTTATTTGTTGATCGCTTTAGTAAACATATTGACTTTGTATCTATTGGAACAAATGACTTAATCCAGTACTTATTTGCAGCAGATAGAATGAATGATAAGATTAGTTACTTATACCAACCTTATCATCCAGTCTTACTTGAAACAATTGCTAAAATTGTTAAAGATGCACATAAAAATGGTATTAAAGTTTCTGTATGTGGAGAAATGGCAGGTCATCCAAAGCAAGCCCTTCTTTTATTGGGGTTAGGTGTTGATGAATTATCAATGAATGCCATTCAAATCCCAGAAATTAAGTATTTAATTTCAAAAACTAATGCATTAGACCTTGAAAAACTAGCACGAAAAGCTGTAAAATTAGATACGAACAAAGAAGTTCAAGAATTAATTGAAAAGTATATTGAGAAGCTAGCTATCTAGCTTCTTATTTTGGAACAATACTCAAGTGGCTGAAGAGGCAGGCTTGGAAAGCTTGTAGGCTGTCAAAGGCGCGCGGGTTCAAATCCCGCTTGTTCCGCCATATTGAATGCATAGGTTTGATACAATGTCAGACCTTTTTTATTTGTTGGCAGAAAGGGGAAAATCTCCTATTCGCCAGTTTTGTAGAGACTTGTAGTAGTCAGTTTTTAGGCTATTATTAGGTCTCTTTTTTATTTTCTAATCAACTATTTAACGATTACCATACTTTTTAACGATTTGACAACAATTTAACGATTTGAGACAAAAAGGATACAAACATGCTATTTATAGAGTAATTTATAGACGATTTGATAAAAAAGTGCTATAATCCTGAGTAGATATAAACATTTATAATAGGAGGTAACTATGGATTACCAACGACTAGTGAAGGAATTAAGACTAAAACTAATTTTATCTCAACAAGAATTTGCAGATTTGCTTAATGTTTCTTTTGCGTCCATTAATAGATGGGAAACTGGAAAACACGAGCCAACGATTAAAATAAAGAGAAAAATTGTGGAATTATGCAAATATAACAACATTAAATTGGAGGATGAATAAATATGAATAAACAACAATTAGCATCAAAAATTTGGGAATCAGCTAATAAAATGAGATCAAAAATTGAAGCTGGTGAATATAAGGACTATATATTGGGTTTCATGTTTTATAAGTTCTTATCGGATAAAGAAGTAAAATTTCTTAAGGATAAGGGATATACCGAAGAAGATATTATGATGCTTGATGAATCTGATAGTGAATCTGTAAAGTTTATTCAGAACAACATTGGATACTTTATCGCATATAAAGATTTATTTTCAACTTGGGTTGAAAAAGGATCTGATTTTGATGTAAGTGATGTACGGGATGCATTAAGCGCATTTGGTAGATTAATTAACAAGTCTCATAAAAAGGTATTTGATAGAATTTTCAACACACTTGAAACAGGTTTAAATAAACTAGGTGGATCTGCAGCAGAGCAAACAAAAGCCATTAGGGACTTAATTCAGTTGTTAAAGATAATACCTATGAACGGAAAACAAGACTATGACATCTTAGGCTTTATATACGAATATTTAATTAGTAACTTTGCTGTTAATGCGGGAAAAAAGGCAGGAGAATTCTACACGCCACATGAAGTATCTTTGTTAATGTCAGAAATTGTTGCTGATCATTTGAAACATAAAGAAGAAATTAAAATATACGATCCTACTAGTGGGTCAGGATCTCTATTAATCAATATTGGACATTCTATCTCAAAACATATGTCTAACAAAGACAATATCAAGTACTATGCACAAGAACTAAAAGAAAATACCTATAACTTAACACGTATGAATTTAATTATGCGTGGTATTTTACCAGATAATATTGTTGTTAGAAATGGAGATACACTTGAAAATGACTGGCCATACTTTGACGAATCAGATCCTCAGGGAACATATGATCCTTTATATGTTGATGCAGTTGTTTCAAACCCCCCATACTCTCAAAAATGGGATAGAGAAAATAAAGAATCGGATCCACGTTATTCAGAATTTGGTTTAGCTCCTAAATCAAAAGCAGATTATGCTTTTTTATTGCATGATTTATTCCACGTTAAACCAGATGGTATTATGACAATTGTTCTGCCACATGGTGTTTTATTTAGAGGTGGAGAGGAATATGAAATCCGCAAAAATCTAATTGAGAAGAATCATATTGATGCAATCATTGGGTTACCAGCAAATATCTTCTTTGGTACAGGAATACCAACCATAATTATGGTGCTAAAAAAAGAAAGCAAAAAAAGCAATGATATTTTAATTATTGATGCGTCAAAAGGGTTCATAAAAGTTGGCAACAAAAATCAGTTAAGAGCATCGGATATTAAAAAAATCACTGATACCGTAATCAACAAAGAAGAAATCGAAAGATATTCAAGAGTAGTAAGTATTGAAGAAATTAGACAAAATGACTATAACTTGAATATTCCAAGATATGTAGACTCATCAGAACCAGCTGAATCATGGGATATTTATTCTTTAATGTTTGGGGGAATTCCAAAGAAAGAAATTGAGAGCTTATCAAAATACTGGGAAGCATTTCCAAATTTAAAAAATGAATTATTTGAAGAAGTTAATGATGCATATGTATCCTTAAAACAAGAGGATATAAAACAAGTAATTGTAAAAAATAATGAAGTTAATAATTACATTAATAAATTTAAAGAACATTTCTCTGACTTTAAACTTTTTATGCAAAAAAGACTTATTGAAAATATGACTACTTTGAGCATACCAAAAGAAGTCCAAGTTATTAGCAATGAAATTTTCAGAAAAATGGAATCTTTCAAATTGTTGGATAAGTATAAATCGTATCAAGCATTTGAAGATCAGTGGAAAAAAATAGCAATAGATCTTGAAATCATTCAAACTGAGGGCTTTGATGCTGTTAAAAAAGTTGATCCTAACATGGTGATAAAGAAAAAAGACAATAGAGAAGAAGAAGTCCAAGAAGGATGGATGGGCAGAGTTATTCCTTTTGAGATTGTACAAAATACAGTCCTAAAAGCAGAGTTAACCCAACTTCAATCTAAAGAAGCAAGATTATCTGAAATTTTATCTAGCTATCAAGAAATTATAGACTCATTATCTGAAGAAGAAAAAGAATTAGTACTAAATGATAATGGCGATGCATTTGATGCTAAAAAAGTTAAAGAACAAATTAAAGAACTAGATGATGATATAAATGATGAAGAATCACTTAAATATAAGCTTGATAAGTATACCAAGCTTGCTTCAGAAGAGAAAGAACTTAAAAAAACAATAAAAAGTGATTCTGAAGATTTACATATTAAAACAAAGGAAACAATTGAATCGTTATCGAATGAAAAAGCAATTGATTTATTAATTCATACATGGATTAATCCTCTTATGGAATCAATTAATAAATTACCAAATGAAATCGTTAATGAGCTGACTTTAAAAGTCAAATTATTAAAAGAAAAGTATAATACTACATTCTCGGAAATAACAAAAGAAATTGCCAACACACAAGAAACTTTACTTTCTTTACTTGATGAATTAGAAGGTGATGATTTTGATATGAAAGGTCTTAGTGAATTAAAATCACTAATAAAAGGTGATTAAGATGGACAAGAATATGCGTACACCTTTATTGCGATTTAAGGGATTTACTGACGATTGGGAACAGTGTAAGTTATC
The DNA here is from genome assembly GCF_900660755.1 of Acholeplasma hippikon. Classification (NCBI taxonomy): domain Bacteria; kingdom Bacillati; phylum Mycoplasmatota; class Mollicutes; order Acholeplasmatales; family Acholeplasmataceae; genus Acholeplasma; species Acholeplasma hippikon. The sequence continues at coordinate 128,977 of NZ_LR215050.1, forward strand.
TCAGTTTTATGATTTTTCAAAAGGTAAAGGCTTGTCATTGAATTCGTTTTATGAAGGAAAAGATTCGTTAGGCATTGCCTATGGTCACTTATACACAAAGTACACTGAAGTGATAAACAAAGTTAATTTAAGCACATATGATGATAATGGAGTATTGTCTAGAAAAGGAGATTTATTGTTTCCTGGATCAAGCACTGTTCCATTTGGAACAGCTCAATCTAACGCTATTATGTTGGATAATGTTAAATTAGGTGGAGATGTAATAATAGCTAGAGCAAAAGATTTATCTGTATATGCACCTTTTGTTAGTTATCAAATAAACGCCCAAAGAAGCAAGCTTTTTCCTATTACAGTAGGAACAACAATTACACATATGTATGGCAAGGACATAGCCAACATAGAATATATGTTTCCAAAATTTGATGAACAAGAAAAAATTGGAAGAACTCTAGAGAGTCTGGATTCTCTTATCACCCTTCATCAGCGTAAGTATGATAAGTTAGTTAATATAAAAAAATCATTGCTAGAAAAAATGTTTCCCCAAAATGGAGAATCAATTCCAAGATTGCGATTTAAGGGATTTACTGATGCTTGGGAACAGTATAAGCTTGGTGATTTAGGATTTTTCAAATCAAATGGGGTTGATAAATTGTCCAAACCTAACGAGATTCCTGTAAACCTTCTGAATTATATGGATGTATATAATAGACGTGAAGTATCTAATAAAAATGCAAATGAATTAATGCAAGTGACTGCAAAACCTAGTCAATTGATTGAGAATAGTGTCATGAAAAATGATGTTTTTTTCACACCAACTTCTGAAACACCACAAGATATCGGACGTGTGTATGTTATTGAAGAAACGCTTAATAATACGGTTTATTCATATCATTTGATGAGATTTAGACCTAACCAAGGAACATACTATCCAAATTTTCCAAACTATTCGTTAATGACTGAAAATGTTAGAAAGCAATTCTTTCTAGCAGCAAAGGGAGTTCAACGATATGTAATATCCAAAGCGGATTTCGAATCCATCGTAGATACTATTCCCGAATATAAAGAACAAGCAAAAATAGGGGAGTTTTTTAGATCAATAGATTCTCTTATCACCCTTCATCAGCGTAAGTATGAAAAACTACAAAATATCAAAAAAGCATTGCTTCAAAAGATGTTTGTCTAGAAAGGAGATTGAAATATGGCTTTTGATAATGAATTAATTTTTGAAAAAGAACTTATATCAGTCTTGACTCAGTATGGTTGGGAAAGAGAAGTGATTAAGAACCCATCTGAGGAAGATTTAATTAAAAATTGGGCAAACATCCTTTTCGTAAATAATAGAGAGATTGACAGACTTAACAATCAACCTTTGACTGATACTGAAATGCAACAAATACTTGAACAGATAAAGGCTTTAAGAACACCTTTAAAGTTAAATGGATTTATTAATGGAAAAACGGTATCTATCAAAAGGGATAACCCAAATGATACACTTCATTTTGGTAAAGAAATAAGTTTAAAAATTTATGACAGAATGGAAATTGCAGCTGGAAGCAGCAAATACCAAATTGCCAGTCAACCCAGATTTAAAACCCCAGGTATATTAAATGATAGAAGAGGAGACCTATTACTTTTAATTAATGGGATGCCTGTTATTCATATAGAGCTTAAAAAATCTGGCATACCAGTATCACAAGCTGCTAATCAAATTGAAAAATACTCTCGTGAAGGAGCATTTAGAGGTATTTTTTCTCTTATTCAGATTTTTGTTGCAATGAATCCGGAAGAAGCGATATATTTTGCTAATCCGGGAGAAGACAACAAATTTAATCCAAACTTCTTTTTCCGCTGGGCTGATTTTAATAATGAACCAATTAATAACTGGAAAGAATTTACATCTAAACTTTTATCCATTCCTATGGCTCATCAATTAATAGGGTTCTACACAGTTGCTGATAATACAGATGGACTTCTTAAAGTTATGAGAAGTTATCAGTATTATGCTGCAAATGCGATATCTGATAAGGTTTCAAAAACAGATTGGACAGCTAAAAATAATTTAGGTGGATACGTGTGGCATACAACAGGATCTGGAAAAACAATGACTAGCTTTAAGTCGGCTCAATTAATTGCATCATCAAAAGATGCTGATAAGGTAATTTTTTTAGTAGATCGTGTCGAACTTGGGACTCAATCATTAAATGAATACAAAAATTTTGCTAATGAAAACGAAGACGTACAAGCTACCGAAAATACCAATGCGTTAGTTACAAAACTTAAAAGTAATGATCCCTCAAACACATTAATTGTTACTTCAATTCAAAAGATGAGTAGAATCAGTGAAGATGAAGGTGGATTAAAGGCTAAAGATATCGAATTAATGAAATCAAAACGCATTGTTTTTATCGTTGATGAAGCCCACCGATCAACTTTTGGTGAAATGCTTTATACAATCAAGAAAACCTTCCCACAAGCCATTTTCTTTGGATTTACAGGAACACCTATCCATGAAGAAAACGAGAAAAATGATTCTACTACAGTGGATGTTTTTGGGGATGAATTACACCGATATAGCATAGCTGATGGAATTAGAGATAAGAATGTTCTTGGCTTTGATATCTATAAAGTACTGACATTTAAAGACATTGATTTAAGAAAAATGGTTGCTTTAGAAAAGGCAAAAGCTACTAGTGAAATTGAAGCAATTTCCGATCCAAATAAACAAGCAATTTATTATACATACATTAATGATGTTTCGATGGCGGGTTATTATGATGAAGCTGGTACCTATACTAAAGGTATTGAAGATTATGTTCCAAACTCACAATACGATAATATCAAGCATCATGAAATGGTAGTTGAGGATATCCTCACAAATTGGACTACATTAAGTAGAAACTTTAAGTTTCATGCTACTTTTGCAACAAGTAGCATAAAAGAAGCCATTGATTATTATAGACTTTTTAAATCTAAAGACTCAAATTTGAAAGTTGTTGGATTATTTGATCCAAGTATTGATAATAACGGTAATACAACGTTTAAAGAAGTAGGACTAGTTGAATTGCTAGAAGACTATAATACAAGATATGGAATGTCTTATACACTTGGTAATTGGGATAAATATAAAAAAGATATTGCTTTAAGATTAGCACATAAAGAACCATATATTAATATAGATAAAACACCTGAAAAGCAAGTAGATTTGTTAATAGTAGTTGATCAAATGTTAACAGGATATGATTCAAAATGGATTAATACGCTATATGTTGATAAAATTTTAAAATATGAGCAAGTCATTCAAGCATTTTCTAGAACCAATCGCTTATTCGGTCCTGACAAACCGTTTGGTACCATAAAGTATTATAGAAAACCACATACAATGGAAAAGAATATTGAAAGAGCTATCAAATTATATTCAGGTGATAAACCGCTTGGACTATTCGTTCCAAAAATTAAAGAAAATTTAGAACGAATGAATGCGATATACAGAGAAATTGAAGAATTATTCAAAACAAATGGAGAAACAGAATTCACAAGATTACCTGAAGATTCAGCATCAAAAGCCAAATTTTCTAAACTATTCAGACAACTTAACGAGGTGTTGGAAGCTGCAAAAATTCAAGGTTTTAAATGGCAAGACGTTAAAAAAGTAGAACATCTAAAAGGTGATGAATTAGAAATTAAGTTTGATGAAAAAAAATATTTAACATTAGCACTAAGATATAAAGAACTACCAACATCTGAAAAAATCAAATTAGATGATGTGCCTTATGAAATTGATGGATACTTAACAGAAATAAACACGGGTTTGATTGATACGAACTACATGAATTTAAGATTCGATAAGTATCTAAAAGCTCTTAATGAAGGGAATTTAGAAGAGCAGATGAAAACACTACATGAACTTCATAGTACTTTCGCAACATTAACTCAGGAAGAACAAAAGTATGCAGCAATTTTCTTAAGAGACGTTGAACGTGGTGATGTAAAGATTGTTGAAGGTAAAACTTTACGAGATTATATTACCGAGTATCAAGTAAAAACAAAAAATGATCAAATTTCAAAATGTGCGTTATTACTTGGATTAGATGAATCGAAACTTAGACAGCTTTTAACAATTAAGGTAACGATGCATTCAATTAATGAATTTGGACGTTTTGATGATCTTAAAAATACAGTTGATATTTCAAAAGCAAGATTGTTCTTTGAAAAAATAGAAAAAACAAAACTGACACCTCCAAAAATTCATATTAAGGTCGATGAATTTCTAAGAAAATTCATCTATGAAAGTGGATTTGAAATAAAGTTACCTACTGATGAAGAAAATGATTAATTATCTGTTGATTAGAAGAACCTATACTGGTTCTTTTTTTCTATTACTTGGGAACAGTGTAAAATAGGACAGTTTGGTTTTTATATATCAGACGGAAACTACGGCGAGCTTTATCCTAAGGTTGATCAACTGATTAACCAAGGTATCCCATTTATAAGAGTTAATAATATTAAAAACGGTTATCTAACTAATAAAGACCTTATTTTTATTCCAGAAAAATTGCACGAAACACTTTTAAGTGGTCATTTAGAAACTGATGATATCCTTATAACGAATAGGGGACAAATTGGCTTAGTAGCATATGTTGATAGATCCTTTAACAACGCTAATATTAACGCTCAAATTTGTTTGATTAGAACTAGTAAAGAAATGTATAGTAAGTATCTTCATCAATACTTACAAACAGCAAGTTCACAATCTGAAATACTAGCTTTTCAAACAGGAAGTGCATTAAAGCAATTACCTCGAGCTAGACTAAATGATTTAACAGTTAAGTTCCCCGTCAATAAGACTGAGCAAAAATTTATTGGAGACTTGTTCTTTAGTATTGATAATCTTATCACCCTTCATCAGCGTAAGTGCGAGTATATTTTATTAATTTAGTCCTGATAGCAGTCTCATTACTTGATCTATGTCTTTATTTTCTAATTCTTGTATAACATGTAAATATATTTTCTGAGTGGTTGTCATACTAGCATGACCAAGTCTTCTAGCTACACTTGCGATCGAAACTCCCGAATATAGCAGCAATGAGGCGTGTGTATGACGCAATCCATGAATTGATATCTGAGGAATATTTACTCTTTTACAATGTCTAGCTAAAATCTGATTTATAGTAGAATTGTATGTCTTACCATCAATAAAAATAGGTTTATTCTTATCTAAATTATTTAATAATCCAGCAAATTGCGTAACAGTTTTCCAATCAATCTGTATTTTTCTAATTGATGATTTATTCTTTGTTTCTTGAAAACCTCCTATCCCTTTGTAATCCCATGTCTTATTAATTGAAATTGTTTGATTTGCATAATCAAAATCTTTAGCAGTAAGACCAAGTGCTTCCGAAAATCTCATACCTGTTTTAGCGATGATAAGTATTAACCAGTCTGCATTAATTTTACTTGATAACTCTAAATTAGATATTAGTGTTTGAAGTTGAAATTGATTTAAGTATTTAATTTTCTTCTCTTTCGGTTTTTTTCCTTTAATAATCACTTTTCTAGTAGGATCATTTGCAATTAATCCTTCGTCAACTGCATCCAAAATTGATCCTTTAAGTTGGTGATGAAAATCCATAGTTGTTTGCTTTTCATGTGTTTTTGCATAATCATTTAGCAACTGTTGATAAATAGTTCTAGTTAACTCGTTAGTTTTTAAATTAGGTACTAATTTTTTCAACCATCTTAATGTTAAGTAATATTTCTTTAAAGTTACATTTTTAACTGCTCCTTCTTTATATAGTTTTATCCAATTTTCATAATAATCAACAAATAGTTTATGTCTTCTTTGCATTTTAAAATCCTTTTCTATATTTTTATAAAACTTACGCTGATCAAAATCAAGTATTAGAAGTATCTAGATATGAATTATCAGGTATCCAGATGCAAGATAAAGAAAGTTTTGTTCCATATGAAAAATTTCAAGTACATCCAGCATCAGATAAAATAAAAGTTGAAGTCATATCTATTCAATCTAAAAATGGATTTTGGACTGAACAAAGATGGAGTTTTGACCAAATAGATGATGATACTGAACTGCTAAATGCTAAATGTGAAATTGAGTACAATAAATATAAAATGGTATATTTCCCAGACTGGTTATATATTCTTTGCTTAATCTTATTTGGATGCTTAGTCGTTGAAATATTTAAAATACTTAATTAGAGGCTACTTAAATGAAAATATTTGAATGTGAATCATGTAATGATGTTTGGATTAAACTACAAGTAGCTGAAACGATGAATTGTTGTCAAAATGAATTACATCAAGTAAAAGAGAATATGGACCCTGAAGTTATTGAAACACACACACCAATCATAAAGAAAATGGGAGATTTCATTTACGTAGAAGTCAATAAAGAACATCCGATGCTTGATGTACATCATTTAGAATTGATTATTATAGAGACCAATCATGGAGTTCATGTAAAAAAACTATTTTCACAAAATTTAATAAAGGCACAATTTATCCTAACTGAAGGGGAAGTTATCATCAATATATATGTATATTGTAATGTACATCATTTAATTAAAATAACAGATATAAATCTTTCGTAAAGTTCAATAATATTCGATACAATTAGTATCGAATTTTTATTTTATTAATTATCAAGTATAATTTAAATAGATGGAGGAATTAGTTATGAAAGATTATGCAATCATAGTACGATTTGATGAGACATCAGAATATATAATTCAGTCATTCATTGAAGAGATTAATTTAAAACTAAATACTAATTTTAATATTCCACCACATATTACATTAGGTGTTTTTAAAACTGATAATTTAACCTTATTTATGAAGGATTATGATCGTTTTGTAAGTGAGTTAGTAAAAGGAGAAGTAACTTTTTCTTCACTGGGTACATTTGTTCCTAAAGTGTTATTTTTGGCACCGGTAATAAATGAGGTCTTGCTTAAAAATCATGGAGTCATTCATAGGTTTTTAGAGAATGCGAATAAAGATTTAATTTATCCGTCAAATTATTTGTATTATACAAAGAATCACTGGCAACCACATTGTACGATAGGAATTAATTATACAAAAACAAAATTAAAACGTGCAATTGAAGCCGTTTTACCATTAGTTAAGCCATTAACTGTTCAAATTAAATCAATTCATTTAGTTGAGGCTCACCCATATGTCGAAATAAGTGAATTTGATCGATTAATAGGAGAATAAGTATGGAACTCATTTCCAATAAAGTCATCTTAAGAGATTTTGATGAAACAGATTTTTCATTTTATGAAGCGTTAGAAACTGACCCCAAGACATTAAAATATGAAAGTGATTATATACCAACTAAAGAAGAACTTATAATTAGGTTTCATAATATTTTAGAACTACAAAAAGAAATAGAAAGAAATAAGTTCTCATTATTAATTGTAGATAAAAAATCAAATACTTTGGTAGGAAAAGTTGTAGCTTGGAAGACAAATGAAGAAATTAGTGAATGGGAAATTGGATGGTTTATTCAAAGTAGTTTATATAATAAAGGGTACGCAACTGAAGCAGCTAAACTATTAAAAGACTACTTGTTTTATGTTAAAGGTATAAATAGACTACAATCCCTCTGTCATGAAGAAAATAAAGCATCAGAAAAAGTGATGATCAAAATTGGTATGCAAAAAGAAGGTACTTTAAGAGCTGCTAGAAAACTAAATGGCGAGTATGTGAATATGTTGATTTATTCAATTATAAAAGAAGATTTAGATTAAACACCTTGCCTAAGGTGTTTTTTATTTCTCATAAATTAAATAAATTAACTATTGGTTAAGTTCTAAATTCTATATAATTAGTGTATTTATCTAACATGAATCGCTATAATGAAGGTGTATATAAAATAAATAGGGGGATTTATATGCTTAAAATCAATGAAAATATTCGCATCTTAAGAAAAGATAATAATTTGACACAAGAAAAACTAGCAAGTTATTTAAATTTAAGTGCTGTTTCAGTATCAAAATGGGAAAGTGGAGAGACTTGTCCGGATATTTCATTAATTCCTGAATTAGCTTACATATTCAAGGTTTCAATAGATGAACTTATGGGATATGATTATACCAAAAAAGAATTAGAAATATTAGATATTATGGATAAGTATCAAAAAATAGATAATCATCTTAAGTATAATGGTGAATGTAAGTTAATTAATGATGCATATAGAAAATATCCTAATGATTTAAGAATTATTAATTTATATATGTTTGATAAGGCTGGAGGGTATGCTGACAATGATCCTAAAGTACTTATTAAACATAGCGTTGAATTGCTTCATCTATCTAATAAAATAAAAGAAGAATCAAAAGACTTAAAATTAGTAATTGACGCAATTACTTTAGCAGCAAAAATCTATTTAGCAACAAACCAAAAAGAAAAATCAATTGAATTAATTCATGGTTTACCTTCCTTATATCACACAAGTAATCAAAGACTTGAACAATTATTTGATAAAAATACTAAAGCGTATATGGATGTTTTAAATGAGAACTTAAAGGAAGTTAGTTCTTTATTTGGGGATAAACTGATTAAGTCAATTTATTATGATTTAAATTTAACAAATACTGAAAAGAAAACGAAGATAGAATCACTGTTAAAATGGTTATGCATAGAGAGTAAAAACTATATAGGAGTAGCAGAAATATACAATCAAATATATAATAGAGCTATGCATTATAAAATGCTTTAATAATGGAAAGATGGGCTATATATGAAACTAGAAACCAAAAGACTCATACTAAGAGAGTTAACCATAAATGATTTAGAGGCCCTTAAAAAAGTTATTGGTGATAAAGATAATATGAAATATTATCATGAAGACTTTGATGAAAAGAAAGTCATAGAATGGATTCTAAGAAATATTGAACGTTATAAAACTTTTGGGTTTGGTTTATGGGCAGTATGTTTAAAAGAGAGTGGTGAACTAATAGGTGATTGTGGACTTACGCTGCAAAACATTCACGAAGTGATTAGACCTGAGATAGGTTATCATATAAGACGTGATATGCAACAAAAAGGTATTGCTAAAGAAGCAGCAATTGCAGTAAGAGATTGGACATTTAGTAATACACCTTTTAAAGAAATTTATTCATATATGAAAAGTCATAATCATGCATCAAGACAAGCTGCATTATCGTGGGGCTGTCAATTTGTTGAAGAGTATGTATCTCAAAATGAATTAATTAGTGTATATAAAATTAAAAAAGAAGATATAAAAAGATATTTATAAAAAATAAGAAAATAGAGCTAAACGCACGTTAGCTCTATTATTTTTCTACATATATTGCTTAAACGGACAAAAAATTCAAAAATAGACAAGTGGTTCATATATTTTATGAATAAAAAAATATGTACATGATAAACTGAAAGTATAAGAACGATTAAAAAAATAAAGTCTATAGGGGTAAGTATGACGAAAAATCATAAAATTGTATTTTATGGGTGTATTTTTATCTTCTTTGTATTTGGTGTGTTGTTTATAAATAATCAAATGAGTTATGTAAATCTAAAGGAAGAAAATTATCAGTTTGTAAAAGATAATCTTTTATCTTTGACTGAAAGTGATCAAAGAATTGAAATTAGAAGTGCATCGATCTATAAAGATAATGAACATACATTTCTAGTGATTGAATATGATTTAGTTTCTGAACGTAAAAAAACATCAAGTTTTTTAATTGTACATAAAGAAACAAATACATCAATTAAATCAGGAGAAGAAAAAGAGTTTTTAGATTTAATGGTGCAGTTTGAAAAGACAAAAGATAATTATAATCAAAAAATAACATACGATTTATTCGATATGAATGAAATAAAAAAAGGTAATGGATAAATTTTATAGAAAATAACTATATAATGAAGATGAACTGATATAGTTGTTTAAGGGGGATAAATATATGAATGACTTTATAAATATATTGAAAATGTTTATAGATAGTAAAGAAACGATTGCTTTATATTTGAATCCAGATGATCCAAATATGTTTGTTGTAGGTGAAGTACTTAATGTTTCTGAAGAATATTTTTTAATTAAAATGACTGATCCATACGGTAGACATGATGGTTACTTACTTAATAATATAGAAGATATTACGAAGATTGAAACGGATTCAATTTATTTAAATAAGTTACTACAAATATCTGATCAACTTTCTATGAATATAATATTTTCAGATAAAGAAGATATTTTACATCAAGTACTGACTTATTTATATGAACATGAAGTGTTAGCAACATTTTCATTCTTATCTTCTGAACATAAAGTGATTGGATACATTCAATCTATCCAAGATGGTTTAATCTTTGTTAAACAAATTAATAATGATGGAAAAGTTGATGGTAAAGTGATTTTTCAATTAGATTATCTATCATGGCTAACATGGGATACAGATGATGAAACCAGGTTATCCAAACTTGAAAATATAAACTAGGATATAATAAAAAGTAAAATAAATCATCACACATGTGCACGCATAAATATATTAAAATACAACAAAAAATTTAGAAAAATGGGCAATATGCTCATTTTTTTTGTAAACCACAAAAAAACACAAAAAAATCTTATATTTTGATTATTTATCAATCTTTTTTTAGATATTTTTTATTCATAGTTAATATTGTCGTTTTAATTATAGAATTGCTTGAAATATATATTTTATAAACTATAATATGATTGAAATCACTCCGAACTGAACGGTTGAATTTTGGGCATGGTGCGCATGTCTAGATTTCATCCTGGATTTCAATTAAAAATTTAAAGGAGAAAGAAATATGAAATTATTATTTAAAAAAGCATCAATTATATTTGTTGCAAGTGCGTTATTCTTCTTAGTTGCATGTACTAAAAATACTGAAAACTTAGCAAAAGTTGAAAATGTAAAAGTTGAAGAACAAAAACTTGTATGGGATGAAGTAGCAAACGCTGATTACTACGAAGTATATATCAGCAATGTTGAGGGAAGTCCATTTAAGGTAGAAGCAAATGAGTTTGCGTTATATGAAAAAATCGTTGCGGGTGTTGAATACTCAATTCAAGTTAAAGCATTAAGCAACAATGAAAAGTTTCTAGCCTCAGAATTATCAGCAGAAGTTAAACATTTAAAATATGGTCAACAAAAATTAGCATCACCAGTTGTTACATACGCTGAAAATAAATTATCTTGGGAAGCTGTTGAAGGTGCTGATTCATACTTAATCGAAATTGGTAACTATAGAATCAATACGAAAGAATTATCATTTGAAGATGATGGTGCTAGATTCAAAGTTGAAAAAGTTTATGAAGCTAAAATCTCAGCAATCTCTGCAGTTAATAAAGAATTAAACTCAGTAGCTACTAAGATTGACTATATCTTACATTATAGATTTGTTCAAGCTCCAGTATTATCATTAGAAGGTTCAGTAATTACTTGGGAAGCAGTTGAATGTGCTACATCATATTTAGTTGTTGTTGATGATGTAGAAGTAGAAGTTAAAACATTATCAATTGATTTAGCAGTTAAATTCCCTAAATTAAAAGATGGAGAATATGAAGTTACTGTTACTGCATACAATCCAGCATTCGTTTACAACTTAGATAATGCTAAAGCGACATTAACTTACGTTAAACAAACAGTTGAATAAGCTTAAAAATAAAAGTCACTCGATTGAGTGACTTTTTTCTTTGAAATAAAAATTAAGCGTGATCAGATACTTTAACAACAACATACTTTAAATATAAAGATGCATCAGCACTGAAAAGCACTGGATGATCAGCATCTTGAATCTTAAAGTCAATCATTTGAACTTTACGGTTACTATCAAGTGTTGCATCTGCAATCATTTCTAAGAATAATTCAGGATACATATAATGACTACAACTACATGTAATAAGATACCCTCCTGATCTTAACATCTTCATTGCTTGAAGATTAATTTCTTTATAGCCTTGATAAGCCTTCTTGATATCTTCTTTTTTCTTAACAAATGCTGGTGGGTCTAAAACGATGACATCAAACTTTCTATTTTCTTTGTTAAATTCTCTTAGTTTATCAAAGACATCGCAAACTTCAGTCTTAACATTACTAAATCCATTGAGTTTAGCATTCTTTTCAATTTGAAGTGTTGCATCTTTAGAAATATCTAATGCTAATACTTCTTTAGCACCAAAACTTGCAGCATGTAAGGCAAAGCCACCAATATGAGAGAAGCAGTCTAAAACATCTTTATTTTTGACATATGACTTAATAGCGTAATGGTTTGCTTTTTGGTCTAAGAAAGTACCAGTTTTTTGACCATTTTTAACATCGATAGCGAGTTTAATATGGTTTTCATAAATGATGATTTCATCTGGAACATCACCATATAAGACACCTTTAAATTGTTCTAGTCCTTCTTTAGATCTAGATGGTAAATCACTGCGTTCGTAAATTCCTTTAGGGTTAAATAATTCAACCATAATATCTACAAACATTTGTTTTCTTTGGTCAATTCCATATGATGAAATTTGAATGACTAAATAGTTATCATATTTATCAATAATTAATCCAGGAATGCCATCAGCTTCAGAAAAGAATAAACGATATGAATTATCAAATCCCAAGTCTATTCTTGAATCATTAGCCTCTTTAATTAATTTCTTGAAAAAGTTTTTATCTAAATCAACATCTTTTCTAGATAAAATTCTAACAAAGATTTTTGAATTGGTATTTAAAAATTCTTTTCCAATAAATTCGCCTCTAGAACTATAAACACTTGCGATTTCTCCAGATTTAATGTCGCCTTCTAACTTATCAATTTCATTTGAATAGACGAAGTTTTCTCCATCTTTTAATCTAAATTCTTCTTTCGGTTTTAAAAATACTTTTAACTTTGACATAATAATTACCTCGCAATCAATTATAACACGATAATATAGCCGAAAAGTTGGTTTCTTTCGTATTTAATTATAAAAAATACATAATTATGTAAGATGTTTTAATAGAATGAAAGTGAAAGGATTTTTTATTTCCTATAAGATAAGAGGGGGTTATCATGGATTACTATAAACAAATAAAGTACTATGAGTTTAAAAAATCACTATTGAATAAAGTCATTAATATTTTAAATGTCATCTTAATCTTTTTTAATTTGATGGCACTTTTAATCACAGCTTTAATTTTTTTCTTAGCCCTCATGCTACTTGGATGGGCTAAAACAACATATTTTAGAACACCTTTATCAAGTAATAACTCTGAATCTGGATTAGTTAAAGTCTATATGGAGCGTTATGAAGAAGAATACTTATATTTTGACTTCATGATAAATGACCTTATTTTAGAAGATGATACATTTATTAGTGGCGATGAGGGTGGTAAAAGTTTTGTACTTCAGATTATAGCTGATGGTAGTTTATTAACGAAAAAAGAAGAAGGATATTATTTGATTCCTAAAGATACGAAAACAATTAGAGTCTCAATGAAACTTTTAACAAATCATAGAACATCAAATAATGAAACAATGATTGTTCTTAACTTTGAAGATGAATACACTGTTACATTTTCTAATTTTTTTGATGAAGAAAACAAAAAAATAAATAGAGGGCTTTATAATATCAAAATAAAAGAAAAGATTGGAGAAAATGAAACATTACTTAATTATGGACCTTTCCGTCGTTTACGCATAATAAGTATTATGACATTATCGTATACATTACTTAATATCATTAAAATATTTATTTTAATTGATCGCTTAAAGGGTTTTGATAAAGAACAGTATAAGATTTCCAAACAGTTGAATAAATTAAAAAATTAAATTAAAAATCATTAAAAGATGCAACAAAAATGCAAGTTACATCTTTTTTTATGACAGAACTTTCCTATTGGTTGACAAAGTAGGTGAAAAATTGGAATATAATTGACTTCTAATTGATATAATAAACATATAAAATAAAAGCAGAGGTGGAAAAGTATGATACAAATTGGAAATAGAATTAAAGAATTAAGAATTGCTAAAAAAATTAGCCAAGAAAAATTTAGCGAAGATTTATTTGTCACATCCAGTGCAGTTTCTAAATGGGAAAACAATTTAAGTTATCCGGATTTAGATAAGATTGTAGATATTGCAAATTACTTTAAAGTATCTGTTGATTATTTATTAGACTACAAAATTAAAGATAACCATATTGATGATTTAATTAGTTCAATTGAAACATCATATAAAGAAAAAACATTTATCTATAAACCTGAAGAATTAGAAAAACTACTAAAGGTTTATAGTCAAAACTTTAAGGTGAATTATTATATTGGTAAGTATTTATCTTTCTATAGAGATCCAAGTGGAATAGAAAGATTTGATTTAGCATTAAAAGCATTAGAAAATGCAGTCTTACTATTTAGCCAAAATAATAATAAAGCAATTACGCTATATGATTTACAGTTAGCAATCATTGAATTATATATTCGCATGAGAGAACCACAAAAAGCAATCGACTTTATTGATCAAAACGGATTAGCTTTAGAACAGCAAATTACAAAATCAATTGCTTATGAAATGTTAAAAGACCATGATAAAGTATTGGAACATTTCTCAAATGGATTCATCTTAAGTTTAACAAGAATTATTAATGGTACATTTACTATCATGACGTCGTTTTTTGAGAATAAAAACTACGATGAAGTAAAGAAGATTGCTGAATGGACAATCAATTTAATTGAAAGTTTAGTAACTAGAGAATCTGAATGGGCTCTTCAATTATTAAATAATGCGACAAGTTATTTAATGTTTGCTAAGTACGAATTAGGGGGAAATTATTTAGAAGAATTAAACAAGATGGTTTATTATGCAACTGTCCCAGTTGATCCTAAATCATTTAAAACAGATACACTAAAATTCAACTATGGTAAATCATTGAGTATTTTCAACACTTCTTCAGGAACAAACCTTTATGAAGAAGCGATTGAACAATTCCAATATGCAACCAGATTTGACAATAAATATAAATTATTATTAGATATATATGAGAAGAGGATTAAAAATGAGAGATCAAAACTTAAGGGGTAAGTATTTAAAATCGTTTTATCGAAAAAACAAATTTAATATGATTTTTTCAATCATATTATCGATTACATTAGGAGTTTTTAACGTAGGTATATCAGTATTACTCCAACAAATAATTGACGTAGCAACCTATGGGAATATGGATCAATTCACTGAAGTTTTAATTATTTCAGTAGCAGCAATTATTACACTTACAATTGTTTATGCGATACACAATATATTCTTTCCAAGATATATTCATAAAGCATTAAAACAATATAAAAATGATGCAGTTAAAGATGTCATGAAGAAAAATATCCAATCATTTAATGAAGTTGGATCAAGTAAGTTCTTAAATTCACTTACAACAGATATTTCTAATATAGAAGTAAAGTATTTAGAAAATATCCTAGATTTATTTAGCAACTTTGTAATGTGTATTGGCGCAATCATTTCCATGTTAATCTTTAATGTAGAGTTAACATTAGTTGCGATTTTATTATCATTTTTTCCAGTTGTTGCGACATTATTAGCTGGTAGACGTTTAGTGAAGTATGAACAAGAAGTATCTGAAAAAAGTTCAAGTTTCTTACACTTTTTAAAGGATTCATTAAATGGATTTTCAGTTGTTAAGAGTTTTAATGCAGAAGATAAAATTAATGAATTAATTATTGAAAAAAATAATGAACTAGAAGAGTCAAAAGAAAAAAGAAGAGTAGCAACTGAGCAAATTAAAATGATTGGTCAGATTACAGCAATTATTTCACAGTTTGCGATTTTCTTATACGGAACCTATTTAGCAATTAATGGAGGTTCAATTACACCAGGGATTATTATTCTATTCTTACAACAAATGAACTTTGTTGTAACGCCGGTAACAAGAATACCAACAGTAATATCTCAAAGAAAAGCAATGTTACCACTTATTGATGAACTCGCTAAAAACACACTAACTGAAGAGTTACATGAAGAAGTAATTGATGATGTGACATTAGAAGATGGAATTGAAGTAAAGAACTTAAACTATAATTATGAGAATCACCAAGTCTTAAAAAATATTAATTATAAATTTGAAAAGAATAAGAGTTATGCTTTAGTTGGTCAATCAGGTTCAGGAAAATCTACCCTACTAAAGGTTTTATCAGGTAATCTTAATGACTTTGATGGTAACATTCATTTTGATGGTAAACCATTAGAAAAATTAAACAAAGATCGATTAAATGGTATGATTTCTTTAATCGAACAAAATGTCTTTATATTTGATTCAACAATCAATAACAATATTACAATGTATGGAAATTTTGCTAGAGAAAGAATCGATGAAGCAATTAAAAAAGCAGGATTAAGACCAGTAATTGATATAAAGGGTGATTTATATCAATGTGGGGAAAGTGGATCAGGATTATCTGGTGGTGAGAAACAAAGAATCGCTATTGCAAGAGGTTTACTCAGAGATGCAAAACTGCTATTAATTGATGAAGCAACCTCAGCTTTAGATAATGAAACCTCAGTTTATGTATCTAATCAAATCTTAAACTTAAAAGATTTAACAAGAATCGTTGTAACCCATCGATTAGAAGAAAGCGTATTAAGAAAATATGATGAAATCTTAGTTTTAAACAATGGTGAAATTGTAGAATCAGGAAACTTTGATGAATTGATTCTTAAAGATTCTGTATTTAAATCAATGTTTGTTCTACAACAAGGCTAAAGGGAAATTTTGTTTCCCTTTTTTCTTTTATAGAATTGCTTTACTTGTTAAGGTAATAAGAGTATAATATGAATATATGAGCAATCATTCATATGTATGAGGTGAAAAATGGATAAGGTCACAATTGCAAAACAAAATTTATTGGATGAAGTAACCAAAGGTCAAGTCTCTGATCTTTTTAAATCTTTATCAGACCCAACAAGAATCGCAATTATTTTTGCACTTAAGGGTACTGAACTCACCGTAACTGAATTAACAGTTATTTTAGAGATGACACAAAGTGCAATCTCACATCAATTAAGAATCTTAAGAGACAACAACATCGTATCAAATAAAAAAATAGGTAAAGAAGTTTATTATAGATTAAGTGATGATCATATTTACTCAATCTTTAATCAAGCTATCGAACACGTGAAGGAGTAAATTATGAAAACACATAAAAGACATCATGAACATAGTATTTTAAATCATCCAGATCCCAACTTAAAACATACACATCACGATGATGATGGTGATGAACATCATCATAATTTAAAATTGATTGTTGGTTTATATTTTATTGGATTAGGTTTATTTATCATTTCATTATTCTTTAGAGGAACAACAGCTGAAGTTGTTTTAAATTTAATTGCTATAGTTTTATCAGGATTCCATGTAATTTATGAAGGTATTGAAGATACAATAACTGAAACAAGAAAACAAAGAAAATTTAGACCAAACGTCCATATCTTAATGACACTTGGTGCGATTGGATCTATGATTATTGGTGACTTTAATGAAGCCACACTCCTAATCTTGATTTTCGCAGGGTCTCATTTCTTAGAAGACTATGCTGAAGGTAGAAGTCGAAGAGAAATTACAAATCTATTGAGTATCACACCTAAAACAGCAAGAAGAATAAAAGAAGATGGCTCAATCGAATTAATTGATGTAAAAGATATTAAAGTTAAAGATCGTTTACAAGTTTTAATTGGTGATCAAGTACCAACTGATGGTGTGATTATTAAAGGTAACTCTGATATTAATGAATCAGTGATTACAGGGGAATCTATACCAGTCTTTAAAAAAGAAGAAGATAATGTATATGGTTCATCTATTAACTTAAGTAATGAATTAATTATTGAAGTAACTAAAGATGCTTCAGAAACTGTAATTGCGAAAATTATTGAATTAGTCAGTCAAACAAAGAAAAATATTTCTAAAACTGCAAAAATTATAAAACGTATTGAACCAATTTATGTAAATATAGTTCTAATTTTCGCTCCAATATTTTATCTAATGGGCTTATATTTATTTGGTTGGGGAC
This sequence comes from Acholeplasma hippikon, assembly GCF_900660755.1. Classification (NCBI taxonomy): domain Bacteria; kingdom Bacillati; phylum Mycoplasmatota; class Mollicutes; order Acholeplasmatales; family Acholeplasmataceae; genus Acholeplasma; species Acholeplasma hippikon. The sequence goes on from NZ_LR215050.1 coordinate 147,033, forward strand.
ATGATGTATCATTCTATAAAACATGTGTATTATTAATTGTCACATCTCCATGTGCACTTGCTGCAACTGATATTCCAGCTACTTTATCATCTATTTCTAACTTAGCTAAACGTGGGGTTTTATTTAAAGGTGGAAGTTATTTATCAAATATTTCTGATATGAAAGCTATTGCCTTTGATAAGACAGGTACATTAACAATTGGTAAACCAGTTGTTGTAGATAAATTTGTTGTAACTACAGCTGCAACTAAAGATATTTCTTTATATGAAAAACTATTAGTTTCAATGGAACGTCAATCAAATCATCCGCTTGCATTAGCGATTTTAAATCATTATCAAAATGTAGAAACAATGGAAATTGAAGTAGAAAATATTATTGGTGTTGGTCTAAAAACAACATATGACAATAATGTGTATACAATTACTAAACCTGCATATTTAAAAGATATCACTGGTAGTACAAAAGAAAAAATCGATGAGTTTTCAAAAGAAGGTAAGACAGTCATTGTCTTCGCTAAAAATAATGAAGCAGAAATAATTCTTGCACTTCAAGATATAGCAAAAGATAATGTGAAAGAAGTCATTACATACTTTAAAGAAAACGGTGTTAAACCAGTTATGATAACAGGTGACAGTCGCTTGACTGCTACAGCAATTGCAAATCAAGTTGGTATCGAAGATATTTATGCAAATGTAATGCCAGATCAAAAACAAGCCATTGTCATGGAATTAAAAGAAAAGTATGGTGTCACAACAATGCTTGGTGATGGTATAAATGATGCACCAGCATTAACTGCAGCTGATATTGGTATTGCGATGAAAGATGGTACAGATATTGCCATTGATGTTGCTGATGGTGTTTTAATGAAAAATGATTTATCTAAGTTTATTTATACACATCAAATTAGTAAAAAGTTAAGAAGGATTGTTCTTGAAAATATATTCTTCTCAATGGGAGTTGTTTTATTACTCTTAATTTCTAATATTATCGGGGTAATGGATATGCCAATTGCGGTAACATTCCATGAAGGTAGTACAATTTTGGTCATTTTAAATGGATTACGTATGCTCATACCGCTTAAAACAAACATAAAATAAAGTCAACTATGTTAAAATAAAATTGTCAAAAAAATTAAATAGGGGAAAGTAAAATTATTAGCACGAACACGTTCGTTTTTTAAACTACTTTTTTCTTATAAATTTTCTATAAAGAGAGATAGACGATGAACTATACGATTAGAGAAGTTACCACAAGAAAAGATGCGAAAGTATTTACGAAGTTTCCAATTAAGTTATTTAATCATATTGAAGCATTCGTTCCTGCTTTAACATTAGATGAATTAAATGTGTTTGATAAAGAAAAAAACCCAGTACATGAGTACTGCGAAAGTATTAGATTTTTAGCCTATGATAAAAATAAAGTCGTAGGTAGAATTGCTGGTATTATCAATCATAAATATAATGAGGCGTTTCAAACAAAAATTGTACGCTTTACACGTCTTGATATGATTGATGATATCAATGTGACAAAGTTATTAATTGATACGGTTGTGTCATGGGGCAAAAGTAAAGGAATGGATACCATTATTGGTCCAATCGGATTTACAGATTTAGACCGTATGGGTTTATTAGTTGAAGGATTTAATGAATTAGGTTCATTTATTACGATTTGGAACCCGGATTATTATCATAAACATCTTGAACAATTGGGATTTGTGAAAGATGTTGATTGGATAGAATCTCAAATCAAATGGCCTGAATCAATGCCTGAGCGTATTGAACGTGGTGCTAAAATTGTACGTGAACGTTATGGATATGAATTAGTTAAAGTCAATAAAATGAAAGACTTAGATAAATATATTTATGATGCGTTTAATGTTTACAATAGGGCATTTAGTGAATTGTATGGATTTTTCCCACTCACACAAAAAGTGGAAGATTATTATGTGAAACAAGTTAAATCACTAGTAAAGTTAGATTTTGTTTGGTTTGTTACCAATAAACATAAAGAAGTGGTTGCAATCGCATGTATGATGCCAAGCTTAGCACTTGCGAATAAGAAAAATAAAGGGAGCTTGTTCCCATTTGGTTGGGCAAGGATTTTAAGAAGTTTAAGAAAATTTGATGTTATTGACTTTTATTTTGTAGCAGTTGATCCAAAACACCAAGGGAATGGTGTGATGGCGTTAATTATCGAAGATGGAATTAAACAAGGATTAAAATATGGCGTAAAAATGGCTGAAACAGGTCCGGAACTTGAATTGAATAAAAAAATTCAAGCACAATGGATGCAGTTTAATCCACATTATCATAAAAGAAGAAGATGCTACACTAAAAAGATTGATTAAAGTTTAAAGTATTTGAATACTTTGGATTTAGTATTGGGAGGTACTAATCCTATGATTGATATGAACTTGATACTGTTCGGGGTATGTTTTCTCATAACAGTTATTTTGATAAGTTTAATTTTTACAAATTTATATGCAAATCACATCTATAAAGGCATTAGACAATGGCTTTATGGCAGTGTTTTATTCTTTTTTGCAGTCTTAATTTATAGTTTTGACCCCACACAAACACAAGAAATTAATTTTATATTTGGGAATACTGCAGTAGCGTTTTCAATGGTTTTATTCAGTCATGGTACAACTAAGTTTTTAGATCATGAGAATGATTCAAAAGAACTCTCCTTATTATATTTAGTAGTTTTTGGACTATTGTGTGTCTTTAAATATATTAATAATCAAGTTGAAATCAGACAAGTTTTAATGAGTTTTTATGTCATATATGCAATGTTAAGGCTAGCATTTGTTTCATTTAAATATTTTGATAAACCTGGGTTTAATTATTTAAAAATTCACTTTGCTTTAGGTCTAGGTATTTCAATATTGCACACGCTTAGAATTGTTCTTATTTTATTAGGTATAGCACCTCAAACATCTAATCTTTTTGGGGTTAAATATGATGAACTCATTCTTGCCTCAATCGCATTATATATTACAGTCATGATTGCAATAATGACAGTATATATTAACTATAAATCAACTGGTATTTTAAAAAATGAAAGACATAATTTAGAATTAGAATCAATGACAGATTATTTAACACAACTTCCAAATAGAAGAATGCTTCAAAGTTATTTGTCAAACTTAATGTCAAAACATAAACGATTTGCTTTAATCATTACCGATGTCGATGGATTTAAGGACATTAATGATCAGTATGGTCATGATATTGGAGATTTAGTTTTAAAAGAGTATGCACGCGTTTTAAACCAACATAAACGACAACAAGATTTTATTGCCCGCTATGGCGGAGATGAATTCATTATTGTGATTGATGATTATGAAACAAATGATACATTAGAAAAGAATTTAAAATCTAAATTAGCTGAGGTAGCGACAGGAATTGAAGTTGCAAGTATTCAGTTTAGAATAAAAACATCTGTAGGGGTTGCTTTATATCCAACAGATGGATTAACGCTTGATGAATTGTTTAAAAAAGCTGACTCTGCTTTATATCATGTTAAGTCAAATGGTAAGAATCAGATAGCGTTTTATCAAGATATTAAATCAGAGAGAATTTGAAACTAGATTTTAAGTAATCTAGTTTTTATTTTTCTTAAAATAGCTAAATGAAAAATTTATCATAATTGATTCATTTGGATTGACTATAATCAAATATAAACCGTATAATAAACATACCCCGGTGGGTATAATTAGAAAAGGGGAATTGTCATGTTATTTAAAAAAATACCTAGCATAAAATGGAGTGAACTTAAAGATGATGACTTCATAATTGATGTAAGAGAGCCTTATGAATTCGAAGCATTTCATGCTAAAGGTGCTAAGAATATACCGTTAGGACAAATTCGTAAATTTAATACAAACAAACGTGTTTATGTTACATGTCAATCAGGAATGAGAAGTAAACTGGCTGTTAAGATATTAAGAGCTAATGGAATAGATGCCATCAATATTAAAGGTGGCATGATGAAATACTACACGAAATAGGAGTTTATATGGCAAAAATTGTTGTTGTTGGTGGCGTTGCAGGAGGAATGAGTTTTGCAACTAGATATAGAAGATTAAATCAAAATGATGAGATTATCGTTTTTGAAAAAGGACCATTTGTATCATTTGCAAATTGTGGACTTCCTTATTATCTTTCAGGTGAAATTAATAGTTTGGATCAGTTATTAGTAGCTAAAGATACAATGCTTCTAAAAAGATTTAATCTTATGATTAAACAAAATCATGAAGTTGTAGCAATTCACCCAGAAAATAAGGAAATTATTGTTAGAAATGATGGTCGTGATTCATCATATTTTTATGATAAGTTGATATTATCAACAGGTGCTAATCCAGTTATTCCTGAGATTAAGGGTCTAGGATTAATGAAACACTTTGTGTTAAGAAATATCCCTGGGTTAGAAAAGATAATATCTTATATCAAAGATAATAATCCAAAAAAAGTCAGTATAATTGGTGCTGGTTTTATTGGATTAGAAGTTGCTGAAAACTTAGCAAAATTAGGTATGGATGTATCAATTATTGAAAAATCAAATCAAATTTTAGGGCCAGTAGACTTAGAAATGTCTAAATTCATTGAAAACGAGTTAATTAGAAATAACGTAAAAGTTTATACTTCAAAAGATATTTTAGAAGTTAAAGAAAAAAGTATCCTTTTAAATGATATTGAACTTGAAACAGACTTTTTAATTATATCAATTGGAGTTAAGCATCATAGTAACCTTGCCAAAGAAGCAGGTGTTAAATTAGGTTCTAAAGAAGGAATTTTAGTTAATGAAAAGTTTGAGACTTCAATCAAAGATATTTATGCGGTAGGGGATGCGATTATTGTAAAAAACTACCTTACTCAAGAAGATACTTTAATTCCATTAGCAAGTCCTGCAAATAGACAAGGTAGACAACTAGCAGATATTTTAAATGGTATGGATGTAAGTTACCAAGGAACACTTGGAACGTCTATTGTTAGAGTGTTTGATTTAACGATTGCTCAAACTGGCTTAAATGAAAAACAACTTTTAAATAGGGATTATAAAGTCATCCATTTAATGGCAAATGACCATGCAGGATATTATCCGAATGCCACACCTATTAACTTAAAAGTCATTTTTGAACCTAAAACAGAAATGATTTTAGGAGCGCAAGCAGTTGGAAAAAAAGGTGTTGATAAGAGAATAGATATTATCGCTACTGCAATCAAGGCTAAATTAAAAGTAAGTGAGCTACAGGAGTTAGAATTAAGTTATGCTCCACCATTTGGTAGCGCGAAAGATATTGTAAACTTAGCAGGTTATGTTGCTCAAAATATAATCCTAGGCTTATCAAAAACGGTTCAATGGCATGAAGTAGAAACTTTAGTTAATGAAGGTGCATACTTACTTGATGTTAGAAGTAAAGAAGAATATAAAAACCTAGGTAAGATTATGGATGCTATCAATATTCCAATTGATGAACTTAGAGATAGAGTAAATGAAATACCTAAAGATAAAAAGATTATTCTATACTGTCAAAGTGGAACAAGAAGTTATAATGCAGAACGTATTTTAAGACCATTAGGTTATGACTGCTATAACTTAGATGGATCATTTAGTATATATAGTAAGGTTAAAAAGGTAAATAATAATGTATAAAACAGTCATGACTTTTGAATTAGAACAATTAATGAAAAAACAAAAATTAAATATTATTGATGTAAGAGAACAAGATGAAGTAGATAATGGGCATATTAAGGGTATTATTCATATGCCATTATCATCATTTGGTAGACACTTAAATAAAATTAATAAAAATGATGAATATTATGTCATTTGTTACTCTGGTGCTAGAAGTACACAAGCGGCTCAGTTTTTAGCCAATCAAGGCTATAAAGTAACAAATGTTATGGGTGGAATGAGTATTTATCAGGTGGAATTAGTTTATGAAGTGTGATACAGCGATTATTAATAGAATTAAAAGAACACATGGTCAAATGACTGGGGTATTAAATTTAATAAATGAGGAAGCGACTTGTGAAGAAATTATTATGCAACTTAAAGCAATTAAATCAAGTATTGAAAAAACAATTGGCCTGATTACAACAACCAATTTATTACAAAAAATAGAAGAAAAAAATGATCTAAAAATTGAAAACGTTGATGAAGCATTAGCACTTTTATTAAAGAGTATTTAAAAATCACCCTAGCTCAAATGAGTTAGGGTTTTATATTTTAAAATAGGTATCTTATTTCATGTATAATAAGTATATAAGTAAGGGTGATCATTATGAAATTTGATGTACTATTCACATCACACAAGAAGTTTTATCAAACAAAAATAACTAAATCATATCAATTTAGAATTGAACGATTGAGAAAACTACAAACAACGATTAAAAAATATGAACCTAAAATACTAGAAGCTTTAGCATTAGATTTGGGTAAATCACATGAAGAAAGTATACTCACAGAGGTAAGTGTTGTTTTAAGTGATTTAAATCATACAATCAAAAACTTAAGAAGATGGATGAAATCAAAAAAGGTTAAAACGCCACTGGTTTTATTTCCTGGAAAATCAAAAATAGTAAAAGAACCTTATGGAACTGTTTTAATCTTAAGTCCTTGGAACTATCCATTCCAATTAGCAATGAATCCTTTAATTGGTGCGATTGCAGGTGGTAATACTGTAGTGTTAAAACCTAGTCCATTAAGTGAACATACAAGTTTAGTGATTAAAGAAATTATTGATGAAATTTTTTCAAGTGACTTTGTATCATGTGTATTAGGCGGTATCGAAGAAGCAAATCAACTATTAGATTTAAAATTTGATTATATCTTCTTTACAGGTAGCACAAATGTAGGAAAACATGTCATGGAAAAAGCAAGTAAAAACTTAACACCTGTCACATTAGAATTAGGTGGTAAGAGTCCGGTTTATATTGATGAGACATTTGACTTAGACTTGGCAGCTAAAAGAATTGTTTTTGGCAAGTTAATTAATGCAGGTCAAACTTGTATTGCCCCTGACTATTTATTTATTAAAGAAGGTTTAGAAGAAACTTTTATTAAACATGCTATGAAACATGTTGAAGCATTTTATACTGCAAATCCAATTGAAGCAAATAATTATCCAAAGCTAATCACAGAAAGACATTTAAAACGCCAATTAGCATTAATTGAGCCACATCATGTGGTTTATGGAGGAAAATCAAATAAAGAAAAATTAGAACCGACTTTCTTATTAAATGTTAAAAAAGAAGATCAAGTTATGCAAGAAGAAATCTTTGGACCTATATTACCAATCATGATCTATCAAGAACTTGATGAAGTTATTTCATATATTTTAGAACATGATAAGCCATTAGCTTTCTATGTTTTTTCTAATAATAAAAACGCAGTTAAAAAATTAATGCATACCATATCGTTTGGTGGTGCGACTGTTAATGATACATTAATGCATTTTGTTAATCAAAACCTACCTTTTGGAGGTGTAGGTGGATCTGGAATGGGTGCCTATCATGGTAAATATAGTTTTGATACATTTACGCATCAAAAACCAATCTTAACAAGAGGGAAACTTGATTTACCTTTTAGATATCAACCAGTAAATAAAAGAACATTAAAGATACTTAGAAAGTTCACGAAATAAAAACCAGAAATTAATTTCTGGTTTTTTTATCTTTAGTTATGTATAGATAGTTATCTATAAAAAAAAACAATGTATAATTATATTGAGATATATAGTGGGAGGATTAATGGATGCAAATAGATTATGCAAATTATCCTGATTTATTTTTATATGCACAGTTAGGTGCGGTAGGACTTGCGGCTTTATCAGGATTTCTATTTGGTTTAAAAAGGGGATTTTATAAAGCGTTATGGAATTTGGTTTCTAGTGTTGTGGTTTACGGAGGTTTTATTGCACTCCTTAGTTTAGTGCATTTAACTGATGTAGTTAAACCGGAAATGCTAAATCAAATTGTTCAAATGATTAACATACCTGAAGTAACAAAATATTATAACTATGTCATTGAGGCAAATGCTTTAAATGCGGTGTTATCAATTGTTGATTTAGTGATTAAAATTATTTTATTTGTTGTCTTAAGTGGATTTTTAAGATGGTTAATTAATGCACTAACATTCGGTATTGTTTGGTTATTTATTCGAAAAAAAGTTAAAAGATTACCTAAGCACCGTTTCTTAGGTGGTATGGTAGGTATGGTAAAGGGTGCAGCATTTTCTGTCATTCTTTTTATACCTGCATTAGTTTTATTTGATACCATTGTCGGCGATGGTTTAGAATCAAGTGAACCTGAACTTCAAGAAATAACAGAAGGTTTATCAAAAGCAAACGAAGTCAACATGATTCGTTATATTAATGAAATTGAAATTAATGGTGTTGGTGCTGGGAATTATTTATTTGACTTAGTATTTACATCAAAAGTTGATGAAACACAAACAATTACTTGGCGTGAAGAGTTAGTGTGGGTAGCAGAAGGCGTAAGAACTGCACTTCCTCAGTTATCAGAATTAGAAAATGGTGGATTTGAAAATTTCACAATTGACGATATCATTAGATATGAAGGCTTTTTCGTTAAGTTTTCAGAATCTAAGTTCTTAAATTCCCTTGTAAAACCAGGTATTAAAGTTGGATTAACCTTCTTAGCGGATGATGAATCAAATACATTTATTTCAAAAGATGATTTAGAAGCATTATATGCTAGAGTTGATGCCACAGAGATTGTCTTAAGTGAAGATATTTATGATATTTATTTAGCAGTTAAAGATTTATTAACAATCCAAGATTATCAAGCATGGCAAGCTTTATTTAATGATTATTCTAGGGTTGCTTTATTCGATGAAACACAACAAGCTTTATTTGTGAGTGCATTAAATAAAGTTGCTAACCTAGATTTAATCGAATTAGGTGATATTGCATTAGAAGTTGCTATCTTCATGGATGAAGTGAAACACAATATCACATGGATACAAACAGATGAACAAAAGGTTCAATTCTTAAATAATGTAAAAACAAAGATTACTGCCTATGAAGGCAATTTCATTCGTTCTGTATTAAATCAAACTGTTGATTTATTTGAAACAGTATTATACGAATTCCCAGGAATTGATCTAGATAATGATGGTATCGCAGATGTTGAATTAAAAGACTTCTTATCTAGAATTTCTGATTTGACGGTTATTTTAAATAGTGATGATACGTATCATGCATGGTTTAAAGATGCGTTAACTAAGTTTGGTGATTATCAAATTATTGATACATTTATGGAAGAAATCACTGATTATATGTTCTTCTCAATTAGTAATGCGGCAACTGGATGGGCTGAAGAAGAACTTGATTTATTATTAGAAATTATTAATGAAAACTTTGGTAGTACTGATGATTTAAAACGTGAGTTAGCATGGATTGCTGATGTTTATAAAGAATTAGGAAAATTAAATATTGCTGTTGATTTAGCAAATAATGAAGATTTTGTTGTAATTTTAGATAACTTATTAACAACTAATGATGGCAGAGAACAATTTAAAATTACATTCAATAAGATTTTAGATGGACAAACAATTAGTCAATTAACAAATCGCATGAGTAGAGCTTTAGTTGATAAATTCTTGACAGAGCCGCTTGAGTTAGTTGAACCAATCACTGCTGCAATGGATATTCCTACTTTCCAATTTAGAACTGAAATGGATGCAGTCGTAGACATTGTATTAGGTTTATATGAAGAAGGGTTAACATTAGCTGATGCATTTAGTGACAATGCGAATATGATTGCAACCTTACTGCCAGCATTAATTGAGTTTGTCAAAGATGAAGACAATAAAAATTCAGTTTTATCATCAAATATCTTATACTCATTTATTAACTATAATTTAACTAAACTTGATGCCATTACCGTTCCGGATACAGCATTTGAAACAACTGGTGTTTATGCAACATGGATAAAAAAATCTGAATTATCAGTTGTCTTAGATGTATTAGGTGGTTTAGCTGATGAAATGGAAGCACAAGGATTAAATATTGCTGATTTATTCAGTGGTGAAAATGCTGATTTATTAACGGACTTATTGCCAGTGATTAAAAATTATGCTTCAGATGATGATAATAGAACATTATTATTAAGTTCTGAAATTCTATACTACACATTATCTGAAAATCTAAAAGAAGTTGATGCACTTGAAGTTCCAGAAGATGCATTAGATACGCTTGCTCCATATGAAAATTGGATTTTAAGAACAGAATTAGATAAGTTATTAAGAGCAATTATTATTATTGATATCGACATTCCTGCTGAAGGTGAATCACTTGATTTATCAGGTATTACAGGAGAAAAATTACGAGATGTTATTGCAGTAGAATCTGCAATTATTAGACGTAATATAACAACACAATTATTAGCAGCTAATCTATTAACAATTCCAACGCCAGCCTTTATGAATCCAATTGATTTAAAAGACTTGAAACAAGAAGAGTTATTATCGTTAGCTGATTTACTAGTAACATTAAACTTAGACTTAGGTGCATTAGGAGAGGATTCAGATCCTACTTCAATTCTAAATACTGTTTTAGTGGATAACTTAATTTCAATTGATTATGAAGACTCATTCTTAATCCGTTCATTCATTACAATGGGTATTGAATCCGGATTAACATTGCATCCATTAGCAATGGATCCAGTACATAACGAAATACTATCTGCAACAGAAATTGGCGAATTGTTCAAGATTTTAGATACTTTAGACCCAGATGATAACATGACTGTTCAAGAATTATTAGACACAATGAGTGACCCTAATAACTTAACATTCAAACAAGTAAGTGATATTGTTAATGCGGGTGATTCAATTATTATTCGTTCATTACTATCAGAAAATCTATTAGCAATCAGTTTAATTAGTGATTTAAATCTCAAAGAAGAAGTCTACCATAATGATGGTACGGCATACGTACATGATTTATTAAGTTATGATGAAGTGAAACGATTAGTTGCTTCCTTAATTCATGTAGCTGATAGTGAAGACGATTTCGTTATGGATTTAGCATCTGGTTTAGATGTGAATGCAATAACACTAGATAAGATTAACTTAATGATTGGTGAAAGTTCATTAATCGTCAATACATTAGTTTCAACGAAAATTGATGAGTTAGGCGTCATTGATATTCATCCGGATGCACAAGATCAAGATGGTGAAATTATGAATGTTCACTTACAAGGCATGATGCAAGCATTAGCTAATACATTAGGTGGCACAACAACAATTAACGACTTAGACACAATTCAAGATGAATTATCAATTGGTAATTTAAGAACACTGATTACATCAGATTCATTAATCATTAATTACTTCATGACTAAGATGATTCTTGATAATGTTGGCCAACAATATGATCGTACATTAGCGCATGATTCAGATCCATTAGTCTTCTCATCAACTGAATTTACAAACTTATTTAATGGCTTAGCAGTCTTAGACCCTGCAGGCGATGAAACAACACAAGTTGTGGAAGTTGTTGGTTCATTAAACGACTTAACAATTACTGAAGTATCTCAAGTGGTTGCCTCTGGATCTCATATTTTAAGAGCAAGAATTTCTCATGAATTAATTACAAATCTTGGTGAAGATGATATTCATCCACATACAATAGATGGAAATGGTGATATCTTACAAGCAGATTTAGATGATTTATTCTTAGCATTAGCAATCTTAGGTCCAAATACAAAAGTCACTGAATTAGGCACATTAGTATCTGATAATATGACTTTACAAACAATTAGTGATATGAGACAATCTAATTCAAGAATCTTTGAAGGTATGTTATCTAAGATTATTGTTCGCACAATGAGCGCGCAAGACGTTGAAATTCGAGATGATGTATATGTGAATGATATCGAATTAGGTAAAGATGGATTTGGTTTATTAACTGCAACTGAAGTTACAAGTTTATTAAACTCAATTGGTATCTTATCAGGTAATCCAAATAGCCCACTGCTAAGTGTTGTACAAGGCGTAAATATCAATACAATTTCACCGTTAATGTTAGGAGATATCGCAGATGAAGAATCAGTAATTATCTATAGATTAATTACCAAAAATATTATTGATTCAGGAATCTCAGTACCAACTGATTCATTACAAGCGGGATACTTGAATGAATATCTAACTAAACTTGAATTAACAAACATTGGATTAGCGTTAGATGCGTTTGGATTAACTTCTCTAGAAGTAAACTCAATTAACTCACAAACAACTTCATTTACAATCTTACGTAATGTAGTTGCTAAAGACTCAATGATTGTGAATAGAAAAGTATCTGAAGGTATTGTAAGTGCGAACCTTGATACAGTTGAATCACATGAAACTATGGAAGATAATGATATTCAAACAGAAGAAATTCTTAACTTATTTGATGCGTTTGAAGCGTTAAGCCTATCAAATATTGCTGATAAAGATAGCATATCTGTATTCCAATTATTCGCAGCTGCACAAAGCATACCGCAAGCAGACTTTGAAACTTATATTGGTTATGGAGAATTAGATGAAGAAAAAGGTATGACAATTGTTAAGGACTTCTTAATTGAAAGACTTGATGATCAAATCCCTGACTTCTCAAATCCAGGTCAAAATATTCGTGTTCAAACAAGACAAGATTTAATTGATTTAATCTACGGATAAAAAGTAAAAGGGCTAGTTTTGATAAACTAGTCCTTTCTTTTATGATTTCCTTTTGTAAACATTAGTTATTTTGATACAATCAAATTAAGAATAGAAATCATTAATAAGGTGAAAAAAATGATAGCAGATAAATTTACGCAGCCGTTTGGAGCAGAAACATCTGACAAAGGTGTTACTTTTGTGTTAAACGATTATGAAGGGGTCATGTTAGAAGTTAAATATAGTTTTGTAAATTATGTTTTTGCAGGATTTATACTTGAGCGAACATTAACAAGACAAGAAATTGGTGAACTTGCATCAGTTGCGGGCATGCGACTACAAGTACTTTCAACATATAAAGAATTTAATTTAGTTGGTCTTATGTTAAATATGAAGTTGGATATGGCAAAATCTATCTTAGAAAAAATTGTAGAAAAATTAAAAACAATGAATATTAATGTATTAACAAATAATATTTTTAGTGATAAAGAAAAAGATGCATATTTTGATTTTTTATTTAACTTTAATCAATTTAAATTTAAAGGCTTAAAACTGCCTGTTAATAAAGAAGATTTAGAAAAACGTATGAAGTACAATGAAGCAGTAGAAAAAGAAAAAGAATCAAACTTTACGCATGCAATTGTATTAGCATTTGTAGGTTCAGTTTTAGGTGCAATTCCAGCGTTTTTAGCTTTATTCATGGGTGGATTCATGCACTTCCTTTTATATCTACCAATTCCAATTGTTTCAGTCTTTTTATATAAACGCGCCAAAGGTCCTTCAAAACCTTTAGCAACCATTTTAGTCAGTGTATTTACGTTAGTTATTGTTGTGGGGATGATTTTATTTGCCTATAGTTCACTTGCACTTTATGAAAATATGACATTATCTCAACTGCTTAATCAAGAAGGCATCATGGCAGAGTTTGTTTCAAATATGTTATTTAGTTTGTTAGGTGCTTGTTTTGCTATTTATGCTTCATTTAGATATATTAATCTATCAGGAAATAAAGAAAGTATTTAACTCAATCTAAATTTTAAAGAACTCAAGTGTTTGAGTTCTTTTTTATTACTTAAGTAGGGATAGTTTTAGTTATGGAAAGATATTTTTTCTTTATCAAAAATAAATATAGTATAATTAAAGTAGTAAATAATAAAGAGGGGAAAAATAATGAAAAAAGCAAGTTATGGTTGGTTATTAAAGTTTATTCTTGCAGCAATTTTAATTACTGTGGGTGCCACAATGTTCTTTAGACAAGAACTCGTTTATTTAATCACAGGATTAGGTATTGTGATCTTTAGTTTATTTAGAATTGTTCCATTAATGAAATCGCTAAATAAAGAAGTGTTAAGAACAATTAATTTAATTGAAGTATTAATTGATACAATTCTTGGCGCGATTATGATTTATGCTGGCATACAAGCGTTAAATAATGAATTAGCATTAAATGATGGTTGGGGATTAGTTTACCGTTATACATTAGTGACTGTGTTTGTTATTCGTGCAATTGTCTTCTTATATTCAGTTACTTTCTTAGGTGAAAAAACTGAACAAGTTAAATTCTGGAGTCATATAATTGTGTTTGCTATTGGGGTTGCGATGGCAGCTTACCAAGACTTTAATGCAGAATGGGTTGCATGGTTAATTCTATTTATTTCTGTATTAGGTGGCGGCTACTTAATTTATGATGGAACAAGAGGTTACGGTAAATATCGTGAATTTAGTAAAGAATTAAATGAAGGTAAAGTAAAAGAAAAAGAAGTTAAAAAAGATAAACGTATTGAAAAAGAATTACCTAAAGAAAGTGAAGTCATTATTGAAAAAGATGATGATAGACCATACGTTAGTTAATTAAAATCAAAGTGCTATTAAACTTAGTTTAGTAGCACTTTTTATTATATAAAGATGTAAGCGATTTCAAATAGTTTGAATTTCAAAATATTTGACATATAAAATAAAAGGTGTATAATCAAAATATGTTTGAATTTCAAAATGTTTGATATTAAAAATAGAGAGGGAAAAGACATGTTAGAACAAGTTATTGAAATCATTTCAGATGAATTAAATTTAGATAAAGAGCAAATTAAAAAAGAATCAAGATTAAGAGAAGATTTAGGCGTTGACTCATTAGACGTTGTTGAATTAGTAATGCGTTTAGAAGAAACATTTAATGTATCTGTTGCAGATGACGCAGCACAAAAATTAGAAACTGTTGGAGACATTGTAGATTATTTAGCAACTCTAAAAGCTTAATTTACAATCATCATAAGACATGAAAATAAATGAGATTAAGAGTATCATTAAAGATTTTGAAAACTCTAATTTACAAGTATTAGAGTTTGAATCAAATGATGTAAAACTTAAGTTATCAAAAAATAAAAACGAAGAAGTAACTAGATTGAATGAACCTCAAGCACATAAAGAAGTTAAAGAGGTTGTTAGTCTTAGTGAAATCAAAGAGCCAAATTTACCTAAATCTGTGATTAAGTCACCTTTAGTAGGGACATTCTATGAATCCAGTACACCAAATGGTAAACCGTTTGTAAGTGTTGGACAAGAAGTCAAAAAAGGGCAAGTTGTTTGTATCGTTGAAGCAATGAAAATTATGAATGAAATTACGTCTCCAGTTGATGGAAAGATTGAATCTGTTAACTTTAAAAATGGAGATGTTATTGGCTTTAACGATGCACTCTTCACATTGGTGTAGCATATGGGGATCAATAAAATATTAGTAGCTAACAGGGGTGAAATTGCCGTTCGCGTCATTCGAACTTGTAAAGAGTTAGGCATTCCTGTTGTTTCAGTATACTCTACTGCAGATGAAAGTAGTTTACATGTTAAGTTGGCAGATGAAGCTGTTTGTATTGGAACGCCTCGTTCTAAGGACAGTTATTTGAATATGCAATCTGTATTATCAGCTGCAATAGCAACCGGATGTAACGCGATTCATCCAGGATATGGATTTTTATCTGAAAATCCTAAGTTTATTGAAATGGTAGAAGCTACTGGAATTACATTTATTGGACCGAGTGCGAACGTTGTTAGCCGATTAGGAGATAAAGCAACTGCTAAAATGATTGCTAAACAATGTGGTGTGCCTGTTGTTGAAGGTTCAGATGGAATTATTTTAGATCAAGAAGATGGCTTAAAAATAGCAAGAAAAATTGGATATCCAGTGATGATTAAAGCAAGTGCTGGTGGTGGTGGACGCGGAATTGCAATAGCAAATAGTGACACTGAGTTCTTAAAAGCATTTGAAATGACATCAATGGAAGCAGAATCATCATTTGGTGATAAATCAGTCTATATCGAAAAATTTGTAGAAAATCCAAGACATGTTGAAATTCAAATCATGGCTGATAAGCATGGCAATGTTGTTCATCTATTTGAACGTGATTGTTCAATGCAAAGACGTAACCAAAAGATGATTGAAGAAGCACCAAGTTCAATGCTAGATGATAGTTTAAGAAAAAAAATGGGAGAATCTGCAGTAAAACTTGCCAAACATGTTGGTTATGTTGGTGCTGGTACCATTGAATTTTTAGTCGACTCAAGAAAAAATTATTATTTCATGGAAATGAACACAAGAATTCAAGTTGAACATCCAGTAACAGAAATGATTACTGGTATTGATCTTGTGAAAGAACAAATTAAAGTAGCTTACGGTAAAGAATTATCATTTAAACAAAAAGATTTACAAATTTTAGGACATTCAATTGAATGTCGTATTAATGCTGAAAATCCGTTAAATAACTTTATTCCAACGCCAGGTAAAATCAAAAAGATTTTATTCCCGGGTGGTTTTAATGTGAGATTTGATTCGCATATTTATCCGGATTATGAAGTGCCTCCTTTTTACGATTCGATGTTAGGTAAACTAATTGTTTTTGCCCCTACACGAAAAGAAGCAATTAGAAAAATGAGGGTTGCACTTGAACAATTAGTTATTGAAGGTATTACAACAAATATTGAATATCAGTATGCAATTATGCATACACCAGAGTTTATTAAAGGGGCTTACGATACTGGGTTTATCGCTAAGTTTAATGGGTTAATCCAAGGTGAATACAATGAAGAACTTCTTGGATGAACGAAGAGAAAGATTAAATAAGTTTCAAGAACTTATCAATCGTAAACAAGTTGAATTTAAACCAATTGATATACCAGATGGTGTATTTACACAATGTGAGCAATGCAACTCTGCAATTTATAATAAAGATTTAATGCAAAATCTAGATGTTTGTCCATTCTGCGGATATCACTTAAAAATCGATGCGCATAAGCGTATCCTTTTTACAGTAGATGAAAACTCATTTGTAGAACTAGATAAAGAGGTAACTTCATTAAATCCTTTAGGGATGCCTGAATATGAAGATAAGTTAAATAAAGGCAAAAGAATGAGTAAGATGAATGAAGCTTTTTTATCGGGTACTGCAACACTAGATGGAATAAAGGTTGCAATTGGTGTCTTAGACTCATACTTTATGATGGGTTCTATGGGGAGTGCAGTAGGAGAAAAAGTAACTAGACTGATTGAATACAGTGCGCATAACAATTTACCTTTAATCATCTTTAGTGCATCTGGTGGTGCACGTATGCAAGAAAGTATCTTATCGTTAATGCAAATGGCTAAAACATCAGCAGCGTTAAATTTATTAGAACAAAAGAAAATTTTATATATATCTGTTTTAACTAATCCAACAACTGGTGGTGTTGCAGCTAGTTTTGCAAGTTTAGGTGACATTATGATTGCTGAGCGCTCTAGTGTGATTGGATTTGCTGGTGCTAGAGTGATTAAACAAACCATTGGGCAAGATTTACCAGCTGGATTTCAAACAGATCAATTTCAACTTGAAAAAGGTCAAGTTGATATGGTTGTTTTAAGGAAAAACATGAAAGAAACTTTAGTTAAATTATTAAAACTACATCAGTACGAGGTCAAGCGATGAATCATGTAGATAATGTATGGAATAGAGTAAAAACTGCTCGTAATCAAAATCGACCAACTTCAGTAGAATTAATCAAACATTTGTTTCCTGATTTTATTGAATTACATGGGGATAGAGCCTTTTTAGATGATCAAGCAATGATTGGTGGGTTAGCAACACTAGATGGTATTCCTGTGACGATTATTGCAGAAGAAAAAGGAACAACAACCGAAGAAAAAATTAAGCACAACTTTGGCATGCCACATCCAGAAGGGTATAGAAAAGCCTTAAGGTTAATGAAGCAAGCCGAAAAATTCAAACGTCCAATTATCACAATTATTGATACACCTGGAGCATATCCAGGAATTGGTGCTGAGGAACGTGGTCAAGCGCAAATGATTGCAGTATTATTAAAAGAACTATCTGTTCTAAAGACACCAATTTTAGTGGTGATCTTAGGAGAAGGTGGTTCTGGAGGAGCACTAGCAATTGGTGTTGGAGACTATATTATGATGTTTGAAAATGCAATATATTCAATTTTATCTCCAGAAGGTTTTGCATCAATTTTATTTAAAGACAGTACAAAAGCAAAAGAAGCTGCAGCTTTAATGAAAATGACTGCAGAAGATTTAAAAGAATTGAAAATTATTGATGAAATCATTCCTGAAGGTGAAGGACTTCATATAGAAAATTCGGTTGGTTTTAAAAATTTAAGGAAAAGTTTAAGCAAAAAATTAAAAGAACTCATCAAATTAGATAGTGAAACATTAATTCAAAAACGTATTTTAAAGTTTAGGGTGATGGGTGTATACAAAGAGGAAATATCACATGAAAATTAAAGTCATATCAACTGGGAAGTACGTTCCAAGTCGTGTGGTATCCAACGCTGATTTTGAGAAAACAATTGATACTTCAGATGAATGGATTGTAACTAGAACTGGAATTAAAAGAAGACACTTTGTAAATGAAAATGAAAACGTCGTTGACTTAGCATACAATGCAGCAATTGATGCAATTAAAAAAGGGCACGTTGATGTTAATGAAATAGATTTAATTATCGTTGCAACAATTACCAATCAAGTAAGAACACCATCTGTTGCCAATCTTGTTCAAGCAAGATTAGGCTTAAATCAAAAAAATGTGATGACTTTTGATATGAATGCAGCCTGTTCAGGTTTTGTATATGCACTTGAAGTGGCAAGTAGTTTATTAAATAGTAGTTATCATAAAAAAGCACTCATCATTGGCAGTGAACATATGAGTTCAATTATTGACTTTACCGATCGTGGCACTTGCATACTCTTTGGAGATGGGGCAGGGGCAATGATTGTAGAAAAGAGTCAAAATAAAACAGATGAAGTTTTCTTCTATAATGCGTCAAAAGGTGATGATGAAGGTATTTTATGGATTAATCCAATCGTAAAGATGGATGGTAAAGAAGTTTATAAATTTGCCACAGACATTATGCCTAAGGCAATTATAGAAGTTTTAAATAGAGCAAATTTAAGATTAGAAGAAATTGATTTAATTATTCCGCACCAGGCCAATTTAAGAATTATTCAAAGTGTAAGTAAATCAATGAATTTACCGATGGATAAATTCTTGGTTAACATTGATGAGTATGGAAATACTTCATCAGCAAGTATTCCAATCTTAATTGATGAATACAAAGAAAAAAATAAAGAAAATAAAAAAGTATTACTCGTAGGATTTGGCGGTGGATTTACATGGGGAGCCGCAATCCTCAACCTATAAGGAGAATATATGAAAAACATATCTGAATTATTTAAAACAAAGTATCCTGTGATTCAAGGCGGTATGGCTAACATTGCAACGCATCAGTTAGCATCAGCAGTTTCAAACGCAGGAGGATTAGGCTTAATTGGTGCTGGTGGCTGTGATGCAAACTGGGTAAGAGAAGAAATTAGAAAGACCAAAGCATTAACAGATAAACCTTTTGGTGTAAACGTGATGTTAATGAGCCCTCATGCTGAAGCAATTTCGGATGTAGTTGTAGAAGAGGGTGTAAAAATTGTGACAACTGGTGCAGGTAATCCTGGTCCATACATGGAAAAATGGAAAAAAGCTGGAATTATCGTAGTGCCTGTTGTCCCAAGTGTTGCCTTAGCAATTCGTATGGAACGCGCTGGTGCAGATGCGGTTGTTGTTGAAGGAACTGAGGCAGGCGGTCATATTGGTGAATTAACAACAATGGCACTTGTTCCTCAAGTGTCTGATGCGGTAAACATTCCTGTTATTGCAGCTGGTGGTATTGCTGATAAACGTGGTGTATTAGCGGCGTTTGCATTAGGAGCTAAAGGTGTTCAAATTGGTACAGTTTTTCTTGCAAGTGAAGAAGCACCAATTCATGAGAATTATAAACATAAAGTTGTAGATGCGCGTGATACTGAAACGGTTGTTACAGGACGTGGAACTGGTGCACCGGTTCGTGTATTAAAAAATAAAATGAGCCAAGAATACTTAAGAATGACAAAAGAGGGTGTTCCTTTAGAAGAATTAGAAAAATTAACTTTAGGATCACTTCGTCGTGCAGTATTTGATGGTGATAAAGATACGGGTTCATTTATGGCAGGACAAATTGCAGGTTTAGTTAAAGCAGTTAGACCAGTAAAAGATATCCTTTCTGACTTATTTGATGATGTAAATAACTATAAAGAAAGATTAGAAGTTTTATGAAATTAGCAGTCTTATTTGCAGGTCAAGGTGCTCAAGTAAAAGATATGGGTTTAGACTTTATTAATTTAAATTCTACGCTTAAAACTTTGGCAGAAGAAATCAGTAAATATTTAGACTTCGATTTTATTCATTTATTAAGTGATGAAGAAAAAATTAATGATACAAGATACACGCAGCCTTTAATGATTGGTGTTGAAATTTTAATTTATGAATATTTAAAAAAAATGGGATTAAAACCCGATGGCTTTACTGGATTTTCATTAGGGGAGTATGCAGCACTTTATGCATCAGGTATTTATGACATACCATCCATTATGAAGTTAATTGACTATAGAGCGCAACTTATGAGTGAAGTTTCTAAAACAACACAAGGAAAAATGGCAGCAATTTTAGGACTTGAAGATACGTTAGTTGATGAAGTTTGTAAGGTAATTTCAAACGAAACTGAGATCGTTGTTGCAGCAAACTTTAATTCAAGTCATCAAACAGTTATATCAGGTAGTGAAAAGGCTGTTTTAACAGCAATTGAAGTGTTAAAAGAAAAGGGAGCAAAAAGAGCATTGCTTCTTAATGTAAGTGGTGCATTCCATTCACCTTATATGAAGGAAAGTGGAATTAAATTAAGAGTCTTTGGAAATGACTTTAAGAGAAACCCAATTCAAACACCTCTTTATAAAAATACAGATGCCAATCGATTGAAAGATGAAGAAGTATTAGATGAAATAGAAAAACAAATCTATTCACCGGTTTATTTTAAACAAACGATTGAACAGATGGTTATAGATGGATATACACATTTTTTAGAAATAGGTCCAGGATCAGTTTTAACTTCTCTTGTGAAAAAAATTAATCCAGATTTAATCACATTCAATGTATCCAAAGTAGAAGATATTGAAAAAATAAAAGGAGTCTTATGATGATTTTAAAAGATAAAGTTGCCTTAGTTACAGGTTCATCCACTGGGATTGGTAAAGCGATCGCTACTAAATTAGCATCAATGGGTGCAAATGTTGTTATTAATTATTTTGTTGGACCAGAAGAAGCTGAAAGAGTTGCTGAAGAAATTAGAAAAACTTATGGCGTAAAAGCAGTTGCTTTACATGCGGATGTTTCTAGTTTTGAATCAAGTCAAAAGTTGATTGAAGATACGATCAAAGTATTAGGTGGATTAAATATTGTTGTTAATAACGCAGGGATTACCGATGATGGACTAATTTTAAGGATGACTGAAAATCAGTTTGATCGAGTTATTAATACAAATTTAAAAGGTGTATTTAATATTTGTAAACATTCAGCAAGAGTATTATTAAAGTCTGATTATGGAAGAATTATTAATATTGCTTCAGTCATTGGTGAATACGGTAATGTAGGTCAAGTCAATTATGGTGCAGCAAAAGCTGGTGTGATTGGAATCACAAAAACACTTGCTAAAGAATTTGCAAGTAGAAAAGTTACAGTGAATGCAGTTGCCCCAGGATTTATTGAAACGGCAATGACTGCTAAATTACCAGAAGAAATAAGAAATGAAATGTTAAAACATATTGCGATGGGATCTTATGGAAGACCAGAAGATATCGCTAATGTGGTGGCATTTTTAGCATCACCAGATGCTTCATATGTAACAGGAGTTGTTATTGATGTTGATGGTGGGCTAACTATTTAAAGGAGCTATTATGAAAAGAAGAGTCGTTATTACTGGGTTAGGTGCATTAACGCCAGTAGGTAACAATGTAGAAGACACATTTAATAATTTAATCAATGGTGTAAACGGAATTGATACAATTACCCACTTTGATACGAAAAATGTGAAAGTAAAATTAGCTGGTGAACTTAAGAATTTAGATCTTGAAACATACTTTGATAAAAGAGATATCAGAAGATCTGACCGAGTGATGTTGTTAGGAACAGCTGCAGCACAACAGGCATATGATCATGCAAAACTTAAAAGTGATGATTATGATCCATATCGCTTTGGTATCTTTGTTACCAGTGGTATTGGTGGATTAGGTACATTAGAACAAGATATTACGACAACTGCAACGAAAGGCATTGACCGTATTTCACCATTCTTTATCCCAAACTCAATTGTGAATATGGTTGGTGGTATGATATCGATTCGTTTTGGTGTGAAGGGTCCAAATATACCTGTTGTCACTGCATGTAGTGCAGCAACAAATGGCATTGGTGAGGCATTTAGATACATTAGAGATGGTTACTTAGATTTAGCCTTTGCTGGTGGAGCTGAGGCTGCAATTAATGAAGTTGGTATTGGTGGTTTTAGTGCGATTCGTGCATTATCAACAGAACCTAATAAGGATAAAGCAAGTCGTCCATTTGATTTAAACCGCAGTGGTTTTGTGATGGGGGAAGGCGCAGGTGTATTAATTTTAGAAGATTATGAGCATGCAATTAAGCGTGGTGCTAAAATTTACGGAGAGATTGTTGGATATGGTTCAACATCAGATGCATTTCACATGACTGCACCAGATGATGAAGCAAAAGGAATTACAAAGGCGATTGAACTAGCTATTCTTGATGCGAAAATTCATCCATCTGATATTGGCTATATTAATGCGCATGGAACATCAACGCTATTAAATGATAAGATTGAAACTTTAGGTATCAAGAATGCATTTAAAGACCATGCAAAAAAACTAAATATTTCAAGTACGAAGGGTGCAACAGGACATATGTTAGGTGCAACAGGAGCTGTTGAATCAATTGTATGTTTAAAAGCACTTGCAACAAGTTTAATTCCGCCAACGATTCACTATGAGACACCGGATCCTGAATGTGATTTAAACTATACACCAAATCAAAGTGTAAAAAGAAATTTAGATTATGCAATGAACATCAATATTGGATTTGGTGGTCAAAATGCAGTCGTTATCTTTAAGAAAGTAGGCGAATAAAATGGCGTTACTCAATCGTGAACAAATTAAACAAATCTTACCGCATCGTGATCCCTTTTTAATGGTTGATGAAGTTATTGAACTAGTGGATAGCGAAAAATGTGTTGGTATTAAATACGTCAATAAAGATGAGTATTATTTTAAAGGGCATTTCCCAGAATATCCTGTAATGCCTGGCGTTTTAATCTTAGAAACTATGGCGCAAGTCGGAGCAATTGCCTTACTTTCAATTCCTGAGTTTAAAGGTAAAATTGGATTTTTTACAGGTGCTAATAATGTTAAATGGAGAAAACAAGTGTTACCAGGAGACACGTTAAAAGTAGAAACTGTGATTACAAAGATTAGAGGACCATTTGTCTTTGGGGCTGGTAAAGCATATGTTGAAGATAAGTTAGTTTGTGAAGCAGAGATAAGTTTTGCTATTGGTTAAACATTATGAAAATCAAATTAGTAGAATTTGCTAAATTAACTTCCACGAACGACTATTTAAAAGAAAACTATGAATCCTTACCGAGTTTTACCTTAGTGAGAACAGATTTTCAAACGAGTGGTCGTGGTCAGTTTGATCGTAAATGGGTATCAAGTAAAGGAAAGAATTTGTTGTTTTCTTTACTCTTAAAAGATGTTCCTTTTGATCAAATTACGCATATTAAAGAATGGGTAAAAAGTTCTTTATTTGCCTCATTTGGCAAGTTAGGATTAGATGCTTATTTTAAAGAACCTAATGACTTTTATACTAATGAAAAGAAATTATGTGGTATTTTAATTGAGACAAAAAACAACGAAGAACGATTTGAATACATTATAATTGGGGTAGGGGTTAACGTTAATCAAATACTTTTTAGAGACTTTAAAGCAACCTCAATCTTAAAGGAGACCAAAAAACAAGTAGATGTTCGAAAAGTATTAAGCATTATCGTGAATAACTTACTCGAAAACTACTTTGGATAAAAACATGAAAATTAGAAGAATCGTTTTATTAGCGATGTTTACAGCATTAATGGCTGTCATGAGTTTAATTCAAATACCGGTTTATCCAATTGTGTTTACTTTACAAACGTTTATGGTAATTTTAATTGCCTTAATTTTTAAACCATTAGATACATTTTTAATTGTGTTTACCTATTTGGTGATTGGCTTAATAGGCATTCCAGTCTTTTCATCAGGCGGTGGATTTCAAGCATTTGTTAGTCCTACTGGAGGGTTTTTAATTGGCTTATTAGTTTCATCACTTTTAATTTCAATTTTTAAATCAAAAACTAAAGTAATGCTTTATGATTTAATTGTGATTATTATCTTTGGATTTGTTGTCTTATATATGATAGGACTTCCGGTTTTAATGATGACAATAGGTATGAAGTTTACAGATGCATTAATTGCTTTTATTCCATATTACTTATGGGATTTCTTAAAAATCATTGTTGCTTACGCGGTTTATCGTGCATTACCCGAGGATTTACTTAAAAAGATTGAAACTTCAAATTAGAAGAAGTTTCTTTTTTTATCTTAAAAATGCCATATTTCATATAAAAAAAGCACAAGATTACTTTAATTAGTAATAATTTGTTATACTTGTATCTTAGATAAAGAGGTGTATTTATGTTAGAAGTATTAATCATCGGAGCTGGGCCAACAGGACTTTATGCAGCTTTTTTAGCTGGACTAAGAAAATTAAATGCTGCAGTGATTGAATCTGCTGGTGAAGCTGGGGGACAACTAACTGCTGTATATAAAGATAAATTTATTTATGATATTCCAGGTTTCCCAAAAATTACAGCTTTAGACTATATTAAAGAACAAGTTAAACAATTAGATAGATTTAAAGATGAAATTCCTTTCTATTATGATAATGAAGCTTTAGAAATCAATAGAAAAGAAGATCATTTTGAAGTTATTACCAATAAACAAACGTTATTAACTAAAAATATCTTAATTGCACATGGTGGTGGCGGATTCGTTCCACAAAAATTAAAATTAGATAAAGAATATGACAATGTTTTATACTTTGTTAAGGATTTAACAATCTTTAAAGATAAAAAAGTTGCTGTATTAGGTGGTGGGGACAGTGCTTTAGACTGGGCTGTATCTATTGCTGATAATGGTGGAAATGTAACCCTTGTTCACCGTCGTAATGAATTTAGAGCTTTACCATCAACGGTAGAAGAGTTTAAAGAAAAAGGTACAATTTTAACACCACAATTAGTTGAAGGTGTTATTGGTGAAGAAAAAATCGCTAAAAAATTAGTGTTAAAAAATGCTGAAACTAAAGAGTTAAGTGAATTAGATGTAGATTATATCGTTGTTAACTATGGATTTGTCTTATCTAAGTCTAAATTAGCTGAGTGGAATATTGAAGGCGATAAAGGCTTAATCAATGTTGATTCTAGAATGCAAACTTCTCAACCAGGTATTTATGCTGCAGGTAATGGTGTAAACTACATGGGTAAGGTGAAATTAATTTCTGTTGGACAAGGTGAAGCGGCAATCGCAATTCAAGCAATCGCTAATAACTTATACCCAGAAAGAAATAACTCAGAACACTCAAGTTCATTAATTAAAGAATAAATAAAATGCCAAACTTAAAAAGTTTGGTTTTTTTATACATAAATATGTGATTTAGGGTAAGATAAAAGGGTGAAATATTAAATTTGATATAATTAAAGTAGGGTGAGGAACGTGATTGCAAGATATCAACGAGACATTTTTAAAAACATTTGGAGTGACCAAAATAAGTTTGATACATATTTGAAAGTTGAATTAGCAAGTTCAAAAGCTTTTCATGAATTGGGTTTAATTCCTAAAGAAGATTTAGAAAAGTTAATGAAAGCTTCGTTTAAACTATCAGATGTAGAACGCTTAGAACAAGAAACAAAACATGACATCGTCGCATTTACAAGAGCAGTTTCTTTATCACTGGGTGAAGAAAAGAAATGGTTCCATTATGGATTGACTTCAACAGATGTGGTTGATACTGCATACGGTGTTTTATTTAAAGAAGCTAATGAAATTATTGAACAAGGTTTATTAACTTTCATGGAAACATTAAAATCATTAGCATTAAAATATAAAAATACTCCAATCATGGGACGCACACATGGCATGCATGCAGACATCACATCGTTTGGCTTAAAATTTGCCCTATATTACGATGAAATGAATCGAAACCTAGAACGATTCAAGTTAGCGAGAAAACAAATTGAAATTGGCAAGATTTCAGGCGCAGTTGGAAATTTTGCGAACATTCCACCAGAAATCCAACATTTTGTATGTAAAGATTTAGGTATTTATGAAGCAAACATTTCAACTCAAACATTACAACGTGATCGTCATGCTTTTTATTTACAAGTGCTTGCGTTAATTGCTAGCACAATTGAAAAAATTGGTGTTGAAGTAAGACACTTATCAAGAACTGAAGTCTTAGAAGTTCAAGAAGGGTTTTCCAAAACACAAAAAGGTTCTTCGGCAATGCCACACAAACGTAATCCAATTGCCTCAGAAAATATGGCAGGGATTGCAAGAGTTGTAAGAGGTTATAGCTTAACTGCAATGGAAAATATTGCCTTATGGCATGAACGTGATATTTCACATTCATCAGCCGAGCGTATTATTATGCCAGATGCAACTTCATTAATCGACTATATGTTAACAAGATACAACAAAGTATTAAATGAATTACAAGTTAATGATGAGAAGATGCTTAAGAATATTAACTTAAATCATAAAGTTATTTATGCGCAACGCGTTTTACATCTTTTAATTAATAAAGGTTTATCACGTGAAGCGGCATATGATAAAGTACAAAGTTTAAGTTTTTATGCTTTAAGTATAGAAAGTGATTTTGATATCGTATTAAAACAAGATAAAGAAATAATGCGTTTGGTTAATCTAGAAGAAATTGATAACTGCTTTACACTTGATTATTATTTCAAGCAGGTTAATACGATCTATCAAAACGTTGGTATATATTCATAAAGGAGGAAATAATTATGAATGTAAAACAATATTTAGAAACAAATAAACCAGAAAAATACATCATCTGTGATCGCATGAGAGTCACTTTAAAAGAAGAACAGTTAAAGTGGTTAAATCTTGAGGATTTAGACATTAGACATGTTGATACATTAAGTGATGGAACAGTAAGAATTCAAACTGATTATATGCCAGATGGTTGCTAAAAAATAAGGTCCCTAAACATGGGACCTTTTTCATTGAAATTTTTTTTGTTAATTTATTGACATCTGTAAATAATTATATATAATATATGCAGTTTGGTTTATTATAGTTTAACACTCTGTTTACGTTAACTAAACTTTTAGACAATATTAGAAAAGTTATTTTACTGTGAGTAAACATAGCGTAGAAAGGATCGTATATGGCTGCATTAATTGAGTTAAAAGACGTTACAAAAGAATATAATGGTCAAGTAGTATTAAGAGGAATCGACTTAGAAATTAAGAGTAATGAGTTCGTTACCTTTCTAGGACCATCTGGTTGTGGTAAGACAACAACCCTAAGAATTATTGGTGGTTT
Organism: Acholeplasma hippikon; assembly: GCF_900660755.1. Taxonomy (NCBI): domain Bacteria; kingdom Bacillati; phylum Mycoplasmatota; class Mollicutes; order Acholeplasmatales; family Acholeplasmataceae; genus Acholeplasma; species Acholeplasma hippikon. The sequence continues at coordinate 174,772 of NZ_LR215050.1, forward strand.
TATTGAACCAACCGGCGGAGAAGTGTTATTTGATGGCGTAGATATTCTACAATTACCAGCATATAAACGTCCAACCAACACAGTCTTCCAACGTTATGCTTTATTCCCACATTTAAACGTGTTTGAAAACGTTGCTTTTGGTTTACGTGTAAAAGATAGAAACGAAGCTAAAAAAGAAGAAATCAAAGCATTAAGAAAAGAATTAAAAGAAAAATTAAAAACTAACAAGAACAAAGTTACATTAATTAAAGAATATACAGATAAGATTCAAGCCATTAGAAAATCATTTGTTTCTAAACGTGACTTTGAAGAAGTCATTAAAGAAAAAGTATCTAAATATTTAAAAATGGTTAACCTTGAAGGATATGAAGATAGAAGTGTCTTAAAACTTTCAGGTGGACAACAACAACGTGTTGCAATTGCACGTGCCTTAATTAATGAACCTAAAGTGTTACTACTGGATGAACCACTTGCAGCGCTTGACTTAAAATTACGTCAAGAAATGCAATATGAATTAAAAGAAATTCAAAGAAATGCTGGAATTACATTCATCTTTGTTACACATGATCAAGAAGAAGCATTAACAATGTCAGATAAGATTGTTGTTATGAATAAAGGTGAAATTCAACAAGTTGGTACACCAATTGATATTTACAATGAACCAATCAATAAGTTTGTTGCAACCTTTATTGGTGAATCAAATATTATTCCAGGTATTATGAAACAAGACTTCTTGGTTCATTTTGATGGAAAAGATTTTGAATGTGTTGATAAAGGATTTGACGTTAATCAAGAAGTTGATATCGTTATTCGTCCTGAAGATTTAGATATTGTTGAACGAGGAACTGGAAAAATTTCTGGTGTTGTCGATTCAGTTGTATTTAAGGGTGTTCATTTTGAAATTGATGTAAAAACTGAAGAAAGAATCTATACAGTTCATACAACAGACTTCAAACCTGAAGGTATGGAAGTGGACTTAGATTGGTGGCCAGAAGACATCCACGTGATGGAGGTTTGGTAATGGACAACACTTTAAAAACACAAAATGTGAAAAAGAAAAAAATTTCTTTTAACTCATTTTTAGGTATTCCATATTACTTAGTATTAGCGATACTTGTTATCTTACCTTTATTTATTATGTTACTTTATGCATTTACAAGTAACAATTCATCAATCTTTAATATTCAATTTACATTAAACAACTTTATTAAATTTTTTAGTACCAGAGATTATGTTGGTATTATGTTTGAATCAATTTGGTTAGCAATCCGTTCAACATTCATATGTTTACTTATTTGTTACCCATTAGCTTACTTTATTTCCAAATTACCAAAAAGAACACAAACAATCTTGGTGTTATTATTCACTTCAACGATGTGGATTAACTCATTAATTTTGATGCATTCACTTAAAAACGTATTTTTAATCGCAGCATCGTTTGTGGTTGGTGGAAATGCAGAATATAGTCAGTTAACTATTTTCTTAGGACATGATTATTCAATTATTATTGGGACAATCTTCCTATATATGCCTTACATGTTCTTACCAATTTATACACAAATGACCAAAATTGATAAAAATTTATTAGAAGGAGCGGCTGACTTAGGAGCAAATAAGTTCCAAACATTAGTTAGAGTTGTCTTCCCATTAACCTTATCAAGTGTCATTTCAAGTTGTTTAGTTGTCTTATTACCAGCAACAACCACACTGGTTGTATCAGAAATCATGGGGAATGGACAACGCCCATTAATTGGTAACTTAATTGAAAGACAAACTGGTTCACGTTTTGGTGAAATGGCAGCATACTCAATTATTCTTGCGGTTGCCATGCTTATTATTGTTGCAATTCTTAAGTCAATGGATAGATATGAGGAGGTGCTTTCTAATGAATAAAAAAGTACCTATCTGGCAATATGTATTTATTGGATTAATCTTAGCATTCGTTTATGTGCCATTAATTGTGATGGTTGTATTCTCGTTCAATCAGTTACAAAGCCAAACTGTTTTTCAAGGTTTCACATTCAAATGGTATCGTGAAATCTTTGTGAATAGAGAATTATCAAAAGCATTAAGAAATACAGTAATTGTTTCATTTACAGCAATGGTCGTTTCAACTATTCTTGCAACACTTGCAGCAATTGCGGTAAGTAAACAAAAGAAGGTCTTTAGAGAAATTGTCTTAAATGCGAATAACATTCCTATTTTAAGCCCAGACATCTTAACGGCCGTGGCGTTCTTACTATTCTTAATTGCGATTAATGTAGAACCAAATTTAGGAACGATGGTACTTGCACACGTGACAATCTGTACACCTTATGCATTTGTAACTATTTATCCGAAAGTTAGATCATTAGATCCTAATATCATTGAAGCTTCAGCTGATTTAGGAGCTAACCCATTAAAGACACTAACGAAAGTTATCATCCCACAACTACGAGGTTCAATTATTGCTGGGGCTGCGATAGCGTTCACCATGTCATTTGATGATTTCATTGTTTCACAATTATCATCAGGTGGCGTTCAAAACATTTCTATGTACCTATATGGTCTAAAGAAAGGTATTGAGCCAAGTGTCAATGCGTTATCAACGATTATCATTGCGGTTATTGGCATTAAAATTGTTTATGATTTAATAAAATCAAGAAGAGAGAAGACAGGAGAAGAAGATTAATGAAAAAAATATTAGTAGCAATGTTATTAGTTTTATCTACACTTGTTTTAACAGCATGTGGAGGAAATAAATTAGTTATCTACTTACCAAACGAGTATATCGCTGATGGGATTGTAGAAGCATTTGAAAAGGAAACTGGTATCAAAGTTGATATTAGAACTTTCGATTCAAATGAAATTGCTTTAACACAAGCAAGAATCAATAAATACGATTTAATCATCCCTTCAGATTATGCAATTGAAGAATTTGCAGCAGAAGGTTTAATTCAAGAATTAGATTGGTCAAAAATTGAATTTGATCAAGCGTTATTCTCAACAAGTTTAAAAAATATTTTAGAACAAATGGATGAAGAAGGATTTGACTTCTTAAAGTATTCAATGCCTTACTATTGGGGAACATTTGGATTCTTATATAAGAATGAAAAATTCACTAAAGAAGAAGTTGAAACAGCTGGTTGGAGCATGTTCCAAAATCAATCAATTACTAAGATGATTTATGATTCTCCAAGAGATGCATTCATGACTGCATTATATTCATTAAATCCAGTAGTTAAAATGGCAGATGCAACAGAACAAGATGTTGTAAGAGCTAAAGACTGGTTAATTGCTGCAAAAGGCGCTAATACTGTATTAAAATCAGATGAAATCTTAGATGAAGCATCTGGTGGAAGCATGCCTTATGATATCGCAATGGTTTATTCAGGAGATGCTGTTTACTTATTACAAGAAACTGAAGGGTATTCATTTGCGATTCCAGAAAACACAAACGTATTTATTGATGGATTTGTGATTCCATCAAATGCTAGAAATGTTGATTGGGCTTACGAGTTTATCAACTTCATGTCAACATACGATGTGATGTTAGAAAACACTTCTTGGATTGGTTATTCACCAGTTAGACAAGATGTATTAGAAGCATTATTAGCAGATGAAGAATTCACATATGATGAAAGAATCGAGTATGCATTTGATATTGATGTTACTGCATTTAATTATGAATTCTATCGCTTTAATAACGACTTAAAGAAATGGATCGATGATAACTACGATCTATTCACATTTGCTAAATAAATCGTATTTTATGTAAAAGGACCTAATTTTTGGGTCCTTTATTTTTATATAATAAAAAAAGTGATATAATACTAGCGAGGTAATTTTATGACAAATGCACTATTAGAAAAATATACAAAATTAATGGAACTTTTATATCAGTTTGAAATTTTACAATCATTCCAATTCGTAGATTTTGAAAAAGCTGATAGCGAGTTAAAAACAAAGATGACTGAAATTTTAAATAATATTTCAATAATCGATGATTTAATCTCATCAAATCTAACAAATTATACAATCGATCGATTAAATCGTGTTGACTTATCAATTATTAGAATGTCAGTATTTGAATTAATGAAAAAGGAACTACCAGCTGAGGTTGTAATTAACTTAGCAGTTGAATTATCTAAAATTTATACAGATTTAGATGATGAAAAACAACATAAGTTTACCAATAAGCTATTAGATACAATTTATAAAAATCTATAAAAGTAGGTTAATATGCAACAACAATACTTAACTGTTACTGCACTAACTACATATTTAAAAGTTAAATTAGAAAATGATCCCCATTTAAAGAAGATTCTTCTTAAAGGGGAAATTTCTAATTTTAAGCGTCATTCTTCAGGGCATTTATATTTTTCATTAAAAGATGAGAAAGCTCAGATATCTGCAATGATGTTTTCGACTTACACAAAAAATTTATCCTTTGAACCAAAAGATGGAGATAAAGTTTTGGTTGAAGGATATATTTCGTTATACGAGGCAAGAGGGACTTATTCTTTAAGTATTTATTCACTTACCCTTGATGGTATTGGTGAGTTATACATGAAGTATGAAAAACTTAAGAAAGACTTTGAAGCACTAGGTTATTTTGATCAAGTACATAAAAAGCCAATTCCTAAGTACCCTAAAGCAATTGGGGTCATTACATCACCTACAGGAGCAGTCATTCAAGATATTAAAACAACTGTTGAACGTCGTTACTTACTAACAAAAATTATTTTATACCCAGCACTTGTTCAAGGTGAAGGTTCAAAAGAAGATTTAGTTAAGAAAATTAAACGTGCCAACTTAGATAATGAGGTTGATGTGATTATCCTTGGTCGTGGTGGTGGTTCCATTGAAGATTTATGGAGTTTTAATGAACCAGAAGTTGTAATGGCAATTTTCGAATCAAAAATTCCAATTATTACTGCTATTGGGCATGAAACGGATACGACATTATCTGATTATGTTGGTGACCTAAGAGCACCAACGCCAACAGCTGCTGCGGAATTAACAACACCAAATGTTACAGATTTATTAAATGAAATAAAAGAAAAAAGAAGACTTTTAAACTACTATATGAATGAGGAGTTAAAAAACTTACGCCAAAAACTCCTACATCTAGATGAACGTCTTTCAATTTCAAGTCCAAAATCAAAAATTGAGCAATTAACTGATAAAGCTAATCAGTTAACTACAAACTTACACAGAAACTTTAGTCATAAATTAAACGAACTAACCTACATAGTAACAATTCTTTCCAAGCGTTTATTAAATCCTAGTGAGAAACTACTTAATTTTAAAGATAGGTTAAATCATTTAAGTATTCAGATGGACCAACTTTATAAAAATCAAATTATGAAAAAAACATATGAACTGCAAAGACAAACTGAAAAGTTAAAATCAGTTAATCCTTTAGCAATTATGGAACGTGGTTTCGGTTTAGTAACAAAAGAAAATAAAGTGTTAACGAGTGTTAAAGATATTAGGGTTGATGATTTCATTGACATTGAGTTAAAAGATGGAAAAGTAAGTACGAAAGTAATAAATAAAGAGGTAAAATCATGAGCGAAAAATTAAACTTTGAAGAAGTAATGAAAAAACTAGAAAGTGTTGTTAAAACATTAGAAAGTAAAGATATCTCATTAGAAGAATCTGTAAACAAATATAAAGAAGGTTTAGAATTATCTAAATCACTTTATGAAATGATTAAAGATGCTGAAAAATTAATTGTAGAAGTTAAAGAATGAGATTAGATGTTTTTTTAGCAGAAAACTATAGTGAGTATACACGTTCTAAAATATCTGACTTAATTAAAAGAGGTTTTGTCACAGTGAATGATAAAACAGTTACAAAACCAGGTTATGAAGTCATAGGAACGGAAGATGTCAAAATAGTTAAAGAAGATATTTATGCATCTCGAGCAGGTGAAAAACTAGCCCATGCAATAGAAATTTTTTCTTTAAATTTTAAAGATTTAACGGTTATTGATGTAGGGGCATCAACAGGTGGGTTTACCGATGTTTCTCTTAAAAATGGAGCTAAACACGTCTTTGCCTATGATGTTGGAACGATGCAACTCTTAGAACGTTTAAAAAACGATGAGAGAGTAACTAGTTTAGAAAATACGAATATTTTAGATGTTATGGTGCCTGAAAATGATATTTGTGTTATTGATGTATCTTTCACATCAGTTTTACCAATTTTAGATCATTTAAAAGAACAAACGAATGAAATTGTCTTTTTATTAAAACCTCAATTTGAAGCAACTAAAGATGCGTTAAATAAAAAAGGTGTTTTAAAAGATCAAAAAGTATTAAGTCGAATCATTGAAAAAACAACAAAGTTTATTACCACAATTGGTTATGAAGTCAAAGGATTTACGAAATCTCCAATTAAAGGTAAAGAAGGTAATGAAGAGTTTTTATTCTATATACGTAGGAGAATGTAGATGCTTAAACATTTAGATGTTAAAAATTTTGCATTAATTGATGATTTAGAAATTGATTTTCATGATGGCCTAACTGCCCTAACTGGAGAAACAGGCTCTGGTAAATCAATTTTATTAGAATCACTTTCTTTATTATTCGGTAAACGTTCTGATGCGGAATATATTAGACATGGGGCTTCAAAAGCACTTGTTACGGGGAACTTTATCTTAAATGACGAACAACAAAAATCACTTGATTTGCCGCGTGAAATAACACTTTCTCGTGAAATTGATGCAACAGGACGTCATTTAATTAAAATTAATCATGAGACATCTACATTACAACGCTTAAAGCAAATTGCTAATAAAATTGGTTTAATTCATGGTCAAAATGACACCCATATGTTAATGGACAAGGCGAGTTATGTTGACTTTGTCGATCAATTAGATAAATCAAGGACACAAAACTTATTAAATAATTATTTATTAAAAAGAAGTACGTATCATGAGTTAAATAAGCATTACGAATCTTTAAAAAGTAAAAAGAAAGAGACTTTAGAAAGAGTTGATTTCTTAACTTATCAAGTTAAAGAATTAGATGCTTTATCTTTAAAGACGAATGAATTAGAAGAACTTCAGGAACAAGTTTCGAAATTAAAAAACTTTGACCGTATTCAACAGGCATTAAAAGAAACTGTTGAACTTCTTAATGGTCCAAGTTTTGCGTTAGATAATTTATATGATGGGTTTAAAAACTTACAAAAGATTTCAAGTTTTGATAAATCATATGAAGTTGAAGCTAAAGTCTTAGAAGATAGTTACTATAATTTAGAAGATTCAATCAAAAATATAGAAAATCTATTTAAGTCATTAGATTTTGATGAAGAATCCTTCAATCTTAAACAACAAAGAATCTTTGAACTCAATAAGATTGAAACAAAGTATGGTAAGTCTATTAATGACTTAGTTATCTATTTAGCTCAAATTAAAGAAGAATTAGCTTTATCAACAGATTATGATGGGTATTTAAAAGACCAAGAAATTAAGTTAAAAAAAGCTTATGAAGATGCATTAAAAGAAGGTCTAGTCTTAAGAAAGTATCGAATGGAACTTGCTAAAAAATTAGAAAAAGAATTAACGGAAAGTCTACATCAATTAGACTTAACGAAAGCAAAATTTGAAATTCAATTTGAAACATTAAAAGACAATCAAGCATTAGAAGAAAATGGCATTGATTCACTTGAATTTATGATCAGTTTAAATGAAGGTGAACCATTAAAACCACTTGCAAAAGTTGCATCTGGCGGTGAAAAAGCTAGATTCATGTTCTCACTTAAATCAATTTTTGCTAGAAACTCAAAATTAAGTATGCTTGTCTTTGATGAAATTGATATCGGAATTAGTGGTAAAACTGCATCGAAAGTTGCAACTAAAATGAAAGAACTTTCAAAGGATATTCAAACGCTAACGATTACGCATTTACCACAAGTAGCAGCTAAGGCTGATCACCATTATGCAATCTATAAAGAAAAGAAAGATGGCAGAATTCAAACATTTATTGATATTTTAGATAAAGAAAAGCGTATTTTAGCAATTGCAAGTATGTTATCTGATGAATCAATCTCACCGTTTGCTATTGAGCAAGCCAAAGCTTTATTAAATCAAAACTAAAAAAAGGTGCGTGTGCACCTTTTAATTTTGTGAAAAATGTGAAAATGCATTTCTGAAAGTCTTTCATTTGACTTTTCATACTAACATGATAGAATAAGTGTACAAGAAACAGAAACGTATAGCTAATTCGGGATAGTTATATACAAAACGGATACTTGCAAATAAGGTCTTTAGAAGACCTCCTTTTCCATCTTTATATGGATAAAAATTATAAAGTAAGGGAGGTGTATGAGATGGAAAAAAAGAAAAAGGCAAGTTTTTTAAGTAGACTAGGTGAATTATTTCTAGCAGTGTTCTTACAAAACGAAAGGAATTAAGTTAAATGCTAAACTTAATAGATAAATAAAAATGAACTTTGAGTTGCTACCTAAAGTTCATTTTTATTTTTTTATTAACTTAAATTTCGATTATCCAAAATATTCGATGAGAGCAAATACTGTACTTATTAATACAGTTGCAACTGTTCCGAAGATGATAACTCCGATGACAATCTTACCCCATAATGTTTCACTTGGATCTTTAAAAACGATTGGTTTGCTTTTTCTTGATTCTAAAACTTCTTGTTTTAATTTTTTCTTTGCCATATTAATTCACTCCAAATGTTTATTTACTAAAGATATTATACTATATAATATTAATTAAAGGAAGAAAATAATTATGCAAAAAGGGATAAAAATTATATTTCATATTGATATGAATGCATTCTATGCCTCATGTGCCATGATCAAAGAACCTTATCTAAAAAATAAGGTGTTTGCCATTGGTGGACCAACCTCAAGTGCAAAAGGTGTTTTATCAACAGCGAGTTATAAAGCACGTAAACTAGGTATTCATGCTGCAATGTCAATGGCAGAAGCGTTAAAAATATATCCAAGGCTTACTGTTGTACCAGTAGATTTCCCTTTTTATCGTCAAAAAAGTGAAGAGTTTATTGATTTATTAAAAACGTATAGTCCACTTATTCAACAAGCATCGATTGATGAGGCTTACATAGATGTAACTGAAAGGTCTAAAGAGATTCATCCTTTAAAACTTGCAAAAGAAATACAAACAAGAATTTATAACGAACTTAAATTGCCATGTAGTATTGGTATTGCACCAACATTGTTTTTAGCAAAAATGGCAAGTGATTTAAAAAAACCTATGGGTATATCAGTCATTCGTAAACGTGATGTTGAAAAAATACTATATCCAATGGATATTAAAGATTTATTTGGCATTGGTAAACAAACTGCGCCAAGACTTAAAAATTTAGGAATTGAAACTATTGGAGATTTCATGAATGTTAATAATTTTGATAAGATTATGAAAATTATGAAACCTAAAACATATGAAGGGTACCGTGATGAAGTTTTAGGGAAAGGAAATGATATTGTTGATCCTGATAAATATAAAATTCCAAAATCTATTTCAAGTGAGTCAACTTTTAATTATGATGTATCTGAATCTAAAATTATCTTAGATGAATTAAATGTGCAACTTGAAGAAGCACATAGAAGATTAAAAAAACACCAGATGAAGGCTAAAACAGTAGGTTTTAAATTGAAAAAATCAGATTTTTCAATTATTACGCGTTCAACAACACTTAAAGAGCATACAAATGACTTAGTCGTTTTAAAAGATGCGTTAGAAACATTATTCTATGATATTTATGAAAATGAGAAATTAAGATTAGTTGGAGCAACCTTATCAAATTTAATAACGGAAAATGATGTAAAAATGCCGTTTGATTTGTTCACATACGATAAATTTGAGTGATTATTATGATATAATCTAGTAGGTGATTTTATATGACAATACAAGAAATGTTACAGAGGTTAAACTTTAGTAATTTATCGCCAATCCAAGAACAAGTAATAGAGAATTTCTCTAAATCACAAAACATTGTCGGATTGGCACCAACCGGTACAGGGAAAACACATGCTTACCTCTTACCATTATTAGAAAATATTAAAAGAAAAGAAAACGCAGTGGAAGCTGTTATTTTAATTCCTACAAATGAACTTGTTATGCAAGTTTCTAAGATGCTTGAAGAAACAGATCCAACAGTTAACTATAAGAGTTATTATGGTTCTATGGATATGGAACGTGAAGCAAAGAAATTAGAAAATAGCCATCCCAATATTGTAATTACAACGCCTGCTAAATTAGTAGATTTAGTCATTACTAAAAATGCGCTTAACTTAAAACATTTAGACTACTTCATTTTAGATGAAGCAGACATGATGTTTGATGAAGACTTCATGAGTTTATTAGACCCGGTTTTAGTTAACCAAGAAATTCAAAAATTCATGTTATTTTCAGCAACTATTACAAGAACGATGGAACCATTTATTAAAAAATATTTTGGTTCATATATATTCTTAGATACAGTTAAAGATACAAAATTAAAAATTAATCATAAATTGATTCGTGTAGGAGATTCTAGATTAAAAACTTTACAACAAGTCATTGATCGAATTAATCCTTACTTAGGTATTATTTTCGTAAGTAAAAATGAAGATATCAAACGTGTTTATGAAACATTAATTGATAAGGGTTTAAATGTCATTCAGATTTCATCTGAAATTGGCGTTAAACAAAGAAAGAAAATCTTAGAAGATATTTTTAATAATCGTTACCAATATGTTGTATCAAGTGATTTACTTGCTAGAGGTTTAGACTTTAAAGCAAGTCATGTCATTAACTACGATCTACCGTATATGTTAGAATTCTTTAAACATAGAAGTGGTAGAACGGGTCGTATGGGAGATGAAGGTGATGTAATCACTTTATTTGATGATAACGATCAAAAGAAAATTGATAAACTAAGAAACAAAGGCGTACCATTCGTTTTATATACATTATCGGATAATGGATTAAAATCAACACAAAGAAAATCTAAAACTTATGATAAGAAAATAGCAGAAGAGATTAAAAAGATTCCAAAACCAAAACGTGTAACACCAGGTTATAAGAAGAAACATCAAGAAGAAGTCAAAGCTGCAATTAAAAAAGTAAAGAAAGCGAGATATAGAAATGCTGCTCTTAGGAAGTCACGTGGGGCTTAGTGGAAGCGAAATGTACCTTGGAAGTATTAAAGAAGCTTTAGGGTACGAAGCAACTGCAATGATGGTTTATACCGGCGCACCACAAAATACAATTAGAAAGCCTTTAGAATCAATGAAGATTGAAGAGGCATTAGCGTATATGAAAGAACACGATTTTGATATCAAAAATGTGGTTGTTCATGCACCTTATATTATTAATTTATGTAATCCGGACGCTGAAAAGCGTGCGTTTGCTATTGAGTTTTTAACAAAAGAAATTATAAGAACTGCTGCAATGGGGGCAAATCAAATTGTTTTACACCCTGGTAGTGCAGTTGGTGGAGATAGAGAAGAAGCGGTTAGATGGATTGCTGAAGGTATTAATCAAATAAATGAAAATACAAAAGATTTATCTGTACGCATTGCCTTAGAAACAATGGCTGGTAAAGGTAACGAAATTGGTAGAACGTTTGAAGAAATTCGTGCAATTATTGATTTAGTTCAAAATCAAGAAAGAGTATCAGTATGTTTTGATACATGTCACGTGAGTGATTCAGGATATGATTTAAAAAATGATTATCAAAATGTGATGAAGCATTTTGATGAAGTTGTTGGATTAAATCGTATATCAGTTATTCACGTTAATGACAGTAAAAATGAAATGGGTGCTCGAAAAGACAGACATGAAAATATTGGATTTGGTTATTTAGGGTTTGATCGTTTAGTAACAATCATCTATGATGAACGTTTTGTAAATATTCCAAAAATTCTTGAAACACCATATGTTGAAGAACTTCCTCCTTATTATCATGAAATTAAAATGATTAAGAACAAGACATTTGTACCTTCTTTAAAAGAAGATATAAAAAATAACATTGAATAATAACAGTATTCATGCTATAATCTAAATTGCGAATATAAAAGGAGTTTATTAAATGGCAAAGAAATATCAGGCAATACAAACTAAAGTTCATTGGTTAACATGGACAATTATTGGTGTAGTTGTAGTAAGTTTAATCGGATTATTAATCGCTTTACAACCATCTGCGAAAGATAATTTTTATAATGATTACCTTGTAAATACACAAGATTACCAATTTGAAAGTAAATTACCAAAGAACAACAAATTTGAACTAGTAAATTCTCGTAAAGGTCTTTATTCATTAGCTGACAGAGATAACCATTTAACAATCGTATTCTTCGGGGATTCAAGCAATCAAGCCAGCGTGGGAGCTATTGCTAATGTTTATGCAAGATTATTCGGAGCAGCAGATGCCGATCCAAAAATCAACCCATCAGCATTATACGAAGCTTTAGGGGATGCTAAATTAACTTTATACCATTATTCAGTTAAAGAAGCTTCATTCTTAGATTTAATGAACCAATTAAATGAAAAATATGATGCAAAAATTAATGCAGCAGCAATGCCTACATTAGTTGTGTTCTTAGACGGAGAAGTTGTAGATTTCTTACAAGTTGCTGAAAGCAGTCAAGCTTCACAATTATTCAAGTTCTACAATGACATTCTTGACAAAGACGTAGTTCAAGATTTATTAAAGTAATTCATAATAAGCTAATATTTGATTACAAAAAATATCACCTCAAACGAGGTGATTTTTTTATCTATATTTATCTTTAAAGCACAAAATGATGAATAACTTCACTTGACTATACAACAGAAAACGTTTACAATTGAAGAGTATACAAACGAAATTTTTAAAAAGGGAATTTAAAAATATAAGAGGAGAGATAAATATGAGAAAGATACTATTTACATTCATCATGTTACTTATGTTGAGTTTTATGCTTATAGCATGTACAACTGATCCAAGTGACAATCCAGATGATGAAAAGCCAATTGAACAAACACCGGGTGAAACAGATCCAGATGATGATAAACCAAAAGATACAAAAGCGCCAGTTTTTAAAGATATCTATGATGGTTTTTTATCTGATGTTGAACATCTAGCACATATGACATTTGATTTATTCGAGGGTGTTGTAGTGACTGATGATGTCACACCATCCAATTCAATTTTATTAGAAATTATTGATGATGGTGGATATCAAAATGATATACCTGGAGTATATACTATTACAATTCAAGCCTCTGATAATGCAGGTAATAAATCAACTGCAAAAAGAGATGTTTATGTTATCGATGGCTTAATGATTCAAACTTATAAACTATTTATCAACGATGATGAATTAGCAGTTAGTGTAAACGAAGAAGAAGCACTGATGTATACAAGTTCAGGTACTAAGTTTAGAAGTAAAGATGTTATTCAATTAATGACGAAAGAATTCTTCTTAGCTGAATATGATAAATATAAAGCAGCGCACACAAACAATGGTGGTGTACCTTATATGAATAATGGTGCATTAATTGTTGTTGATCCTTCAATGAAAATTAAACTTGTTAGGGTTTCATCAGGCTCTGTTTTTGAGATTGATGAAAACAATGAAATGAAACAAGATAGCCAATTAAATTGGAACTCAGGTATTAATGCAAGTTCAGGTAGTGGTATGTTAAAAAATATTCCAACGTTACTTGAAACCTTAATTCCTGAAGGCGGATTTATCATTTTTGCGCCAGGTAAAGATCCATATGATGCACGTATGGCTTTAATTAGTAGAGTATTTAGTTCAGTTTATACAACTGGAGCAGTAAATAAAGATATTAGAGATATCGATATTAGAGAAGTGAAAGTTGATATTCATCAAGATTCTGATTATGTTCCAATGCCACCAAGACTAACTACACCAAGTATTAAATTATACAAAAATATGCTTACATGGGAAGCAATTCCTAATGCAACTAAATACCTTATCTATGTAGATGGAAAAGAGTTTGCTCAAATTGAAGGAACAAATCTTTCATTAGATTTATTATCTTTAGTAGAATCACCAAAAAATGGTACAGCTTATGAAATCGAAGTTCAAGCAGTTCCAGATAATACAGGTAAAAATGGATTATCATATCTATCAAATAAAGTGTTATACAAAAAGGTAACATTTAGTGAAACCCAAACCCCAGTTATTACAAAAAATGGAAATGAAATCTCATGGAACTTAATTGATGGGGCAAGTTCATATGATATTTACTTTACAATTGGTACAGTATCTTTAAAAGCAGGTAATGTAACAACAAACGCATTTGACCTTACCACATTTGAAACTTTATTCCCAGGAGTAAGTAAAGTATCAGTTATCGCAATAGGCGATGATACACACTTTGATTCAAATGAATCTAATCAAATTGAAGTAACGTTAGGTAAAGTTGAAACATTAGTAATTAACGGTTATAAAGTTGATGTGTTAAGAACTGGTGCGCTAAATTACTTTGTAAGAAGAAATTTATCTTATGCAACTCAAAACGGCTTTAATGGTGCACCGTACTTATTCTTAATTGTTGATCCAATGACATTAAATGAATCACATAAAAATGTTGAATTCAAAGAATCATATGGTTCAATTGTTCTATTAGAAAATGATTTCACAGTGAAAATGATTAACTCAACTGGTACTGGTAAATCATGGAATATTTTAGATGGTTGGTATCAAAATAAGTTCTATAAATCAAATGCAGAACAAATTGAAAGTATTATACATTCAATTTATTCAGGAGATTATTTATTAATTGGTAAATACGCAAACTTATTAAATGTAACAACACCTACAGACAGCGTGATTATAAATGTAGATGCCAGAGAATTTGTGAACCATTTTTATGTTAAAGATAATGGTGCAGAGTTTAAAGATGAAGCATGGCGTGGTGATATGAGTACTTTCTTAGATCCAAGAAATGTTACATTTGAAATTATTGAAAAAGTAATTATTGTTACTGAAAAATTAGAAACACCAGAAATTTCTATTGAAGAAGATATTCTATCATGGGAAGAAATTTCAAATGCAGGAACATACTATATTTATGTTGATGGCATAAAAGTTCATGAAACAACAGGTTTATTCATTGATATGAAAGAACTTAACTTAAAAGCTTCTCCAGATGGTATTTCATATACTGTGGAAGTGATGGCAATCCCACAAGATATGATTCATTATGAAATTTCAGAAAAATCAAATCAAGTAACTTACGTTCAATTTGGTGAAGAGGAGCCTGAACAACCAGAGTTCTATACACATATGAAAGTAAATAATGTTGAAGTCGCAGTAACATTTAATATGGAAAATGCCTTCAATAGATTATCATCAGGCGCTGCATTCAGATCAAAAGATGAAATTCAAGTGATGACAAAAGAACACTTCTTAGCAGAGTTTGAAAAACATGCGGGTTCATATGCTGATAGCAATGGTAATGTATTCTTCCCTAATGGAGTTTTACTAATTGTTGATAAAAATCTAAATGTTAAATTATTACGTGTTGGTGTGGGTATCACAGCTGAAGTAAATGAAAATGATGAAGTTAAAACATCAAGCTTAGGTTGGGGTAATACACAAGCAACTGGTGGTGGATTTGCAAACCTTGTTGGGGAAAGATTAGAATCATTAATTCCAGATGGAGGATACTTAATCTTCGCACCTGCAACAACTAATAATATCTCAAGAACTTGGATGGTTAAAAACTTATTCCATTCTGGATACCAATCTGGTGCTACAGCAGTAGCTAATAAAGATATTAGAGTATCAGAAGTTAAATTAGAACTACTTGATAGAAGTTAATTCAAATAAAGGAGAAATTATGAAAAAATTAGCAATATTTATCGTGTTATTATTTGGGTTAATGTTAACTGCTTGTACAAACCAAAAGGATGATACACCACTTGATCCAAATCCAGGGGATGTAGATCCAGGTGACAATGAACCAGGGGATAAAGATCCAGATGACAATGATGATGAACCAAACGAGGAATTACCAGTGGACACACCTAAGGACTTTTCAAAATCAATTAAAATTCTAGCGATTGGAAATAGTTTTAGCGATGATGCTTTAGAATATTTTTGGGAAATTGCAACCGATTACGGAATCGAAGAAGTTGTGATTGGTATTCTTTATAAAGCTGGTGCTAGACTTGAACAACACTGGAATAGTATTACAACGAATACAGCAGACTATGTATATCGTAAAAAGACAACAGGTACATGGGTTAACCGTAATAATTCATCAATAGAATATGGTATTAAAGATGAAGATTGGGACATTATTACCCTTCAACAATCAAGTGGTTATAGTGGCCTAGAAGCATCTTATCAACCTTATTTAAACAACATGGTTAACTATGTTAAACAAAATGCAACACATGATGATTATGAAATTTATTGGCACTTAACTTGGTCTTATCAAGGAAACTATAGTGCAACAAACGCATTTGAATGGTATGATAAAGATCAAATGAAGATGTATAAAGGTATTTTAGAATCAGTTAAAAAACATGTAATGACACATGAAGATATTAAACTTGTGATTCCTGCAGGAACTACAATTCAAAATGCACGTACAAGTTATTTAGGAGATACATTAACAAGAGATGGATACCATTTAACATATGATGTAGGACGTTTTGGGGTTGCCTTAACTTGGTTTAATAAGATTACAGGCTTCCCACTTGAGGCAATTAATTATACGCCAGCAGGTGTATCACAAATTGATAAACTCATGTTAATTGATGCAGCTTATAAGGCAATTAGAACACCATTTAGAGTAACTGAATCAGACTATAAAGAACGTGTTCCATCTTTAAATGACTTTAATAAATTAAATGTAAATTATGATTTAGGTTATTGGAGTGAATTAAGTGATACACTTGTTAAAAATGATTCAATTGCTAAATACTTTGTTTCAAGTACTACAAAAGTAGCGAAAGCTGAGTTACCAGTTGGATCTATGATTGCGGTTAAAGGAAATTATAAATTTAAATTAACTTTCTTTAAAGCAGATGGAACAAAGGTAATTACTGATTTCAATTATGTTACTGATGTTGTTGTAACAGAAGATTTCTGGAAAGATTATACACATGTTGCAATCAGTGTGGCAGCAAGTGATGGTATTATCAATTTAACAGATAAGTTAGCAGAAACAAGTTCAAACATTGGTTTCTATATTCCTAAAAAATAAAGAAAGAACTCCGGCGTAATAGTCGGAGTTTTTTTATAGATTAATTGTCAATTCATCTATAAAAAAAAGAACCCTTACGGATTCTTATTTTGTTAACATTAAAATTTTACTACTTGTATACGGGATAAACGTTGAAATTTTGTTCATTTTTTGAAAAAATAGCATTTAATTCATGAAAATAATGAAAAAATAATATTTTAGATGTATACTATATTTGTTAAGTTGTAATTACAAGTATTAAGGGATAAGTATACAATTGAACTAGATTTTATATGTGTTTTTAAAATGAACGAATGCACCGATCATTCCTGCATCGTTTCTAAATTGTGCAGCAGCAACCTTAGTGTATCTCTTTAAATGTTTAGTAAGTTTGTCTTGAACATAAACATTTAATTCTTCAACAAAAGAGTCTCTAGCGGTGATTCCACCACCAATAACAAATAAATCAGGGTTTAATGCATAAGCTAGATTGGCGATACCAACACTTAAATGATCATAAAATCTATTCACTAGGTTAACAGCTAATGGATTTTTTTCATCATATAGTTTGAAAACATCAATACCGTTTTGAATTTGATTACCAAATAATTCTTGAGCTTGTTTAACTAAAGCAGAAGTTGCAGCTAAACTTTCATATTTGTGGTCACCGATTTTCATTAATCCAAATTCACCAGCATTGTATCCAACGCCTTGGAAAATTTGATTATTTAATACAATCGCTCCACCAATACCAGTTCCAACAGTCATACATACAGTAACCTTGGAATCCTTAGCTACACCTAATGTAGATTCACATAACGCCATGGCGTTAACATCATTAATCACAGATACATTAAGTCCTGTTTCTTTGCCAATGTAATCAACAATATTCATACCGATATAACCTTTGATTGCATCAGTTGCACTTAAAACTTCGCCAGTATCTGAATTGATGACACCAGCAGATGAGATTGCAATACCTTGTGGTTCATAACCTTTTAGTTCACTTACTTTAAAAAGTATATCGTCTAAAACGAGTTTCCCACTTGTTGCGCCTTGAGATGGAAATTTATCTTTAAAAATAATTTCGTAGTTTTCATTGATGACGCCATATTTAATTTCGGTTCCACCGATATCAAAAGTTAAATAGTTTTTCATAATTGCTTTATCCTTCTGTACATTCTTTATATCGTATTTCATTATATAGTATAAAATTATTTTTTCAATAGATAACATTAAAGGAGATTAAGAAAGATGAATGAACCGATTTATATTACCATTCAAAATGACATCAAAAGAGAAATCGAGAATGGTACACTTCAAAGTGGGGATTTAGTACCTTCTGAAAATGAATTAAAAGAAAAGTATAATGTCAGTCGTATGACTGCAAGACAAGCATTAAACAACTTGGTTAATGATGGATATTTATATAGACATAAAGGTAAGGGGACTTTTATATCTAAGCGTAAAATTGAAAAGAACATTCATGGCGTACGTTCATTTACTCAAGAAATGGCAGCGATGAATCGTAAAGTATCAAGTAAAATCTTAAAATTTGAAAAAGTAGCTTCACCAGAAAAAGTTGCTGAAAAACTATTCTTAGCTAAAAAAGAAGAAGTCTTTTTAATTGAAAGGGTCCGATATGGTGATGACACGCCTGTTTTATTTGAACAATTATACATTCCAGTTAAATTATTTAAGTCGATTACAGAAGAAGATTTGAAATCATCATTTTATCATTACGTAGAAACAAAAATGAATTTACAAATTTCACACTGTATTCAATCAATTGAGGCAATTGAAATTCCAAAAGAATTAACTGAATATTTAATGGTAAAGGAACACACACCAACACTTTTAATTGAAAGAAATACGTTCTTAACGAATGGAAGACCATTTGAATATGTTAAATCATACTATCGTGGAGACCAATATAAATTTGTTCAACACGCCATCAAAGGCTAATCATAAAGATCTATCAATTTGATAGGTCTTTTCTTTTATATTATATTTTGTATAGACAAGTGAAGTTTCTCTTGATATACTTAAAATAACGATACAGATTAAAAGGAATTGAATATGATAAAAATACTTAAAGATGTAAATGCTAATAAAGTAAAACAAGTTTGTTTTGGTGGTGCATGGTATCACAAAGTAATGAGTATTGAATACGATTTTAAAGGTATTATGGGGGATATTACTTTGCCTATGCCTTATATTAATCGTTTTAAAGATGATAAAGAACCTACAAAGTTAATTGATTTTGATTTAAAGAATTTAGATGTTTCATCTATTTATATGGGTGGACATGCTAAACATGAATCAGATGTAGGATTAGCACTAGGTAGAGCAATCCTTAATGAAAAGGTCACAGAAGGCTCAGCAGTTTATAGACCATTCTGGCGCTATATTACAGATGGGTTTGATGATGCAGGTTCATATGATTTAGCAAATGGTAGAAATTATTCAGCAACCATTTTAAATGACAAAAATGGTATTAAAAATGTATATGCAATGTATCATCCGAGTTTTTCTGAATATTACTATTTACCAGGTGATAGATTAAGAATGAGTTTAACAAGTCCAAAACCTGATTATTTAGTTTTAAAGATCGAAGTACTTGAAGTTTCTAAACTTCCATATTCAGTAGAGTTTAGAAAAAAATATAATTTAAAAGAAACTAAAGATTTTACTTCACCGATGATGAGTTCGCCAGGACATGGAACAAATATGCTAAAAACTTATAAACGAGTAAATGCTATTGACCAAGTAAGTAATGAAGGAAAAGAAGCAATCGTTTCAAATACTGTGATTGAAAATGCAATTTGGGAAAACTGTTATTTACTTTATGAAGAAAACGGAATTATTTATCAAACACCAATGAATGAAGAAATAGCAGTTGAAATGAGTTGTCCAAATGTTAAAGGATTTATAGTAAGCGAGTTAAATATTGAAACTGGTGGACAAAAAATAACGATTCGACCAAAGGGGATATTAGAATGAAAAAATTATTTATTTTATTATTATTGCCGTTTTTAGCTGCAAACATCTTTGTTTCAGGGAATTTAAAATATGAAATTTTAACAGAAACAACAAATGTAGTTAATGGCGTTACACATCAATTTATTTCAGCGAGTTTAACAAATGATGCGGGTACAGTTACACCGCAAAGAATTCATGTTTTAAAGGCTGATGATACGATTGAAACAACTGTTTGGAGTTTTAGAGATAATACAGGTGTTTTAAAAAATAAGAATGTCATTGATATTGCAAAAGACTTTGAAGCTAAAAATCCAAATTATGAAGTTGTTGCGGCAGTTAATGGTGATTACTTTACAACCAATCAAACAATTAATGCCAACATGCTATTTGGATCACGTATGGTAAACCCAAATATTCATGACAAGTATTATTCATTAGCATTAACTAAATATGGAAATCATATTGAAACATATAAAAAGTTAACAACAGAAAAACAATATGCGTACTTTTATGATGCGAAAACAGATGCATTATATGGTGCAGTAGAATTATCACAAGTAAATACACAAATTTCAACTCCAGGTAAAACAGGTTACTACTACCGATATAACTCTGCAAATGATGTTGTAAGAGAACATTATGTTTTTGATATCGTTGAAAAGAGCATTATTGGAACTTTCTCAAGTTTTTATACAAATGAAGGAACAAAAGTAAATCAAAAAATTGAAAACTCTGATACAAAGATTGCTATTGTTACAACCGATGAAGCGGTTAAGTCAATTTTAGCTAAGGGTGTTAAAGTTAAAATTCAACCTAAAATTAAGGATGTAGAAGAAGGAAATACCATTTTAGGTGTTGACTCACAAATTTTAGAAAACGGAACAATTAAAACTTTTGAAGCAATTGGTGGTCAAAGTTATGAGAACACAAGTGTTCGTCATCCAAGAACAGGTATTGGTTTTGATGAAAATAACAGACCGGTTTTATTTACTGTTGATGGTAGACAAACAGGAACTTCAAATGGAATTAACTTAAGAGAATTCGCATTAATTATGAAATCTCATGGTGTTGTGAATGGATTTAACTTAGATGGCGGTGGTTCAACCCAAACCGTGATTAAAGAAAATGGACAGTTTAAAATGGTAAACGTTCCAACAGAAAACCCATATCGTGTGGTTGCCAATGCAGTCTTATTTATTAAAGCAAAAGATTCATCAAGAGTTGAAGAAACAATTACAGAAACTTCAATTAATTTAACGTTACCTTCATCAAATTATGATGTCTTTGTAAATGGAATTGAAAAAAGTTACCAAGGTAATGTTGTAACGATTGAAAAGAATGATTACATTCATCAATCCATTAGTGTTGTAAATAAGACAACAAAATCTACAATCTATACAAAATTAATTTATGCATCTAAAGAAAAAGAACCTACTGAACCAACATTTACTGTTTCACATGAGGTTGATAAGAACAAATTAAAGATAAAAATTAACTTTACCGAAGCAGATCTTGATATAGATAGAATGTATGTTATCAATCAAGTGAATGAAGAAAATAAAGTTGCTTTAGTTCAGTATAAAGGATTAAGAATGGCTACTTTTGATAGTGTGCCTGAAAATGAAACAGAATTTATTATTTACTATGAATTAAGTAATGGTAAAAAAGGTGAAATATCTTATACCTATAAAACTGATCTTCCAATCGTTGAAGAAGAAGATGAAGATGAAGGGAAAAAAGAGTCATCAAATATTGGTCTTTCAATTGGAATTGGCAGTGGAATTTTAGTTGTATTAGCGGCATTAACTGTAATTGTCATCAAGAGGAAAAAATAATGGAAATAGAAAAAGTAATCAAAAGTTTAAATATTAATCATGACATAGAAACTTTTGAATTATCTGATGTAACAAAACGTGTTGGAAATAAACTTTATTATAAAAACATTCCTAGTGCTTTGTTGTATCTTAATCACTTGAGTTTATTTAATGAAGAAATTATAGACGACGGATTTAAGGTTAAAGGAACAATGATTGATTTATCAAGAAATGCAGTCTTTAAGTTAGACTACTTTAAGAGTGTCATCTTAAGACAAGCACTTCTTGGGTTTAACGAAATTTGGTTATATTTAGAAGATGTATATGAATTAGAAGATTATGTTAAGTTTGGATATTTAAGAGGAAAATACACATTAAAAGATATTCAAGAACTAGATACTTATGCACAATCAGTAGGAGTAAACTTAGTGCCTTGTATCCAAACACTGGGACACATGAGTCAATTCTTAAGATGGCCAAGTAGTTATCCATTTAGAGATCAAGCAGATGTTTTAATTATTTCTGATGAGACTTATAAGTTTATTCAAGCCATGTTAGATTTTTGTAAAGAAGCATTTTCAACTACAAAAATTCATGTGGGTATGGACGAAACATTTGGCTTCTCATTTGGTCAATACTATAAACAACATGGTTATACAAACCCAGAAGATTTATTTTTAAATCATTTAAATCAAGTTTATCAAAAAGCAAAGAATACTGGCTTTAATGAGATTTGTATATGGTCAGATATGTTCTTTAGACATCGTTCAAAAACTGAATACTATTATGATACAACGATTAGTTTTGAAGATGAATTTATCAATAAGATTCCAAAGGATGTCACATTAGTTTATTGGGACTACTATAATCATAAAGCCGAAGTTTATGATTTAATGATTAAAAATCACCAAAAAATGAATCGTAAAGTGATTATGGCTAGTGGAACATGGATTTGGACAAAACTTGCATATGATAGAGAAAAAACCTTAAAAACTGCGACACACGCAATTAATGAATCATTAAAAAATAAGGTATCAGAAATCATCTTTACGCAATGGAATGATGATGGAGCGTATTGTGACTATGAGACATCTTTCTTAGGTTTAGTGGATGTGACTAATGTCATGGTTGGCAATCAAATTAATCCTAACTATTTAAGTAAGATTAATTGTTACGAACAACATAAACTTGAAGTCGTAACTAAAATTAATCAATTAGGATTTGATCCAATCATGTTGTTATGGGATGATATCTTACTAGGAATTTACATGAACAATCTTGTTGGATATAACGATAGTTTAATTGATCCATTAATTGAAAATGCAAATGTTGTTATAAAAGAAATAGAAGCAGTTAATTATCCACATTTTAAAAATCTATTAAGTTATTTAAAAAACAAACTAGAACTAAGAAAAATTTTATTAAGTGGTTACTTTAAGACGAAAAACTTTGATGAAGCACATAATATCTTAAAAGCAGCAAGAGTAAATCTTATGGAATCTTTAAAGAGTTTTGAAGAAAATTGGTTAAGAAGAAATAAACCATTTGGATTAGAAGTACTTCAAAATAGAATATATAGTCAATTAAGAAGACTAGATATGTATGAAGAAATTATCAAATCATATCATGATGGATATGTGATTGATTTCTTAGAGGAAAAACTTTCACAAGAACCATGGCTAAGTGTTAAATATGCAGATCTATCGGTTTCAAGTAAGGGCTCAATTGTATAAAAATAAAAAAATGAAAAACGCTTACATAAAACACTTGACTATACAAGAAACAAAGTCTATAATAAGCGTATAGAGTATAGATAAACAAAAATAAAAGGAGACTATATGAGAAAGTTTGGTAAAAGTTTAATTACAACCCTAGTTTTATTCATGTTAGGGTTTGTATTAGTGGCTTGTCAAACTGGCGAAAGCGATCAAGAGCTAGTTGAAAAAGCTAAAGAAACTCTAGAAATCGGTTTTGCATCAGGGGACAAAATTGATTCAGTAACTAAGGATGTAACATTACCTGCAACAGCTGGTGAAAACATCTTAGTAACTTGGGAGACTAACGATAGTGCAACAATCACTAAAGCTGGTAAAGTTACTAGAGTATATGGTGAAAATAAAAATGTAACATTAACAGCTACATTAACATTAAATGAAGAAAAAACTACTAAAGAATTCAAAGTAGTAGTACTAGCATTAGTGGACAATATTCCACCAGCATTCATGAATGTTGCTGATGGAAAGTTAACTCCAATTAAACATTTAGCTGGTGTTGAAGTAGATTTAATGGAAGATGTTTCTGCAAGAGACAATGTTGATAAAAATCCTGTAATCACTTTAGACGTTAAGGATTATAATAAAGATGTTGCTGGTACATACACAGTTACCTACACAGTAACTGATAACTCAGGCAACAAAACATCAGTTGATCGTGTAATTACAGTTGAACCTTCATTGTTTGCTAAAGTTAACGCAGCAGTTGTTGGGGATAAATGGGTTGAATATGTGATGAATGACACAACTGCACTAACAAATCCTGGAAGTGCTGGTGCTAAATTCAGATTTGATGATAAACTATATGTAATGGATAAAGCATTCTATTTAGCAGAACTTGCTGAACATGCTGCTGAATATCCTGCTTCAAACGGTGTGCCTCTATTACCTTATGGTTCAGCAATCGTAACTGACAAAGATTTCAATATTGTACAAGTAAGATTAGCTCCAGGGGTATACTTACAATTAGACGTTGTAGATGGTGAAACTGTATTATCACATACAGATATGCCATGGGCTAAAGCAAACGCTAATGGTGGAAGTGTATTATTTGAAATTGAAAATGTAATTCCAGATGGTGGTTACGTAATGTTTGGTGGTGTTCAAGACCCTCAAAACACAAGAATCTTTGTGACATCTAACTTCTTCTACAGTGGTTACACTGGTGGTGGAGCAACTAAAGATTTACAAGACGTATTCGACTTAGCATCAATTAAATTACAATTAATTAATGATTATGAAGTGTTAATCGCATTACCAGATGCAATTGATGCGCCTTCAATCTCATTAAACAGACATGAATTATCATGGCCAGCAGTTCCAAATGCTAAAGGATATCAATTATTCATTAATGGTGAAGCATTTGGTGATATGATGACTGGAACTTCAGTAGACTTAGCTTCATTAGCATTAGAAATTTCAGAAACTCCTTATGAAGTAAGAGTTAAAGCAATTTCTAAAGATATGTTCAAGTTCAGTGATTCTGATTTATCAAATGAAATTGAGTATAAGAAAGTAGAAATTCAAACGTTAGCAGCTCCAGTTATTAAAGTAGATGCAGAAAATTCTAAATTAATCACTTGGGATCATGTTGAAGGAACTAACTACTATGAAATTTATGTAAAATTAGGCGGCGGATTAAACAAGAAAGTTGCTGAAACTGCAGCTTCATCATTCGATGTAAACACAATCACAGGTTTCAATGGTGTAAATACTTACTATGTTAAGGGTATTGGATTAGCTACTCACTCTGATTCAGGTAATTCAAACTCAGTTAACATTGACCAAACTGTTGTATCAGAAATCAATGTGAATGGTGCAATCGCTAAAGTGGTTGTAACAACAGCAGAAGATTACTTCGGTAGAAGAAATGGTACAGATGCTACTAAACTTGGCGGATATTTATACTTAGTAACAAATGTTCACGAAGTTACATCATGGTCAGGAACCTACAATGAAGCAAGTTCAGTATTAGTATTATTAGACAAAGACTTCAATGTTAAAACTGTACG
The DNA here is from genome assembly GCF_900660755.1 of Acholeplasma hippikon. Taxonomy (NCBI): domain Bacteria; kingdom Bacillati; phylum Mycoplasmatota; class Mollicutes; order Acholeplasmatales; family Acholeplasmataceae; genus Acholeplasma; species Acholeplasma hippikon. The sequence goes on from NZ_LR215050.1 coordinate 200,525, forward strand.
TAGCGTATTAGGTCAAACTTGGACAGCTGAAAAAGGTTGGGGAACTGAAACTGGTGTTGCTCAAAACAACCAAACAGTTGGATTAAACAACTACACAGCTGAAGGAGATATGTTATTAATCGGTAAGAACGGTTTAGCATTAACATTCACTAAAGATGGCCAAGACTTCATTAACCAAGCTGGTGGCGCAAGAGAATTCATGGGTTATTACTTCGTAGCACAATATGCTACTTTCCCAACTGCACCAGCAGGTGGTACATCTGATGGATGGAGAAATCCAGCAGCAAATAACTATGATCCAAGAAACACTACGGTATCATTAGTAAAATAACAACAAACTAAAAAGGGGATAAGCAATCTAGCAATAGATTGCTTCTCCTTGCTTTTTATTAGAAGGGTTTATTATGAGTTTTTATGAAAAGTATGTCAACTCTAAGTTTTATCACTTCTCAGATGGTTTATTAAAAGTAATTTTTGTAAATCTTTTGATGATTGTAACAACGTTACTAGGTTTAGTTGTCGTGGGATTACCTGTGGCAATTGTAACTGGAGTGTTGACTTTAAAACTTGTATTAAATAAGGGTGCAATCGGAACTTTTAATGTTTACGTTTCGATTTTAAAGAAAATCTTAAAGAGAAGTTTAAAGACAATATTATTCTTTGAAGTAATCTTGATTGTGCTTTTATTTAATATATTTTATTTCTACGCAGGATTAGAACCGTTTAGCTGGTACTATTTCTTTAGTTTCATGATTATGCTATTATTATTCGGGGCCACATTAATTGCATTTATGCATGGTCTAATGATTTCTAGTTTATATGAAGTGAATATCAAATCGCTACTTAAACATAGTTATCTATTAACAATTGGATTCTCATTCAGAGCATTGATTTGGTTAATTGTTATGTTTATGTTTATTTATGTGATTATACTTATTCCTATTCTAGGATTATTCTTTGGATTAAGTGGCATTAGTTTAATTAATTATCTTGTTTTAGTTAAAGGTTATTCTAAAGTTGAATCGCTTAATGAATCGCTTGATGAACTGCTTGATGAGATATACTAAACACCTATAGATTAACTTGACTAGTCAACTATGAAATGATATACTATTGATAGTTGACTATACAACTTTAAAGCAAAGAGGTTTATATGAAAAAAATAATGATATTGTTACTAATCGTAACATTAACAGTAGGAACCTTATTACTAAATACAAATAACGTAAGCGCATTCACCCCAAGTGACTATAATGGCTCGATTTATGAGCTTGAAAGTGACACGGAAGATACTTATGCAACTTACTTAGATAAGTACAATAAGGTGTTTCCTGATGAAATCGTTGATGTTGATTTAACAACATTTGAATATTCGAATGGATTGGTGGATAATGATCTGCCATATTATGGTTTATTCAAAGATGATTTAGGGAATGAAAAAGATGGTTTATATCTACCTGAGTCAGGAGATATTTCCTTAACAGTCAATGTTGCAGAAGCTGGATACTACCATATTGGTGTCGAGTATTTTTCTATTTTAGGTAGAAGTTCTAACATTGAAAGAGCAATGAGAATTAATGGAAAATATCCATTCATTGAAGCGGAATCGCTTGTTTTACAACGTTTCTTCAAAGATGAATTCAGTGTATCAGAATCTAGAGAAAAAGGTGTATCAGATATTAGACCTAAACAAGTTGAAATACACTTATGGGCAGAAGATACATTAAAAGATAGAGTTGGATATTATAACGATAGTTATTATTTCTATTTCGAACAAGGCGTTAATACAATCACTTTTGAAAGTAAACGTGAACCGTTCGTTTTAGGAAGATTATTCTTATTCCAAGAAACTAAAGTAAGTAACTATGAAACTTACTACAATCAATATTTACAACAAGGTGCAAAAGTAGTTGAAGATAGCTATATTATTGAAGCGGAAGAATCATATTTAAAATCTTCTCCATCATTAAATCCAATTGCTGAATTCTCTACACCTAAATTCACACCTTATGAAGCATTTATTACAAGATATAATGCAATTGGGGGGAATAACTGGAGAGTTGCTGGTGATTCAATTTCATGGCAATTAACAGTTAAAGAAGCTGGTTTCTATAAATTAACATTCAAAGTTATGCAAAACTTCTCAAATGGTCAGTCAACAACTAGAAGTTTAAAGATTAATGGTAAAACACCATTTGAAGAAGCGAAAACAGTTGAGTTCAAATACAAGAGTGATTTACAGTATGTATCACTTGGTAATGGTGAACCAATGTATGTTTACTTAGAAGCTGGTGTGAATGAAATTTCATTAACTTCAACGATTGGTAACTATGGTCCAATTGTTCAAAGAGTAAACGTTTTAATTAAGGAATTTAGAGCGTTTTATCGTGAAGTTGTTATGCGTACAGGTTTAAACCCTGACCCATATCAAGATTATTTATTAAGTAGATATATTCCAAACTTTGAATCTCGCTTAGTTGCATTCAAAGATGAATTACAAGCGATTCGTTCTGAAATTATTAGAATTTCTGGTGGACGTTCAGGTTTAATTTCAGCATTTGATAGAGCTGGAAACCAAATTAAGAAATTTATTGAAGATGAAAAAAATGTTCAATCAGGTTTAAGAGAGTTCGAACAAAATATTTCAGCATTAGGAACTTGGGTTATTTCAGTTTCTGAACAACCATTAACAATTGATCAAATTATTGTTTCTGGAAACACACATAAACTTCCAAAAATCAGATTGAATTTCTTCCAAAAATTATGGCACGAAATTACTATGTTCTTTGGATCATTTAAAGATGATTCAGACTTTGGTACAGGTGTATCAGTTGATGGACCTACAATTGAAGTTTGGATTGGAACTGGTCGTGACCAAACAACTTATTTAAGACAATTAATTGATGAATCATTTACTTTAGATAAAGGTATTAATGTTAACTTAAAAATGGTTAATATGGGTGTTTTACTTCAAGCGACACTTTCTGGTAATGGACCGGATGTTGCTATTGGTGTAGACCAAAAAATGCCAGTTAACTGGGGTATTAGAAATGCGATTGTTCCACTATCAGATTTTGCTGATTTCCCAGAAGTTGCATCATGGTTTAGCCCTTCTGCTTTAGAAGCTCTAACATTTGATGGTGTTACTTACGCACTACCTGATACAGAAGATTTCTTAGTTATGTTCTATAGAAAAGATATCTTAAATTCAGTTGGTGTAACTTCATTACCTACAACTTGGGAAGAAGTTATTGATATTTCTCCATTATTACAAAGAAGATACTTAGAATTCTATGTACCAGTTTCTCAAGGTGCAATGTCTACAGTACTTTATGCAATGATTAAACAAAATGGTGGAGAATTATATCTAGATGGAGGAAGAGAATCAGGCATGTTACAACCTGCTAACATTAATGCGTTCTTAGACTTCACTAAATTATTTACAGATTATGGATTTGCGTTAGAAGCAAACTTTGCAAACAGATTTAGAAGTGGTGAAATGCCAATTGGTGTTGCAAACTATTCACTATATAACACATTAAGCGTATTCGCTCCAGAAATTTCTGGTCAATGGGATTATGCATTATTACCAGGTGTAGAAGTTGATGGTGTCTTAAATAGACAATCAGTCTCAACAGTTACTTCATCTGTTATTATGAGTGCATCCAAAGAAAAAGAAGCAAGCTGGGAGTTTATGAAATGGTGGTTATCCGCAGACACTCAAAAGGATTATGCAAGAGGTATGGAATCAGTTATTGGTTCAGCAGCTCGTTACCCAACAGCAAACCTTCAAGCATTTGAACAACTTCCATGGCCAACAAAAGATTACTTAATGTTAAAACAACAAAGAGAATTAGCAGTTGGTATTCCTACTGTACCTGGGGACTACATTGTAGGGCGACACATTGATAATGCATTTAGAGCTGTCTTAAATAGCAATGTAACACCGCAAGACTCTCTATATCAATATCACTTAAAGATTAATGAAGAAATTGCTAGAAAGCGTAAAGAACTCGGATTATGACACAAAAAATAACAAAAAAAGAACTATTAAAACGAGAAATTAAATCGAATAAAGTTTATTACGGTATGATGGCCCCATTCTTAATCATATTCTTTACTTTCACGATTTTACCGGTAATAATGAGTTTATTCTTAAGTTTTACAAACTTTGATATGCTAAACTCACCAAAGTTTATTGGCTTAGACAATTATATTAACTTATTATTACATGATGATGTATTCTTAATTGCGATTAGAAATACATTAATCCTTGCTGTTGTCATTGGACCAGTAAGTTATGCGGCTGCATTTATATTTGCGTGGTTAGTTAATGAATTACCACCAAAATTACGTTGGGTATTAACCATTGTCTTCTATGCACCATCAATCAGTGGATCAGCATTCTTATTATGGCAATTAATCTTCAACGGCGATATGTATGGTTACTTAAACGCATTTTTAATTAACTTAAATATTATTGATGCACCTATTCTATGGTTAAAAACACCAGAATATGCATTAACAATTATTATTATTGTTCAATTATGGTTATCACTTGGTATCAGCTTCTTATCATTCGTTGCTGGTTTCCAAACTGTTGATAAATCATTATATGAAGCAGCAGCAATTGATGGTATCAAAAACCGTTGGCAAGAATTATGGTATATTACTTTACCGCAAATGATGCCACAATTAATGTTTGGTGCGTTGATGCAAATCACCTCATCATTCGGTATTGGTACTGTATCAACAGCACTCTTAGGTTTCCCTTCAGTTGAGTATTCTGGACATACAATTATTACTCACTTACTAGACTTCGGAGCCGGATCTCAACGTATGGAGTTGGGATATGCATCAGCGATTGCAACGATCTTGTTCTTAATGATGATCATTGCTAACTTAGCTGTGCAAAAACTTTTAAGAAGGGTTGGTACTTGATAATGAATTCAAAACAAAGTCAAGAACTATCAAAATTAAAACTTCAGAATGTTAAGGCTAAGAAAATTAAACCTACAGGTAAAAAAAGATTAAGCCGTTCTTGGCAAGGTGATGTATTCGTATCAATCTTATTAATTGGATTTGGATTATTTAGTGCTTATCCATTAGTATTTACGATTGCGAATGCATTCAAACCTTTAGATGAAATTTTCTTATTCCCACCACAGTTATTTCCAAGAAACTTTACATTTGATAACTTCACAGAATTATTTAATTTAATTGGTAATACAAGAATTCCAATTTCAAGATATTTCTTTAATACACTGTTTATTACAGTGCTTGGGGTTGCTGGTCACGTTTTATTTGGTGCATTAGCAGCATATCCATTAGCAAAACAAAAATTCCCTGGTAAAGCATTAATTAACCAATTAATCGTTTACTCATTAATGTTCTCATCATTAGTAACTACAGTTCCAAACTATTTAGTTATCTCATGGTTAGGATTTATTGATACACCATGGGCAATTATTATTCCATCATGGGGATTCACTTTAGGATTATTCTTAATGCGTCAATTTATGGTGACAATCCCAACAGAATTATTAGAAGCAGCACGAATGGATGGTGCTGGTGAATATAGAATTTTCTTCAAAGTTGTTATGCCACTTGTTAAACCAGCTTGGTTGACAGTCATTATCTTACTGTTCCAACAATTATGGTCAACAGATGGTGGAGCATTCATCTTTACAGAAAACTTAAAACCACTATCATTCGCATTATCACAAATCGTATCAGGTGGTATTGCAAGAACTGGTGCTTCAGCAGCAGTTGCATTATTAATGTTAATTGTTCCAGTATCAGTATTTATCTTCAGCCAAACAAGAATCATTGATACAATGGCACATTCAGGAATTAAGTAGGTGATATGATGATTAAATTTATGATTTTATTACAATCTGTATCACTATTATTCAGTGGTTTATTTACAACACAACAATCATATAACTATTCATACTGGGGTGAAATTGCATCAGCAGAATCAATGCACTTATTAAGAGCAATTGATAACTCAAATATTACAGACATCAATGATGTAAGAAACCCAGTTGTATTAGGTGATTTAAGAGATGCATTTGTGTATAAAGATTTTATCTATGTATCAGATGCAACAGCAAACAAAGTATATGTATTCAATAATGAATTCAAGTACGTTAAATCATTCCCAGAAGATGGAGATGAATTAGGTAAGCTAAATACACCAAACGGAGTTTATGTATTTAATGACTTACTATATGTCGCTGATTATAACAATAATAGAGTTGCGATTTTTGATATCAATACAAACCAATTAGTTAATGAAGTTAAAAATCCGAATGATATTATTTTTGAAACAGTAGACTTTAAACCTCTTCGCGTTGCAGTTGACCGTACAGGTCGAATTAATGTTATCGCTTATAACATTTTCGAAGGGGTGATGGAATTTGATACTGATGGACAATTTAACCGTTTCTTCGGTACAAACACCATTAAATTTAATTTTATTGAAGCCTTAATCTACAAATTTGCAACTAAAGAACAAAGAGAAAAAATGGCTTTAAATTTACAATCATCATTTATTTCATTAGACATTGATAAAGAAGGTTACATTTATACAGCTTCTAAGACTGAGTTCTGGGAACCTGTTAAACGTTTAAACTTTAAAGGTAAAAATGTCTTAGAAAATAAAGGATTAGTTCCTGTTGTTGGAGACTCAGTGACCCAAGAACAAGACACAAGAGTTGAAGTTGGACCTTCACAAATTATTGATGTTGCAGTACATGAATCAATGCAACGTTATAGTATCTTAGATCAAAATAGAGGAAGAATCTTCACTTACGATAAAGAAGGAAATCTACTATATATTTCAGGTGGAAAAGGTACTTTACAAGATCAATTATCAAGTCCAACATCATTAACTTATTTTAACGAATATATTATTGTTACCGACAGCACATCAAAAAGCATTAAAATCTATGAACCAGTACAATTTGCGAAGTTAGTGAATAAAGCAATCGCAGAATATACTGCAATGGATTATGCAGCAGCAAGAGATACATGGGCAGAAGTATTAAAGTTAAACTCAAATTACTTCTTAGCGTATGCAGGTATTGGTCGTGCACAACTTAGAGAAGGCAACTATGAAGATGCAATGAAGAACTTCGAATTAGGATATGATTACTATAACTATTCAAAAGCATTCGAACAATATCGTAATGATCAATTAGCAGCATTCTTGCCATACGTTTTAATTGTTGGATTAGGTGCGGTAGGATTTGTTATCTTCAAATCTATTAAGCAAGCTGTCAAACGAGAAGGAGAGGATTAAGATGTTCAAGAAAATACTTAATAAAATCAAGAACTTTGATTATCTTCAATTTCTAAAGCATGTTTGGGAAGATTACTTTAAATTTCCAATCTACATCTTAACTCACCCTTTTCAAGGTTTTGATGACTTTAAATTAGAGAAAAAAGGTAAATATCATGTTGCAATAACTTATATTCTTTTATTAGTTATTTCAACTGCTTTACAAGTGACACGTTCAGGATTCTTAATTAGAGAATCATACGTAGAAAACTTCTCTATTATTAAAACATTCTTCTTAATTACAGTGCCAATTGCATTAATTGCAATTGGTAACTGGTCAATCACTTCATTATTTGAAGGAAAAGGAACATTAGGAGAAATCTTTAAGGTTTTAGGATATGCAGTCATTCCATTGGTATGGTTTGGTATTCCATTAACATTTATCTCAGGACAACTTATTCAAGAAGAATTAGCAATCTATGCTACGTTATCAACGATTGGTGTTGTCTTAACTGGTTACATGGGATTCTTTGGCTTATTAGTCATTCATGAATATGGACTAGCAAAAACGATAGTGACATTAATTGCAACAATTTTAGCAGTTGCAGTCATCATTTTCGTAGGAATCTTAATCCTTACATTATTCCAACAAATTTGGGGTTTCATCCAACAAGTATATGAAGAATTTATCATGAGAAACTCTTAGGGAAGGAAAAACACAATGAAACGTAAAATGATTAAATATAGTGTTATTCTTCTCCTAGTCTTAAGTCTTACAACATTTGTACTTGTTCAAGTACTTGGCGCAAAAACTAAGTATGTAGAACGAGCACCATATGATAAAACTGGATTTGTAAAAAAAGAAGATTACACACAAGACGAAATTGTTATCGAAAATACAAAATACAAATTTATCTTAGATGCAGAAGATACAAACTTCGAATTAATTGATAAAACAACAAATCAAACTTGGTACTCAACACCAAAACATGACACATTATTAATACCAAGTGACGCTAGAGAATTATTTGTTCTTTTCTATGAAAGAAAAATTGAAGCATCAAAACGCATGAGCATTAATGATGAATCAGTTCAATATGACAAATATGAATTTAGAGTTAAAGACAACACAATCGAAGTACTTTATGAAGTTGGTGGTAAACACAATCTAACGATGACAGATTTACCAAGACAAGTAAGTAGTGAAGATTTCAATACAAAAATCTTAGAACCACTTCAAGCAAAAGTACAAGAAGGTGTGATCACACAAAGACAATTAACAAGTTTATTAAATAACTATATTGAAACTGATGGTATTCGTTATTTAAAAACAATCGCATCACAAGAATCAATCGATACATTCTATAAATTTATCTTCGAGTACTCTGATTATACTTATGAAGATTATTTAGCTGATGCTGAAAAATATGGATTTGAAACAAGTCAACAATTACCTTACTTTGAATTTGCAGTGAAATACACATTAACTGATAACGGATTTGAAGTTAGATTAATCAATGATTCAATTGTTGAAACTGAAAAATTCCCAATCGCTTATATCGACATCTTACCATTCTTTGGTACAGGTAATATGGGAGATCAAGGTTTTACAGTTATTCCAGACGGTTCAGGTATTTATATTGACCACAATAACTTAAAGTACAATACAGTTGCATATGAAAAACGTGTCTACGGAGCTGACTTATCAATTGGTACAGCAAATGAGATTAAACCACAAACTGGTGAAAAACTTTCATATCCAATGTATGGTTATAATAAGAATGGATATGGTTTCATTAATGTAATTACATCTGGTGATGCAATGTCAACTTTAAGAGCAGGTTTCTTAACAGAAGTAAGAAACGGTTCTTATGCACATAAGATTTCATATGCTTATTACCGTTACGCAATTAGAGAACGTGATGCATTCACATTCCAATCATCAACAAACTCTCAAAGAGTTACAAGTTGGACAATTGATTACAATACAGAAGATTATGTATCAAGTTATCAATTCGTGTCTAAAGAGAACTCAACATATTATGATATGGCTAAGCTATATCAATCACATTTAGTTGAAACATACCTATTAGAAAAAATTGAACAACAAGAAAAATTAAATATTACCCTTTTAGGCGGATATCTACAAAAGAAATACTTCTTAGGTATTCCTTATACAACAGTTGATTCATTAACTGATGCAAAAGGTGTAATCAACATTAAAAATGAAATTCAAAAACTAGGTATTAACGACTTTACAATCACTTATTCAGGATTCTCAAATCAAGGTGTTAAATCGACTTCTTACGTAAAGACACACTATAATGATCAAATTGCATCAAGAAAACAACTTGAGAAGTTAATTAAAGATTTAAAAAATGAAAACATTGATTTATTCTTAGAGTTTAGCGCATTATATGCTGCTACAGATAAAGACTTAAATCTAGATAAAGATGTAACAAAAAATATCTTTAACGATGATGTTTACAGATATCCTTATTTAGAATCATCAAAAGTGACTGACAAGAACAAAACAATCAGTTATGTTCAAAATACAAAAACAAGTAATAATGTTATTTCAAATGTGATTAAAACATCAAACAAGTTAAATAATAACTTTGTTTCATTCACAGACTTTGGAAATCAGTTAGCATCTAATTTAACAAAGAAAAATACTTTATTCAGAAATGAAGTGGCTGCTAAGCAAGTAGAAATGATTGAACGATTAGCTGATTATCATGTTCAATTAAGGAATCCTAATCAATACTTAGCAATGTACTCAGACCAAATCTTAGATTTAGATATGAAGGGTACAATGCATCCAATCGTTGACTATGATATTCCATTTGTAGCATTATTCTTAAATGGTTACTTCAACTATTCTGGTCCAGCAATCAATGTTGATGATAGTAAATCAATCACATGGCATATGTTAAAGGCAATTGAAACAGGTGCTGGATTACAATTTACTTTCACAAATGAAAGTACAACAAAACTGATTAAGACAGAATATAATTATCTAATCTCTACATATTATGAGTATTGGATGAATGATTTAAAACAAGTTTATCAAACAATTGATGGCTTAAATATTAATGGTAAAGACATTATCGATCATAAAGTATTAAACCTTCAAGGTTCATTAGTTGAAGTCACATATGAAGGAAACATCAAAATTAGAATCAACTATGAAACAGAAAGTTATGTGGTGGTATCATGAGAAACAAGCAAATTAAATATGTAGAAGTTAATAAACTTGAAAAACATCGTATCACAACAGAAAATAGAATTAAAAAGTTACTTGCCAAACAAGTAACTAACGAACACAAGATCGAGTCTTTAATACAATTAAACGAATCAAAGAGAGAGAAAAACCCCGATTATAATGGAAACAAAATTGTTAGAAAAATAGTTAAAGTTTCTGACAAAAACCAAAAGATTAAAAACACAATTCAAAGACTAGAAAAACGACTTTTAGATATTCGTGATGAAAAATTAGAAAAACGTAATATTTTACAATTAATTGGTGATTGGTTTAGAAGAATTCCTAATTTTAAACAAAAAATTATTTGGGGTGTCTTATTTACAACACCTTGGATTATTGGTATTTTATTATTCTTCTTACCATCATTTATTAAATCAGTATGGTGGAGCTTTAATGAAGTATCACCTTCTGGACAAGGATTACAATTTAAATTTATTGGTTTAGGTAACTATATTAACTTATTTACAAGTTATGTTATTGAAGGTAATAACGTATTTAGCGTACAGTTATACTTATTCATTCAAAATTTAGTTATTGATTTACCAGTAATTATTATCTTCTCAATTTTAATTGCTACATTCTTAAGTAAACCATTTAAAGGTAGCACAATTGTGAAGGCGATCTTCTTTATTCCTGTTATTTATAATTTCACATTAATCTCTGATACTTTAAATCAAGGATTTGGACAATATCTTGACTCATCAACAGGTGCAGATCAATTCTTCGTTCAACGTCTAGCATCATTCTTCCTTGAAATTGGTATTGGTGGAAATATTATTGAGATTATTTTACAAGCAGTAGAAAGAATCTTTGTGATTATTAACCTTTCAGGTATTCAAATCTTAATCTTCGTTGCAGCTATTCAATCTATTCCAGGGCACTTATATGAAGCTGCGAAAATTGAAGGAGCATCTAAGTATGTGATGTTCTGGAAGATTACGATTTCAATGATTACACCATTTATTCTAACTGCAGCAATTTATACAGTCATTGACTCGTTTGCGAGAGCTCCAATTTACAGATTCTTAGACTTTGCAATGACTCAAAATAAATATGGATTAGCAGCAGGTATTTCTGTGAGCTACTTCATCATTAACATGGCAATCATAGGAATTGTATTCTTATTAATGAGAAAGAGAGTGTTCTATTATGATGACAGAGGCTAAAACTAAATTCTTAAATCGTCAATTTAATGCACTCAAAAATAAATCTAAACAGATTTATGATAAGAGATTAAAAACTCCGCAAAAGCGTAAAATGACTTTCGAGTTAATACTTGAAAAGGCATCTGTTCTATTAAAGTATTTCTTATTATATGGATTATCATTCGTTATCTTATATCCTTTAATTCAACAGTTCTCAATTGCGTTAAGAGCACCAGAAGATATTAACAATCCATTAGTTTTATGGATTCCTGAAAACTTCTCACTGAAAAACTTTGAAATTTCAGGAATTGTCTTAGACTATTGGAACGCTTTATGGAACTCAATCAAAATGAGTACGATTGTAACAATTCTTCAAATTTTATGTACAGCATTAGCGGGTTATGCGTTTGCTAGGTTAAAATTTAAAGGACAAGGCATATTATTTATCATCGTGATGGCAACAGTTATTGTTGCACCAGCAACAATTGAATTACCGCTTAAATTAACCTTAATGGATTTCTTGGGAACTGGTAAATCATTACTTGGTTCTCCAACCATTATGTATATTTTCGCCGCAACTGGTATGGGGATTAAAGCAGGGGTATTCATCTTCTTATTCAGACAATTCTTTAGAGGAATTCCTGAGGAAATTGAAGAAGCTGCCTACTTAGATGGAGCAAATCCATTACAAGTATTTACAAGAGTTATGCTTCCAAATGCAAGAGGAGCTATGGTCTTAACAGGTATTCTTACTTTTGTATGGCAATGGAATGATTCATATTTCACTGCAAACTTCGTGTCAAAAGTAAATAGTGATTTTTCTACCCTAACAACTAAGATGATGTCAATTCGTAATGCAATACAGGGTGCAATTCAACAAGCTGGTATCTGGCAATTACTTGACCAAGACGTTACCCAAAACCCGTTATTCACATCAATGATCTTGAATACATCAGCAATGTTATCAATGATACCGCTGATTATATTCTATCTATTGGTGCAAAAAGTATTATTTACTGAAGGAATCGAAAGAAGTGGCCTAGTAGGCTAATAAAAAAAGGAGAAAAATATGAAAAAGGTTTATTTACTTTTAACTTCTCTTCTCTTTCTACTAGTTTTAGTAGCATGTGGAGATAAGGGTACAGATCCAAAAGTGCCACCAGTTACACCTCCAACTGATGGTGAAGATAATGAAGATGAAGACGATACTAAATATGATTTAGGTGGTATCGAATTCGTTATCATGGTGGATAATGCGTTAAGAGCTGATCCAAGATCAAGCCAATATGAACGTTTATTCCAACAAGAAAAAATAGCTTTAATGGATAAGGTTGAAAAGAAATACAACGTTAAAGTTGTATACAAAAACTATCCAACAAATGCTTCATGGGGTGGGGCAAGAGAAAGATATATTATCGAAGAAACTGCTTTCCAATCAAAATCTGCTCATGTGTATGAAATTATTTCAACTTCATTACCAAACTTAGCAGAACAAAAAGCAATCGTTCCATTAGATGATTATATTCAAGCATATGGATCACCAAGATTCTGGAATTCTAAAAAAGAATTCGGTTTAGTCAAAGGTAAATATTATGGATATGATGATCAATTCTCAATTGCAGATAAAGGTCTATACTATAATGTTGACTTAATGGCTCAAGTTTTAGGACCATCAAGAAAAAATGAACCATTAGAATTATGGCAAAAAGGTGAATGGACTTGGGAAAACTTTGAAAAGTTAGTAAATGAGTTAAACGGTCCATTAGATCACACAAGAACTGATGAAAACGGTGGTGCACAATACGTTTTAGGTGGAAGAACTTATAACTATGCATATGGTTTCATTGGAGCAAATGGTGGTAAATTAGTTGACGCTGACTTTAACACTTATTTAACTGACAAACCAGTCTTAGATTCATTAGAATTCTTAAGCAAATTACGTACAACAGATGGTATGTGGATTGATGATGCGCCATTATCAAATGCATCTCAACCACAATTCGCAGCTGGTAATGTTGTGTTCCAAGATGGTGAATCATGGCATATCACTGCAAGCAACAAATGGGGCGGCGTGAACTTCAAAATCAACTATGTTCCATGGCCAGTTGGTCCAAACGTAAAAGAAGATATGTCAAATTACAAGAGCTTAACAGTTGGTGGAAAATCAACTTATGTTATTTCTTCAGCATTCTCTAAAGCAAATATCCCAGCTGGATATGAAGATTTAATGATTCATGATGAAACAATCTTCAAGATTTGGGCAGATTTACAATACTTCCCAGAAACATTAACTGAAGTAGAAGATAACTTCTATGCAACAAGATTATATTCAAGCTATGAATCAGATATCTCAAGAGAAATTCACTTATCATTAATTGATTCTACAGTTCCTGATTATTTCTATAGCGTTATTGAATCTCAAGCACAAACAGATCAATCATTCATGATTAAGATTCAATCTGCTATTCAAAGTGGAGAAGTTCGTAACATTATGACTTCAACTGAATCAGCACTACAAGCAATCTTTATTGAAAGATATAATTTAGGCGAAAATTATTATAATCGATAACAATTAAAGGAAAATGCGTCATTTTGATAAAAAATGACGCTCTTCCTAGTGTTTAAATAAGAGGACATATGAAAAAAGTAGTATTTATGGGTGACTCAATCACTGCACAATTTAAATTATTAAGTCAATATGAAAATATAGTGAATATCGGTGTTGGTGGATATAAAACAACGGAATTAATTCCACTTGTAAAAGAATTAAGATTACATCAACCAGATATTGTGGTTTTACTCATTGGTATCAATGACTTTTTATGCAATAAACGTTTCTTTGAACATGGGTATACTATTCCTTTTCATAAGACTTATGACACTTTACTTGATATGATTACTGTAAATCTACCAAGAACTAAGTTATACGTCGTTTCCATGCTACCTGTTGCACCAAGAAAAGAAGGGATGTTAAATGAAACGAATGCCCTTAAATGGAATGAAGAGATTGCATATATCAACCAGTTCATTAAACATCAATCAAAGGTGTATCGAGCAACTTATTTAGACTTATATCATGAGTTTATTAAAGATGGTATGTTAAATTCAGAATATTCATTAGATGGTATTCATTTAACTGAAAAAGGATATCTAACTTATTTGGATTTCTTAAAAAAACATACTGAAGAAATTTTTATTTAAAGACCAGGAAGAGGATAAAATATGAAAAAAATATATTTAATACTAAGTATTTGTTTACTCTCTCTTTCATTAATTGGATGTAACCCAAAAGAAAATATAGATCCAGTCGTACCACCAATTGATGAGACAGACCCAGATAAAGAATTACTAGAAGATAAAATTGCACCAATTTTACAATTTACCCAATCAACTTATAGAACAGCAAGAATTAATCAATATACAACAGACTTCAACATTTTTGAAGGCTTACAAGCTTTAGATAACCTAGAAGGTGATATCTCTTCACGTATTGAAGCTGATTTAGGTGACTATGATGTTACAGTACCAGGAGAATACGAAGTTTTCTTCTTTGTACAAGACCTTGCAGGAAATGTATCTAACTTTGTTTCTAAGAAAATTACAGTTGTTGAATATTATTTCTTAGTTGAAAAATATCCAATATTTACGGGGATTATTCCAAATGAATCTGCTAAGCCTGATAAACAAAAGGTTTTTGCAGGTGCATATTACCACAAAGTATATTCATCTAAAGATTATTGGTTAGGAATTGAAGCAGAATTTACATTACCAATGTTTGATATTAATCGATATAATGGCCAACATGATGACCGTTTACCAATTGACCCTTCAGTTAAAAACTTAGATAATCCATCAATTTATATGGGTGGACATGCATGGAATGAATCTGACGTCGGATTATCACTTAGCTTAACAGTTTTAAAGAATGGTTCAACAACAATTGGTTCATATGCATTTAGACCATTCTGGCGTTATATTACAAATAGAGATTATGACATTGGAGGATATGATAGAGCAAATGGTAGATACTATGCTGTATCAAATGCTTCAGGAAATAATCAAACTAAAAATTTATTTGGTAACTGGGACTATTTATTCACTGAATACTATTACCTTCCAGGTGATAGATTAAGAATGATTTTATACTCTCCAAAACCAGGATACTTACAATTACAAATTCAAGTGATTGAAAAATCAACATTACCATATTCAGTACAAATTAGAGAAGAAAACGGATGGAAAGATCCAGCAGACTTTAAGTCTCCAGCATTCTCATCTCCTGAACATGGATCATTAACAACAAAAGTAGAATTTAAACGTGTAAATGCAATTGACCAATCAGGTAATGAAGGAAAACCAAATATTCCTACTACATCACAAGTATTTGATATGGTATGGCATAACACTTACTTATTAAGAAAAATTGATGGACAAATGTATAGAGTTGTGATGAATGAAACAAGAGCAAACTTTACAAATGGCCCTGCAGATAGTCATTTCACAACATCTGGCATTGATCCAGTAACTGGTGGAGAAACCGTAAGAATTCACCCAAACTTTAATTAAGGACTTTAACAACATGAGAAAAATAGCAGTTTTACCATTAGATGAAAGACCTTGTAACTATCAATTTAATCAATTATTAGTTAAAGGTACACCTTATGAAGTCGTAGCACCTGAATTATCAATTCTAGGTGATAAGAAAATGAAAGGCGATTTAGACAAAATTAATGCTTGGGTAAAAGAAGTAGCTAAAGATGTTGACGGTATGGTTATTGCTGTTGATACATTAGTTTACGGTGGAATTGTTCCATCTCGTTTACACCATGATTCAATTGAAACATTAATTGATCGCTTAAATGTTTTAAAAGAAATTAAAGACACTTATCCAAATATTAAAATTTACGCATATAACTTAATCATGAGAAATCCTAAGTATTCATCAGCAGATGAAGAACCAGATTACTATGAGTATATGGGGAGAGAAATTCACTTATATGGCGTTTATCAACATAAACAGCAATTAGGGATTTTATCTGCTGAAGAAGAAATTCATTTCAATGAAATTAAACAATCAATTAATCAAGAAAATTTATACGATTATATTGTTAGACGTGATAAAAATATTGCAGTGAATTTAGCATTCTTAAAGTTAGTTGAAGAAGGAATTATTGAATTTGGTATTGTTCCACAAGATGATTCATCACCTTATGGGTTAACAGCAACTGACCAAATTAGAGTAAGAAAAGCAATTAAAGATTTAAATATTGAATTAACTTGCTACATGTACCCAGGTGCAGATGAAGTAACAAATGTTTTACTCGCAAGAATGATTAATAACTATGAAAATAAACAACCACTTGTTTATTTACACTATGCATCAATTACTGGTGGTATGCAAATTCCACTTTATGAAGATCGTTTATTAAATGAAACAATTAAATATCAAGTACTTGCAGCTGGCGGAATTTTAGTCTCAAGCATGCAAGAAGCTGAATTAGTGTTACTTGTAAACGTACCTGCAACCGGCATGGTTGAAGCACCAAGACAAAATGAACCAAGATTATCTTATGATGCAGACAGAAACTTAATTGAATATGTTGAGTTTGCTAATTACGCATTAAATAAAGGTAAGAAAGTTATTATTGGGGATGTTGCCTACGGTAATGGTGGAGATTTAAATCTCTTAAAATTATTAAGACAAAAAGGTCTATTAATGAAGATTTCTGCATATGCAGGATGGAATACATCATCAAATACTTTAGGTACATGTATTCCACAAGGTATGTTTGACTTCTTATTCCCAAATAGAAAAGAAAACCTAGATTTCTTAGGCTTACGCTATGTAGAAGACTTTGGTTACTGTTCTGTGGTAAGAAGTAAAGTTTCTAAGACATTAGTTGAACCAAATAATTACTTCTTAATCGATGGTAAACACGGATTAGTAGTAGAACAAATTAAAAATGAATTAAATGCATTCATTGAAAAAGAATTAAATGGTGAATATATCTTTACAATTACAGATATTTATTCTCCATGGAATCGTATGTTTGAGACAGGACTATTAGTGAAGGTAAATGAAAAAAACTGATTTAATTTTAGATGGTGTGCCAGTTACAACATATGAAGTTGAAAACGGCATTCAAAAGCCATTAATTTATTTCTTCCATGGCTTTACAGGCAATAAAGATGCTAATATTATGGGACGTGGGGAAATTCTAGCTAATTTAGGATTCTATGTAGTGGCAATTGATGCTTACATGCATGGACAAAGAATGTCTGAATTAGAAAAGAAAAGATCAAATGTAAGTAAATATGAAGATATTATCGAAATCGTGATGCATACAGCAAATGATGCATCACGATTATTCGATAAATATTTTATGTATGAACCAACCGTAAAACCAGATAGTTATCATGCTTATGGTGTTTCTATGGGAAGTTTAACCTCATTTTATTTAGCAACAATTGATGAAAAATGTAAAACAGTTGTAGGATTAGTTCCTATGCCATCATTTGTTGAATATTATACAGATAAAGCAACCATGTATGGTTTCAATCATGGATTCTTCTATGAAAGAAAATTAGCATATTATGAAAAACATGACCCATTATTAAATTATCCTTTATTAAAGGGTAAAAATATCTTTATGGGATGCGGTATTCATGATGATGTAGTCTTACCTAAGTATGCAACTAAACTTCATGAATTAATGCCAGAGACAACAATTAAGTTCTATGAAACAGGACACGTCTCAACGCCTGAAATGTTACAAGATAGTTTCGATTTTTTAAAAAAAGAGGTTCTCTAACATGGAAATGATTCACGTTAAGAAATTTCATATTGATGGTATCCCAGTATCCATTTATGAATTAGAAAATGATGCGATTAAACCAGTTATTTTTTCGTTTCATGGTTTTACTGGATATAAAGATGGCGATTACTTTAAAAGAGAAGATGAATTAGCAAGAAGAGGATTTATCGTTGTTGGTTTAGATACGATATTACACGGTGAACGTCGTATTAATCTATATGAAACACTAAGTGAATCAACGAAATGGAAAGACTTCAATCATTTCATTATTCAATCTGCAAAAGATGCAGTTGAAATTTATGAAAAATATATTAAATTTATGCCTCGTGTGAAACCTAATGCACTTTATAGTATGGGGGTTTCAATGGGTGGAGCAATTAGTATTTATTTATCAACAATTTATCCATTAAAACGAGCAGTATCAATCGTTGGTACACCTTCAATGGTTGAGTTTTACAAATATTTGAAAGATAAGTTAAATTGGGAAGAAGATAATTATTACTTTAAAAACTTAGTTTATCTAGAAAAATATGATCCAGTAATCAATCAATCAAAAATCAATGGCAAATTATTCTTAACGGGTGGAGCATCTGATGATGTGATTCCAGTTAAGTTTGTAACAATGTTGGAAAATCATCCGCAAGTTACGACAAAAGTTTATCAAACTGCTCATATGCCAAACCAACAACAGTTTGATGAAGCATACGAATTTTTATTAGAAGAGGAAAAAAAGCATGAATAGAAATTATGATGCAGTAGTAATTGGTGGTTCTTTAGGTGGAATTATGGCTGCATATGCTCTAAGTAAAGAAGGAATTAAGACTTTACTCGTTGAGCAATACCATTGGATTGGTGGTCAATTGACAAGTCAAGGTGTTCCAAGTGATGAACACAACTATATTGAATTTACTGGCGCAACAAAAACATATCGTAAATTTAGAGAAGATATTAGAAGTTATTACAGAAATCACCCAGATATTATTGATGAATTAAAGACAAAAGAAATCTTTAACCCAGGTAATGGATGGGTATCTAAAAATTCTAGTGATCCAAGAGTATCACTTAAGTTTTTAGAAGAATTATTAAATCCATTTATTGAATCAGGTATCTTAACTTTAATGACAGACACAAAATTAATTGGTGCTGAAGCAAGTGAAGATACTGTTTATAATGTTTTATTAAAAAATGACACAGAAGAATTCATCGTAGAAGCTAAATATTTCTTAGATGCGACTGATACAGGGGAATTGTTACCATTAACAAATACGGCATATGTAACAGGTGCAGAGTCATTTGATGAAACAAATGAACCGCATGCAGCAAAAGAAAAAGACCCATATGACATGCAACCAATTACTTGGACTGCAGCTGTTGGATATGATGAAAACAACACAATTGTTATGGAAAAACCAGCATTATATGATTACTTCAAATCATATATCATGCCATTTAATGAATCAATCTTAAGTTGGTATGCAGCAGGTTTAGACCAAGGTTCAAAACGCGAATTCTCTATGTTTGCGGAAGGTCCTTATGAAAACACACCAGATATGTTTAAATATCGTCAAGTGATTGAAAAGAATCATTTCAAACGTGGTGTAAATGCCTCTGTTATGCTAATTAACTGGCCACAAAACGATTATATTCTAGGTAATATTTTTGATGATGAAAATGCCCTTTATCATCAATATAAAGCAAAACAATTAACATTATCATTAGTATATTGGTTATACAGTGAAGCACGTCGTGATGATGGTAAAGGTTTTGGTTATAAAGAAATCTTCTTAGTTCCTGAAGTATTAGGTACTAAAGATGGTTTAGCAATGGCTCCTTATATTAGAGAGTCTCGCCGTATTAAAGCACTTTATACAATTAAAGAGCAAGATATTAACAAACGCTATGCGAAAAAGGCACCTGATTTCAGAGATTCAGTAGGTATTGGTCATTATCATATCGATTTACATATGACAACCAAGACAAAAACATATTTCTTTGATGAAACATATCCGTTCCAAATTCCACTTGGCGCATTAATTCCTCTAAAAACTAAGAATTTAATTGCATCATGTAAAAATATTGGAACAACGCACGTTACAAATGGTTGTTACCGTCTACATCCAGTAGAATGGAATATTGGTGAAAGTGCTGGATATTTAGTGGCATATTGTTTAAAGAACAACGTAACGCCTAAAGAAGTTTATGAAAATGATACTTTATTAAAAGATTATCAAAACTTACTTGAAGCATCAGGTATTCTATTAAAATGGCCAGAAAGTGTATTAGGTGAATTTGAAGAATGAGCACACATTTAAAGAAAGATTTAAATAAAATCGTAGTCCCTACCTTGGATAGTCACTACGCATCTTTAGAAGATTTTAAAGATGTAAAAGTATATGAAGGAAAATTTGAAGAAAAAGTTCTTCCTAAAGCACCAAATTGTTTTTTAGGTGCTTGGTATCACAAAGTATACTCAACTAAAGATCAGTGGATTGGTATTGAAGGAACCATTCGTTTAGGAGAATTTATTCCAGATGATAAACGCTTTGGCCATGATAACCGTACATTCTGGCAACGTCACTTAGATAGCCCTTCAATTTATATGGGAGGACATTCTTTATCTGAATCTGATGCTGGATTAGGTTGGATGGTAGGATATGAAACAACAGATACTTCTGAAGCCTTAAACTATGGCAGCAAGAAAGTTGCTTATCGTCCGTTCTATCGTTATATCTACTCAGAAGCAATTGATAGAGAAGGTAATGTACATCGTAATAACGTAAACTCTTGGAATGTTTCAGATCCTAGACGCTTTGAATTCTATTATTTTCCAGGGGATTTAATTAGAATGAGTGTTTATAGCCCAGTTCAAAATTACCTTCAATTAAAGATTGAAGTATTAGAACCAACACAAATTGAAAAATACAAGAAGCAACGTGAAGCATTTAACTTAAAGAACAATATGCCTCAAACATATTACTCTCCACTATTCTATAGTGAAGGTCATGGTATGTTAGATGCTGAATTTAAGCGTGTTAACTCAATTGACCAATATGGTAATGAAGGTTCAAATGTTAAATTAACTGATGCAAAAGTAACAGAAGCAACTTGGGAATCAGTTTATTTATACAGAAGAATCAATGGTGAAGTTGTTAAGGTTCCTTTCACATTAGAAAGACAAACACGTATGACTTGTCCAAATAAAGAATCATTCACATTAAAAGCAACAGAAGAACAAAAGAAAAACGGTGGGGAATCAATTACGATTCATCCTACAGCGTACTAAAAAAGGGGTTTATTTTATGAGCTTTTTAGATATTATTAAAGATAAATTAATCGTAAGTTGTCAAGCACTCGAAAATGAACCACTTCATGGTTCTCACATCATGAGAAAAATGGCGAAAGCTGCTCAAGAAGGTGGCGCTGTAGCAATTAGAGCAAACAGTTACGATGATATTGTCGCAATTAAAGAAGAAACAAATTTACCAGTTATTGGTTTAATTAAAAAAGATTATGAAGGATATGATGTTTATATCACTCCAACAGTTGATGAAATTAATACATTAATCAAATCAGGTTGTGAAGTGATTGCAATGGATGCGACAAACCGTCCTTATCCAGACAACGTATCTTTAAAAGATAAAGTTGACTTAATTCATAAAGCAGGATTACTTGCAATGGCTGATATCTCAACTTATGAAGAAGCTATTTATGCAGCAGAAATTGGTTTTGATATTGTATCTACAACATTATCTGGATATACACCATATTCTAAAAAGTTAGTTGGACCAGATGTTGAATTAGTTGCTAGATTAGTTAAAGATTTAAAAATTCCAGTGATTGCAGAAGGAAGAATTAATACAATCGAAGATTTATTAATGATTAAAGAACAAAAACCTTTCTCAGTTGTTGTAGGTAGTGCAATTACAAGACCTCAATTAATCGCTAAAAGATTCGTTGACGCATACAATAATAAATAATGATTAAATTGAAATGATTTTAAAAAAGTCATTTCTTTTTTTATCTTTGATAAAATATATTTGAGTAAAGATTTCGATTTATCAAAAAAATATATACCAAAATCAAACATAATACCTTTTTTTATCTATGATAAGCAAAAAATGGGATTATTTTGATATAATAAATTGAATGAGGTTTGAAATATGATTAATGAAATTAAAATACAAATAAAAAGTTTATTAGAACAAGAATTAAATACAACAGGTGCTGTTGTAGAAACCCCAAAAAGAGGAGATGCTGATTTAGCAGTTCCTTTATTTGGCTTTGTGAAATCACTAGGATTAAGTATTACTGAAGTTGCTGATAAAGCATTAGCAATCTTAAGCAAACATCCATTATTTGACCATGGAGTTTTTGTAGGTGGTTTTTTAAATATCTATTTAAAGAGAACTGATTTAGCTTATCACATTTTAAGTGAAATCAATGAGAAAAATGGTTCTTATGGAACAAAAGAAGCCAATGGAAAAACAGTTTTAATTGACTATTCATCACCAAATATTGCAAAAAGTTTCTCAGTAGGTCATTTACGTTCAACAGTTATTGGTAATTCTTTAAAGTTAATTTACCAAAAGAACGGATATAATGTTGTAGGTATTAATCACTTAGGTGACTGGGGTACTCAATTTGGTAAGATGATTGTTGCTTATAAAAAGTGGGGTAACAAAGAAATCTTAGAAAAAAATCCAATTGCTGAATTACAAAAATTATATGTGAAATTCCATGATGAAGAAGCAAATGATCCAACACTTGAACAACAAGGTCGTGATGCATTCTTAAAATTAGAACAAAATGATCCAGAATACACTCAATTATGGCAATACTTCCGTGATGAATCTTTAAAAGAATTCATGGATATGTATGATTTATTAGGTGTTACATTTGATTCATTCAATGGTGAGGCATTCTATAACGATAAAATGGATCGTGTAGTTGTTGAATTAGAAGAAAAAGGCTTATTAAAAGAAGACCAAGGTGCTTTAGTTGTTCATGTTGGTGAAAATCAACCACCTGTATTAATTAAACGTACAGATGGTGCAACACTTTATGCAACAAGAGACTTAGCTGCTTTATTATATAGAAAAGACACTTACAACTTTGATAAAGTATTATATGTTGTAGGTAATGAACAAAAACTACATTTTGATTCATTAAAGAAAGTTACAGACTTAATGGGGTATAACTTCGATATTGTCCATGTAAACTTTGGATTAGTTTTACAAGATGGTAAGAAGATGTCTACACGTAGTGGCAAATTCACTAAGTTAATGGATGTTATTGACCAAGCTGTTAGTGATGCAAAAAATGCGATCGAACAAAAGAATCCGGAATTAAAGAATAAAGATGAAGTTGCTAAAGCCGTTGGGGTTGGTGCTGTTATCTTTAATGACTTAAAGAATGAAAGACATTTAGATATCGACTTTAACTTGGAAAACATGGTTAAATTTGAAGGTCAAACTGGTCCATACTTACAATATTCAATTGTAAGAATTTATTCAATCTTAAGACAAACTCAATTTGATTTAACAAAAGTTAATAAAGAACTTTATAAAGAAGATGTTTATTTCAATCTAATTAAAGTATTAGATCAATTCCCGCAAACAATTGAAAGAGCATGTCAAGAAAATACGCCGTCAACAATTGCTAGATACTTATTACAACTATCACAAGAATTCAATTCATTCTATGCAAAAGTGAAAGTTAATGTAGAAGATGAGGTCATCAGAAATACAAACTTATTACTAGTACGCTCAATCTTAAATGTTTTAGTGGAAGGTTTAAGACTGTTAGGAATTAAACATCTAGAAGAGATGTAATCCATGCAAGAACAGCAATCAAATAAAAAAATATGGCTAAATATTGTCATGGTTGTCGTAATAATCCTTGCGGGTCTTACGATTATTGGCAGTCTCCATGATTTTGAACTTGTATTAGAAAAATTAAAAACCATGAAACTACCCTATTACTTAGGTGCTTTAGGTCTGAGTTTAGTCGGATTAGTTTTAATTACATTATCAAACTTGATTGTTCAACGAGCAATCAATAAAGATTTACCAATGAAAACAGGATTTTTCATTCAATCAGTAGAACCTTTCTTTAATGGGATAACACCATTTTCAAGTGGAGCACAACCATTCCAAGTTTATTTTTATAGAAAACATCATCTAAAACCAGAACAAGCAACTTCAATCGTATTAGTTGTATCAATTCTTTATCAAATTGCCTGTGTTGCCTTATCACTGGTGGGATTAATTCTTTTCTTTAATCAAATTACAAGTTCTCTTGGATTAAGTTTTATTTTCTTAATGATTGGAATATTTATTAATGCCTTTGTGTTAGTATTACTTTTCTTAATGGCATATGTAAAAGGCTTTAAAAACTTAATTTATAAGTTATTGATGCTATTATCGAAAATTAAATTCCTAAAAAAGAAAATGGAACAATTAATGGAAAAATCTGATAAATTTGTTCATAACTTCCAAAAAGGTGTGAAATTCTTATTTACCAAAAAACGCGTTTTTATTGGTAGTTTATCAACGAAATTTGCAGCATTATTTATTACTTATTTAACAACGATTTTAATTGCAAAAGCACTAGGTGCTACATTAACTACATCAGAAAATTTCTATTTAGTTTTCACAAGCTTATTAGCTGCAACATCGATGTTCTTTGTCCCATTACCAGGAGCAAGTGGTGGAACAGAAGCTATTTTTGCAGGTATGATTGGTGCAATGTTTGAATCACCTGAAATTGCGATTTCACTCATGATTTTATGGAGAGTTGCCACCTATTACTTTGGTATGTTGTATGGATTTGTTTCTTATTTAATATTACAGAAAATGAAGGTTAAAGAAGTATGAATATAGGTATTTTTACAGATGCTTATAAACCTCAGATCTCAGGTGTTGTCACAAGTATTGTCACACTCAAGGAAGGATTAGAAGCATTAGGTCATACAGTTTATATCATTACGCCAAGTGCGCCACGTCAAATGTTTGAAGATGATCATAATGTGATTAGACTTCGTGGTTTAACTGTGCCTTTTAAAGATTTAAAAGACTATAAAGTCGTTCCGCTTGTTAAAAGATATTTACCGATGATTAAAGGATTAAATTTAGATGTAATTCACATTCATACAGAATTCACAGTAGGTTTATTAGGTATGAGTGCTGGTAAACACTTAAAAGTTCCAATGGTATATACTTTACATACAAGTTATCAAGACTATACACATTATATTTCTAAATTCATGTCAGAACATATGCCTGACTTTGCTAAATATTTAGCTAGATTAATTAACAATCACTTCACTAAGTATAGTGATATGACGATTGTTCCAACTAAAAAGATCTATGATAAAATGATTCGCTTAGAACATGCAGGACGTTTTACGATTATTCCTTCTGGAATTGACTTAAAGCCATTCTACAAAGAGAATCATAAAACAGAGGATGTAGAATCGTTAAAAGCTTCTTTAGGTATTAAACCGGATGAGTTTGTAGCGATCGTTGTGGCTAGAATTGCGAAAGAAAAATCACTTCCAGATTTAGTAGATGCATTCTCTAAGTTTAATAAAAAATATCCTAAGTCTAAATTTATTATGATTGGCGATGGTCCATTTAAAGTAAACTTAGATAAGCATATTGAAGCATTAGCTGCTGGACATTCCATCAAAACACTAGGTTTTGTTAAACATGAAGAAGTTGCTAAGTATTATCAAATTGCTGATGTATTTTTAAATGCATCAACAACAGAAACACAAGGCTTAACTTATGTTGAAGCATTAGCTGCAGGACTTCCGATTATTGTTCGTTATGATGAGGTCTTTGACTCATTTGTAGAAAATAACGTCAATGGTATTTTCTTTAATAAAACAGAAGAATTATATGAAATCCTATGTAGGGTTCAAGAAGATCTTTCAATTTTAGAAACATTAAAGAAAAATGCGAAAGATTCAGTTATCAATTACTCAAAAGAACAATACGCATTAAATGCAGAAAACTTATATAAAGAATTAATTGCTGAAAATAAAATCAAATTAGAATTGAAAAAATAAAATAAAAAGTTTATAATTTATTTGGCTATTAAGCCAAATAATATGGGCGATTGGCGAAATCGGTAGACGCAACGGACTCAAAATCCGTCGGGAAACCATGTCGGTTCGAGTCCGACATCGCCCACCAAGGTGACATTAGAAAAAAGCACTTAATGTGCTTTTTATTATTTAGGACGGATTTATATGGATATACTCTTAACTTTAGATAAAAAGAATTATAAAGATGATTTAGAAGAAATTAAAAGATGCGCTGTACGAGCTCTTTATTGATAATAAATTACTTATGGTAGAAAATGATCATCATGAAATTAAGTTTCCTGGTGGTGGAATTTTTGAAAATGAAGATGAAATAGATACTTTAGTTAGAGAAGTTAAAGAAGAAACGGGTTATTTGGTTAAGGTTGATACTATTAGACCATTTGGAATTGTAGAAGAAAAAAGATTATCAGAAAAAGAAAATAAAATTTGGCATCAAACAAATATATATTTTATCTGTGAAGTCTATAGGAATAAGGAAGAAAGTAATTTCACAGAAGAAGAATTAGAACTTAATTTTAGAGAAATCATCATTCATGTTGATGAAGCAATTAGACGTAATGAAATCTATATTCATTCAAACACAATTAATAAAAGAGAGTACGAAGTATTAAAATTAATTAAAGAGAAGTTTAATTTATAGGAAAGATGAAATTAATAGTGAAATTGATTATCAAGAAATTTGGTATCCAAGTTTAACTAAAGACACTATTTTATTTATGATATTTTTCTTGATTATTTTAAATTCATATATAATTAATCTTAAATCAAAAAAAGAACTTCATAGTGATTCAATAAGTTTATTTTTAGGTATGAAAGAAAAACATTTGATAAATCAAAAAATACTTCAGCATGGCATAGACTATTTAATTATTTTAACAGCGACTTATATCATCAATTGGATTATTATTACAATTGTCAACTTAAATCTTTTAAATAGATTTAACTTTATTTTTAATATCTTAAGAAATAATATTTATATTTACTTAGTTCCAATTGGTTTAGTTGTTTTACTAGATATATTTAGTTATATTCAAGTAATATTAAAAGTAGAAAGAATTAAGATTTTGAAAAATTTAAGTTAAAATAATCGATTTAGATGAAGATTCTGATTTATTCAGGTCTTTTTCTAACATATATATTCAATCAAAAAGATATATAATGAAACTAAAAGGGGGATGTATTATGAAAATATGGATAAAGTTAATCATTGTCATACCTTTACTTATTATTGGTGCAATTTTTGTGTTTCCAAGCAAACTATATGTATCTTTTAAAGGCGAGAGATACTATGAAAATGAATATGGATATAAAAGTGATTCGGATCGTCAAATTACAGTTGAAATGATAGAAGAACGAATAATGATTAAAATTGCTGGTGATATCAATGTTATAACCATTATTCACGAAGAAAATGGACTTATCTATAGAATAAGTGATGGTACGACGTCAAAAGAATTTAGCGAATCAGATAATTTAACAGATGAACCTTTAGCTCCTTATGTTGAATTAGGCAAAGATATTTATTTGATGACTAATTTTTTTAATGAAGACTTTACACCGGCTTTTTATATAATGTTTAGTATTTTATTAGTTCTTGGTGTAGTTTTAAATCATTTTTCAGTTAAAAAACAAAAGACAAAAGTAGAGCCATTTAAGCTTTTAGGTCAGATTGTATCATTCTTCTTAATTGTTTTTAGTTTATTCGTTATTATGTTGTTAGTTTTAGTTTAAAGCATCATTAATAAAAATTAACTTCTAGTTGAAATTTTAATCAATATAATTTACAAAAAGTAAAGTAAAAGAAACTAAATGTATAATATACTTGACATTTGGTTTTTTTATTGTATGATTATATTGAGGTGCAAAATGAAAATATTTAAAATTATATTAATTAATTTATTAGTCTCAACCTTTGTAATTTTATCTTTACTATTTGGGAATACTGATAATGAATATTTTAGTTATGCTTTAGGAGTAATCTTTGGTATTTGGGCAGTTGTGATTTATAAAACATTTATTATCATTAAAAATCCAAATCAAGCAAAGAAAGTATATGATGAAAGACAGTTGTTAAGTAGAGGGAAGTGTTATGAAATTTCATTTTTCACGCTTGGTGGCACACTTTTATTAGATGGCTTTATTCGTATGATGTTTAATTTCCATTGGTCAAATTATATCGTTGGCGTAATAAGTGCGATATTTATTAGTGTTTCTGTGTTTTCAGCGCTTGCGATCAAAAAGGATGCATATGAAGGGATTAATTCAAATCGAAGTCAACTAATCATTGTCTTATTAGTCATGGGATTATTCAACTTAGTAATTGCCGTAATGAGTATAATTAACGGCGAATTCATTGAAGGAAATATGGTAACAAGTTACTTCTTAAGTTTATTAGCGGGTGTGATGTCACTTGTGATTGCAGGATTTACAATGTATAAAAAATTTAAAGAAGGTCAAGAGCATGAAGAATCTTAAGTTGAAAGCTGCAAGAGCTGCACTAGATTATTCACAAGCAGACCTAGCAGAAATGGTTGGTGTTTCAAGACAGACCATTAATCAGATTGAAAGTGGAGAATATAATCCTACGATTAATTTATGTATTGCAATATGTAAAGTATTAAATAAAACATTAGATGAACTATTTTGGGAGGGTAATGATGGAAGAGATTCTAGTAGTTAACGGTTTGAATAAAACATTCAAACTATCAAAGAAACAACAAAAAATTGATAAAACTGATAATCCAGTTAAAGTGGCAGTAAAAGATTTATCTTTTAAAGCATATAAGGGTGAGATTTATGGATTACTTGGACCGAATGGCGCAGGTAAAACCACAACTTTACGTATGATTTCTACACTGATTAAACCTGATAGTGGCGATGCATTAGTTGATGGCGTTAGTATCAATGATGATCCAGATTTAGTAAGAAGTAAAATTGGTTTCTTAACTAGCGAATTAAAATTAGAAGATTTCTTTACACCAAACTATTTATATGATTTCTTCTCAAATTTACATCAAGTAGATAAAGAAGTTGCACAAAAGAGAAAAGAAGAAGTATTTAAAAAATTCGGTATTGATAAATTTGCTGAAGTTAAAGTTGGAGATTTATCAACTGGTATGAAACAAAAGATTTCATTAGTAATTTCAGTTGTGCATAATCCAAATATTATTATTTTTGATGAACCAACTAATGGTTTAGATATTATTACAGCTAAAACAGTTACAGACTTTTTAGTAGATTTAAAAAATGAAGGTAAATCTATTATTCTATCAACACATATTTTCTCATTAGTAGAAAAACTATGTGATCGTGTTGGTATTATTATTGATGGAAAGATGGTCTTAGAAGGTAACTTTAGTGAAATCACTAAAGATATGACAATCGAAGAAAGATTCTTTGAACTCTATGACAAGAAAGGTGAAGCATAATGAAGACAATAGGAATCATTATTAAAAAAGAACTTAGAAGATTCTTTACAGATAAAAGAATGCTTATCAGTTTAATACTTCCTGGTATTTTAATCTTTGTTATTTATAACTTTATGGGTTCTGCATTCCAAAACACATTTAAGCCAAATACGGAATATGTTGTCTACATTGAAAATGAGCCAGTAGAGTTAAAAGGTTTATTAGAGATTGATGGTCTGACATTTAAAATAAATGAAGAAGAGTTAACACAAGAAGAGATTTTAGAACGAATTAAAAATAAAGAAATTGATGCGTATATCTTCTATGAAGAAGATTTTTACAACAAGATGATTGCTTATAATCCTAGTTTAGGAACTAAAGCTCCAAATATTGAAATTTATTATAATTCATCAAATCAAGATTCTCAAAATTTTTACGCAATTTATACTTCAGGATTAGAAACTTTTGAAACAACAATTTCAAACAAGTTTGATATCAATAATTCTGAAACAAAATATGATTTAGCAACTGATGAAGATATGTCAGTGATGATCATTAGCATGATGTTACCATTCCTATTAATGACATTCTTATTCACGGGTGCAATGGGTATCTGTACAGAATCAATTGCTGGTGAAAAAGAACGTGGAACAATTGCTACTTTATTAATTACACCTGCGAAACGTCATGAATTAGCTTTAGGTAAGATTATTGCCTTAGGTATTACATCACTAACATCAGCACTTGCATCATTCATCGGTTTAATGGCATCTTTACCTGCACTTTTAGGTGATGGAATTACCTTAAGTGTCTATGGTTTTGGCACATTGGCATTAGTATTATTAGTGATTATGTTTACTGTATTATTCTTCACAACAGCATTATCTATTATTTCTGCATTTGCAAAAACTGTAAAAGAAGCATCTTCTTTAGCGGTTCCATTAATGATGCTTGTGATGCTTGTTGGAGTAACAGGATTTATGAATACATCAGTTACATCAAATTCGCTTTTATACTTATTACCAATCTACAACTCAATTCAATGCTTCAGCGGTTTATTAAGTTTAACGATTAATCCATTAAACTTATTATTAACGATTATTTCAAATGGCGTGATGATTGGCATTGGTGTGTTTGTATTAGCTAAGATGTTTAACAGCGAAAAGATTATGTTTAATAAATAGTCGTAAAAATGAGTTTATCTAGCATTAGATAAACTTTTTTTATTGGACTATTCATTGTATAATGAATTTAGAAGTAACTTTGGGGGATAACTATGGACAAAATAATATATTTTTTTACTGGTATAAAAAATATTGAAAAGTTTGATTATAAAATTTTCTTTTCTAAATCTTTTACGAATAGAAATAAAAA
This sequence comes from Acholeplasma hippikon, assembly GCF_900660755.1. NCBI lineage: Bacteria > Bacillati > Mycoplasmatota > Mollicutes > Acholeplasmatales > Acholeplasmataceae > Acholeplasma > Acholeplasma hippikon. The sequence continues at coordinate 231,926 of NZ_LR215050.1, forward strand.
GGAAATCATCTATTTTGATAATTTACCGATACCTTATTTATGGACAAGAGTTTTCTTGTTTATGTTAGGTTTATCCTTAGTGTCTTTTTTAAATACAATTTATGTTGGAGTTTATGCTTTTCCTTGGTTAACACTCATAGCAGCAAGTGTTATTCCGATGACATTTACAGTATTTTTCTATGAAATTATGAAAGATAAAATTATTGGCATTGGTAAAGCAATTATTATCTTTTTTATCGCAACAACCTTATCTTTATTTATAGTTGGACAAATTAATTTTGGTGTAAGTGATTTTGTTGATACTGTTATGATTGCCCCACTCATCGAAGAATTTGCGAAAATGTTTACGATTTATATCGTTATTAAAAATGTTAAAGCCAAAAAGGTAAGCCAAGGTGTTTTTATCGGATTTTTAGTTGGTGCAGGTTTCCAAATTGCAGAAACAATGGGCTATGCAACTATCTGGGGAATCAATGGCTTGATTAGAAGCCAGTCAATTGATTATACGGTTTTATTTAGAAGATCAGCACATGCATTTATGTCACATGCTTTATTTGGTGCTCTACATGGTATGGGCATCATATTAAGTATAAGATTAAAAAATAATGTTTGGATTAAAATATCATTATTAGCATTAGTTAGTCATATGGCATGGAATTTTGTAGCGGTTATGATGTTACCATCATTCTTTGAAGAATCACTTTTCATTTTGATTGATTTATTATTTATTCCATGTTTCTTTATGTTATTAAATGTTTCACTGTATGATGATAAGTCTGTAATTATTGAAGACGTTATGATTAACTAAATGATCTTAATATAAAAAAAACTTATATATACCTATAAAATCATTATTTGAATTTATATAAAATTAAGCATATAATTTAGGAAGAAAGAGGTTAGATGAGCATGAAATTACGAAATTATGTTAAACACAAGTACAAAATATTTATTGGGGTTAGCTTTAAAATCATTGAAGCAGTGATTGAAATTCTATTACCGATTGGTATGAGTTTAATGATTGATAATGGTATTTTAAAAAATGATAAAAACTATATATTAATTGCATCACTTATGCTTATTGGATTAATTATTGTTGCCTTTATTTCAAGTATAACCGCACAATATTATGCTTATGACATCTCTGAAAACTATGTAAAAGAGTTAAGGGTTGATATGTATAAGAAAATTTCTAAATTTTCTCCAACTCAATATAATGAGTTTACACAATCAAGCTTAGCCAATCGCTTAACATTAGATGCTTATCAAAGTGGAAATGCAATTTCAATGAGTATTAGAACAGCCTCTCGTGCACCATTCTTAGTCATTGGTTCATTAATTGCTATTTACACCATTCATCCGCAATTTGCATTAATTTTATTAATATCTGCAGGTATTTTATTACCATTATTAGTTATTTTCTTAAGACAATCAATGAAGAACTATAAAGAAGTTCAACGTAAGAATGATGATTTAACAAAAGTAGTTAAGAGTAATTTAACAGGGATGCGTATCATCAGAGCATTTAGAGGGGAACAAAAAGAAACAACAAAGTTTAAAGTGAAAAATAAAGATATTACAAAGACGATGAATAAACTCAATTTATTCCAGTTATTAACAGGTCCTACAACAACTATCTTTATGTATACTACTTTAGTCATTATTTTATTTATGGCTATTCCAATTGCAAACTCAGGGGAGTTTTCAATTTCAAGATTAGCTAGTATTGTAACTTATACAACACAATTAACAGTCGCTTTAGTTTCTGTTATGAATTTAGTTATGATTTATACAAGAAGTATTTCATCTAATATTCGTATTAGAGAATTATTAAACATGGAAATTTATGAAGAAACTGAAGACAAATTCTTATTACCTGAATCAATTGATTCCATTGAGTTTGAAAATATTAGTTACACTTATCCAAGAAGAAGTAAACCTTCAGTTAAAAACATTAACCTAGACCTTAAAAAAGGCGAAATTATAGGATTAACTGGTAAAACGGGGTCTGGTAAATCAACAATCATGCAAATGCTAGCAGGTTACTATAGTCCACAGGATGGAACAATCCTAATTAATGGTATTCCATACAATAATTTCAAGTTATCTGATTTAAGAAGAAAAATTGGATATGTATCTCAACGTGCAGAATTCTTAAAAGGAACAATTTATGAAAATATTGTGATGGGTAACTATAAAATTACAGAAGAAAGAGTGATTGAAGCTTTAAAAAAGGCAGAAGCCTATGACTTTGTTATGAAAAAACCAAATGGTATTTATAGTTTAGTTGAAGAAAAAGGAACAAACTTCTCAGGGGGACAACGTCAACGCTTAAGTTTAGCTAGAGCGTTTGCGAATAACTATGAAGTCTTAATTTTAGATGACTCATTTAGTGCCCTTGATTTCTTAACGGAATCAATGATTAGAAATAGAATTTTAACAGACTTTAAAGATAAAATCTTAGTTTTAATTAGTGTTAGAAAATCTACTTTACTAGCAGCAAATAGAATATATGTCATCGATAAAGGTGAAATAGAAGCAGAAGGTAATAATGAATTATTACTTCATACATCACCATTATATGGACAACTAGTGGAGGATTAAGATGAGAAATTATTTAAAATTAATTAAATTAACAAAGGGGAAAAATCATCACCTTTATATTGGAATCATCTTTGCCTTATTTGCTAGTATATGTATGCTTGTTGCGCCACTATACTTAAGAACAATTCTTAATAATATCTTGGTTCATGATGTCAAAATAGATTTATACATTGTATTATCACTTTATATATTAGGTGGTATACTCACTTGGTTAAGTTCAGTATTCGCAACTAAATATGCAGTTTATACAATGGAATTCTTGCGTGATAAACTTACAGAAAAAGTATTTAATGTGCCAATTGGATTTTTAGATAAAACACCTTTTGGTAGTATCATCAATAACTATACAACAGATGTAGAAATCATTTATGATGGAACTTCCCACCTTTTTAGCCAGGCCTTTATGAGCATCTTCATGATGGTTGGCTCATTAGGATTAATGATCTATTTAAATGTTTATTTAGCTATCATGGTGACGGTTTTATCGCTACTTATTTTATTTGTAACTAAAAAATTAAATAAACTAAGTGAAAAGCATTACTTTAACTTACAAAAGAACAATGCAGAGTTAAATGGCCTTACAAATGAGTTTATTAGTGAACACAAACTCATTTATTCATATAACTATGAAGAAATAGCTTTAAAACGATTTGAAGAAAAAGCAACTGAATTAAAAGATTCAAGTAAACGTGCAAATGTTATATCTGCTTTATCAAATCCAACCACACGTTTCATTAATAATATTATCTTTATCTTAATTGGTTTTATTGTTGGTTATGTCTTTACGGATAATTTTGAAATTGGTTTACTTACAAGTTTTATTGCATATAGCCAATCATTCTCTAAGCCTATAAATGATTTAACAAACCTTTCATCAATCTTAATGGCAAGTACGAAATGTATGGATAGAGTATTTGATTTATTAGATGAAAAGAATGAAATTGATCTACATGAATTTGATAAAGAAGATATCTTTAAAAAAGGAAATATCTCAATTAATCACTTATACTTTGCATATGATAAGCGTTATCCATTAATTGAAGATTTAAGTTTAGAAATTAAGCGTGGCGATAAAATCGCGATTGTTGGTCCTACTGGAGCAGGTAAGTCAACATTAATTAATCTTCTTTTAAGATTTTATGATGCAAGAGAAGGTAACATCATGATTGATAATAAAAATATTGACCATGTAAGTAAACGCGCTTTACGTGAAAGTATTGGCCTTGTGTTACAAGAACCATGGTTATTTGAAGGTACGATTTATGAAAACATCACTTATGGTAAAGAAGATGCAACGATGGAAGATGTTATCTATGCTTCTAAATTAGCCGGTGCAGATGAATTTATTCAAACGTTAAAAGATGGTTATCAAGCAAAAGTATTAGAAGATGGTCGTAACCTATCTATTGGTCAACGTCAGTTAATCACAATTGCAAGAGCACTTATTTTAGATTCAACAATTTTAATTTTAGATGAAGCAACTTCAAATGTAGATAGATTAATGGAAAGAGAACTGCAAAAGACATTCAAACACATCATTAAAAACAAGACAAGTTTCTTTATTGCCCACCGCTTATCTAATGTTGTTGATTCAACCGCAATTATTGTGATGGATAAAGGAAAAATCGTTGAAATCGGAAATCATGAAGCTTTAATGAATAAAAAAGGTTTTTATTATAACTTATTTCAAAGCCAATTTACAGTGTAATTGACATGCTAGCTTATGCTGGCATGTTTTTTTATCACATACTTAAGTTTTTAAAATGCATCTTTAAAATAAAATAAAAAAAATAGGCATATAATTTTTAGGTGTAAAGTAAGGTGATAAAATGTTTCAAAAGATTACAACCTCAGAATTAGAAAAGTTAATGCAACTAGGCAATATTAAAATTATTGATGTAAGAGAAAAAGATGAAGTTGATAGTGGCCATATTGAAGGTATCATTCATATTCCATTAGGAGAATTAACGAGTCATTTAAATAAACTTAAGAAAAATCAAGTTTACTATATTATTTGTAGAACAGGCAACCGTAGTCACATTGCAGCTGAAATATTAACAGAATTAGGTTATAAAGTTGTCAATATTCTTGGTGGTATGAGTTGTTATAACGGTGAACTTGCATAAAAAAAGCAGAAATTAATCTGCTTTTTCTTTTAGTGATTCACAATATTTTTTAAATGATTGTAAGATTGCATTCCAACCTTGTTTTTGGAATTCTTCTGGATACTCATCTTCAGGATCAAATGATAAGAATACATGTGTACCACTGCCCATGATTTTAAATAAAACATCAACTTCTCTACCATCATCAAGTACATATTTTAAAATAAATGGTTTTTGAATTTCAGTATATTTACCTGTAAAATCAAATCCTGCTGAACCATCTTTAGCTTCCATACGATAACTAAAGGTTCCTCCGACCTTTAAATGATTAACTGCATGTGGTGAATGCCAATCAGATGAGGCTTGGTTCCATTTCACTATATGTTTAGGATCATTATAATAATCCCACACTTTTAAAATATCTTCATTGATATGTGCATCAATTGAAATTTTCATATCTTTCTCCCCTTTAGCCTTATCATATTTCAACAAGTCAAAATATACAACCAAATTGCATTTTAGGACACATTGATAGATCGATGATTTAGTGGTAGAATGAAATCAAAGAGACGAGGTGGACATAAATATGTTTAAAAATATTGAAAAGAGTCAAGTGTTAAAGTTAGCAAATGAAATTAATTATCAAGAAGGTTCAGTCATTTCTAAATCAATTGTTCAAAATAAATTTGTAACAGTGACATTATTCGCATTTGATAAGGGTGAAGGTTTGTCAATGCATAAGTCAAAAGGGGATGCGTTTGTAACAGTTTTAGATGGAACTGTAAAAGTAACCATTGATGATAAAGCATACATGTTAACTATAGGGGATTCAATCATCATGCCTGCTAATATTATGCATGGTTTAGAAGCAGTTGAAAAGTTTAAGATGCAATTAACAATTGTTTTTCCAACTGAATAAAAAATAATGGCACAGTTAATTACTGTGCCTTTTTTATACGGTTTTCTAAATATTCTTTAATAAAAACTTCATATTGAATGTTAAAGTCTTCCTCAATCATTTGATAATAGTTTTTTTGTTTAGCTTCATTGTCTTCAGCATTTAAAACGCAGTAGCATCGATAAAGCATCATTTCATATTGTTCAAATTTATTTAGATAATAGTAAGCAAGTGCTGAAAAATAATAGAAGTCTTGAAGTAAATAAGTATATCTTAAGTAGTTACAGTATTCAATTCCCTTTTTACAAAATTTTATAACATCTTCAAATTTTCCTTGTGTACCATAATAATCAGACACATAATATAAACATAATAGAATTAATCGATCGTTGTGACCACTCACGATCGTTTTTTGTTTGTTTAAGAAATTTTCTAATAATTTAATAACTTTATCTTTTTCTCTAAATGGTTCAGTTGGTAAAAGTGATGTTAGAAGAATAACCTCAGTTGAAGATAAAATAGATTTTTCAAAAAGTGAATCATAATGAATTAATATTTTTATTTCATCTATAAAATTTTCTGGACTGATATTTTCTAGATAGTAATCCATTAATAATTTTGAAAACTTAAACATAATAAGATTATTTTGTTCAATGATAAAGTTTTCATCAATATCACGGATGATTAAGTTAGCTGCTTGAAAATCTTTGTTTACAACTAAATTATGTAGTGTATTCATCTTTTTTGTTTCAGCGAGTTTAACATTTTCAAATTCTAATAAAACATGTTCAGGTTTGAATCCTAAACGCGTAGAAAGTTTATTAAAGACAATTTGAGGCATTTGGTATTCTCCACGAATATATCTTCTAAATTGTCTAATAGAGACAATCTCGTGTGTCAAATCCTCAAGTGTCATCTTTCTTGAGACACGGAGCATATCGAAATAATGTGCAAGTTCTTTTGAGTAAATATCTGATTCCATAATAAAACTCCTTGTTGTTTGAATAGGACAGTTTTGCCCTGTTTGAAAATGCCCTTTAAAACTAAAATCTTACACGCAACGGGGGGATTTAAGTTGAAAAAGGGAATAAGTAAGATTGGGCTTTTGTTCTTGATTGGAGTACCTATGTCATTGATAGGGTTTAATCAGTTAAAACATCCTGAGATTATCATTGATGAAAGTCAAATGAACATAGATGACTTAGGGTTTGGATCAAAGGGTAAGCACCCTGAGATCGTCGAGGTAACTGTTAGTATTGATGTTAAAGATGATTTAACAGTTGATGTATAACGTTACAACGATACTATTTTAGCACTGATTAGTTGAAATAAATTTTCAGGCTGAAAAATTATTACTTTGCTAATTAATTTTAAAAAAATTAGTTAGAGGTAGCTGGTTTGTTTGTGGGGAATAAGCCAGCTACACTTTAGTGTGGTGTGGGACGTGGGGGTCTGTAGCATCTGAGAAAGAAAATAGAACTTAAAACAGGTGATTTTTAAGTTCAAGAAGGAGAAGTATATGGTACATAAAATACATATACTTTTTTCTTTTTATATAACTTTATACTTTTAAAAAAATGATTAATTTTCTTAGTATTTGTTGAGTATTTTTAAGATAAAAATGATATGATTTATTATGGTCAATTTATTTGCAAAGGATGATGAGAGATGAATGAAACCGTTGATCAAAAAAGTAAGAAAAGCGCAGAAGTAAAGAGTTTTTTATATAAATCACTTAATGCGATGACATTTGGTATTTTTGGTACGATTGTTGTCGGCGCGATTATTCAAACTTTAGGTGTTGTAACAGGAATTGCAGCACTTGGCAGGTTATCTGCAATTCTTACAAGTTTACTTGGGATGGGGATTGGATTAAGTATTGGATTAGCACTTAAAGTAGATGGCTTAAAGTTAGTTATGCTATCTGTTGCTGGTGGTATTGCAACACAATTTGGTGTTGATTTTAGTATGGAAGGTTGGTTGAATCCAACAAAAGTGCCAAATAACCCAGTAACTGCGTATTTAGTTGTTGTCGCAGTATATTTTGTTATAAAGTACGTATTTAGAAAGAAAACTGCGTATGATTTATTCTTTATTCCGTTAGTCACATCGTTATCAGCTTTATTTGCCGTGTATTTATTCTCATGGCCAATTGATAAATTAATGGAAGCAATTTATGCAACAATTAAGTTCTTTATGACTTCAGAGCCATATTTAACTTCAGCATTTGTTGGATTAATCTTTGGTATTTTATTAACTTTACCGTTTATTTCAAGTGCAGGAGTTGCTATTGCAGTATTTACAGTACCATTTAAAGCGAATGATCCAATTGCGATTATTGCAATGTGTGCTGCAGTTGTTGGATGTACTGCACAAATGGTTGGATTTGCAATTCAATCAACAAGAAAAAATGATATTGGAACAATTTTTACAATTGGTGTAGCAAGTTCAATGTTCCAATTTAAAAATGTTATGAAAAAACTTATTACTTGGGTTCCAACATTAATTGCTTCATTTGTGTTACCACCATTATGCTATTTATTATTTGGTGGTTATGGTTGGTTTATTAATGGAATTCCAGCAGGACACAGTTTTACAGCAGCATGGCCAGGAATGGGTTCAAGTGGTATTGTTGGTCAACTTCAAGTATTAACAATTGGTAACTTTAGCGTAGAAGCTTGGTTATTCGTTGCTGCACAAGTGTTATTACCTGCAGTTTTAGTATTTGGATTAGATACATTGTTTATCAAATTAAAATGGTACGAGTCAACTGATTTGATTTTAGATGCCTCATTGTAAAATAAATCCCTTATTTAGGGATTTGTTTTTCTAATCAAATGGATATAAATCCATTAATGGTACAATAAAAATAGGTGAGTATATGGAAAAAAGAAATTTAAGTCTGTTAACTGACTTCTATGAGTTAACAATGGCAAACGGATTTTTCTTAGATGGTAGAGAAAATGAAATTGCCGTATTTGATGTATTCTTTAGAAGAGTTCCAGATGATGGTGGTTATGCTATCTTAGCTGGATTGGAATCAATTATTGATTACATTGAAAATTTAAAATTTACAGCTGAGGAGATTGAATTCTTAAGATCTAAGAAGATTTTTTCGGAAGGTTTTTTAAATTATTTAGCAAACTTTAAGTTCACTTCTGATGTTTTTGCAATAGAAGAAGGAACACCAATCTTCCCAAATGAACCAATCTTTGTTATCAAAGGACCAATTATTGAATGTCAATTAATAGAAACAATGGTATTACTTTCTTATAACCATCAATCTTTAATTGCAACGAAAGCATCTAGAATTGTCAGAGAAGCAAAAGGGAGAGCAGTACTTGAATTTGGTGCACGTCGTGCACACTCATATGATGCTGCAATCATTGGGGCAAGAAGTGCTTACATCGGTGGCGTGATTGGAACTTCTAATACTATCTCTGATATGTACTATGGCATTCCAGCATTGGGAACAATGGCGCATTCTTATGTTCAAAGTTTTGATAGTGAATATGAAGCATTTAAGTCATATGCATTAAATTATCCGGATAATACAGTCTTATTAGTGGATACTTATGATACCTTAAATCAAGGTGTGCCAAATGCAATTAAAGTACATAATGAAGTTTTAGTTCCAATGGGTAAGAAATTAAAAGGTATTCGTATTGACTCAGGAGACTTAGCTTATCTTTCTAAAAAAGTTAGAGAGATGTTAGATAATGCTGGTTTAACTGAAACTACAATTACAGTATCTAACTCATTAGATGAATATTTAATTCGTGACTTGATTGTTCATCAAGATGCAAAAATTGATACATTTGGCGTTGGGGAAAGACTAATTACTGCAAGAAGTGAAGCGGTATTTGGTGGTGTATATAAATTAAGTGCAATCGAAAGAAATGGAATTTTAGTTCCAAGAATTAAGATTTCTGATAATGTAGCAAAAACAACCATTCCTGGATTTAAACAAGTTTATCGTTTTTATGATGAAAACAATATGGCAATTGCCGATGTCATTACTTTATTTGATGAAGTAATTGATGAATCTAAACCATATATGTTATTTGATCCAAATGCACCATGGAAAGAAAAATTAGTTTCAAACTTTAAAGCAGTTCCTTTATTAACTAAGATATTTGATAATGGTAAATTAATTTATAAGAAACCATCATTAAAAGAAATTAGAGCAAAAAAAGAACAATTATTTGGTACTTTATGGAAAGAAGTTATTCGATTACAAAATCCTCATGAATATTATGTGGACTTATCAAAACCACTTTGGGATTTAAGACAAGAAATGATTACAAAACATAGATCAAGATAGGAATAACATTTAAAATTATAGATATATGCAAGGCGAAATATCAGAAAATACAAAGCGCATGTTATATGGTAAAAAAACATGGCTTCAAATGCTTTTACTTTCTTTACCGATTTTAATTAATAATCTAATTAAGTCATTTAATGGTATGGTTGATATTTATTTTGTTTCAAGAATGGAAGGATCATCTGAAACAATTTCATCAGCTATAGCTGCACTTAATTTACATGAAACCTTTAATAACTTAATTCTAGCTTTAGGCGTAGGACTATCAATTGGTGCAATGGCTGTTGTTTCGCAGTTTATTGGCGCAAAACGTTATGATAAAGCCAAATACTTTAGTGGGCAATTTATTGCATTATCTGTTATTGTAGGAATCGTATTAACAATTTTCATCCTAGTAACTTCGTGGTTAATTATTCCACTCATGGGTGCTAAAGGACAAACATTTGAGTTTGCCTTTTCTTATTTTAATATTCGTTCATTTGAACTTGTTGGGGTTGTATTCTTTACAGTATATCAAGCAATTAGACAATCTCAAGGTTCAACAGTTTTACCTACGATATATAATGTTTTAGGAATCTTATTAAATATTGTACTGACTTGGTACTTTGTATCTGTTCTAAAAATGGGTGTCATGGGAAGTGCCTGGGCGACATTAATTGGTAACATGATTTTTGTTCCATTCATGTTATTGGATTTATATCGTTCAAAAAAATATATCAAATTAAAAACTAAAGATTTATTACCAAGAAAAGAATCAATTAAAGAACTGTGGCCATTTGCATATCCTGCTGCTTTATCACATGCAATTACTTATTTTGGATTCTTTATTATTAATGTGTTTGTTCAAAGGGTTTATGGGGATGATATTTCAAGTGCATTTGCAACTGGGAATAAACTATCATCACTCTTAATGAATCCAATATATGCAATCACAACCATTTCTGCAGTTTTTATTGGGGCAAACATAGGACATGGTAAACCAGAACGTGCAAGGAAAATTTATAATGAATCTGGCGTGATGACATTTTCTATCACAGTAGTTGCAATCACGATTGCGATTATTTATAGAAAACCATTTGTTGAAGCACTTGTTGGGCCAGGTAATCCTTATTTAGTTAAGGTATCTATCGAATATACGATTTGGTTACTATTAACACAACCAGCGATGGCAATTTTCCAAAACTACATGGCTATTTTCAATGGTAGTGGTAATAGTGATTTGGGTATGAAAGCTCAATCATTTAGATTATGGGTTTTACGAATACCAATGTTAATTATTTTATTTATATTTTTTAAAAATTTAAGTTATTCAATTGTATGGATTGCGATGAATGTTTCAAATATTCTTGCTTTATTCCATGCGCATCACCTCACAAAAAGAGTGAGTTTAGAAGTAAAAGTAAATATAGAAGATGGAGGACAAACCGCATGATACACGTTGTGTTATGTCAACCTGAAATTCCACAAAATGTTGGAAATATCATGAGAACTTGTGTTGGTTCAAATGTTAGGTTACATTTAATCGAACCAATTAGTTTTAAAATTGATGATGCGAAATTAAGAAGAAGTGCAGTAGATTATTATGATCACTTATACTTTGAAATTCATAAAGATTGGGAATCATTTACTAAAGACAGAAAAGGTAGATATTTCTTCCTAACCCGTTATGGAAAGCATCGTCATTCTGACCCAGACTATAAAGCAATTGATGAAGATATTTATCTAGTCTTTGGATCAGAATCATATGGAATTGATCGTAAGTTATTAGCAGAAAATGAAGAATTTACATTTAGAATTCCAACAAATGATAAAATCAGAAGTTTAAATGTTTCAAATGCAGTTGCAATCACCGTATTTGAAGTGTTAAGACAACTTGACTATCCGTCATTGTTTGATCATGAGCCGGATACGTTAAAAGGAAGCAACTACTTAAAACAATTTAAAGGAGAATAAAATAGTGGAAAAAATAAAAAAGGTAAAAAGAGTTCAAACCGTAGGTGAGGAAATTGCAAATAGCGTTTCACATGGTGTAATGGCAATATTTGGTATTGTTGCATTAATTTTGTTAGTAGTTAAAGCAGGAAATGATGGTTGGAAGTTAACTTCAGCCTTAATTTTTGGAATTTCAATTATCATGCTTTATACAATGTCAACACTGTATCATGCATTAGCTTTTACTAAAAGTAAAGGTTTATTTAAAAGATTTGATCACCTATCAATTTATTTATTAATTGGTGGAACTTTTGCACCGAATTTACTATTATTACCATCATTAAGAGAAAACCCAATGTTTGGTATTGAAGGATTCTTAAGTGAAGGTATATTCTTATTTATTTGCCAATGGATATTAATTATTATTGGTGTTATCTTTAAATCCATTTGGGTAAAAAAATATCAACCATTACACGTTGCTATTTTCTTACTTATTGGATGGAGCGGATTATACTTTATTGTAGATTTATATCAATTTGCACCAGCTGCAATGTGGCTTATCCTATTAGGTGGAGTAAGTTATTCAATAGGTGTAGTATTTTATAGCCTATCAAGAATTAAATACTTCCATTTTATTTGGCATTTATGGGTTGCATTAGGAACTGTGTTACAATTTTGTGCGATTTACACATATTTAATGGGATAAACCCCGATAAAACTTGAATTATTATATATAATAAGTTACAATTTAGACGTATAGAAAAAGGAGCAATTGATATATGAAAATCATAGCTGTTAATGCTGGAAGTTCCAGCTTAAAATTCCAATTACTTGAAATGCCAGAAGAAAAAGAAATTGCATCAGGTATCGTTGAAAGAATTGGTAATAAAAATGCAGAGTTCACTTTTAAATTTAATGGTGAAAAATTTGTAAAAAAAGGTGAAATTTTAGATCACTCTAAAGCTGTTGAATTAGTTATCGAAGGATTATTAAAACACGGCGTAATTAATAAGTTAGAAGAAATTGAAGGTGTTGGTCACCGTGTCGTTCAAGGTGGAGAATTATTTAAAGATTCTGCAGTTATTGATGATGAAGTTGTAGCTAAAATTGCTTCATTAAATGACTTAGCACCACTACACAACCCAGCACATATTATTGGTATTAATGCATTTAGAAAAGCATTACCGAATGTTATCCAAGTTGCTGTGTTTGACACAACATTCCATCAAACAATGCCAGAAGAAAGTTACTTATATAGCGTTCCTTTCGAATGGTATGAAAAATATGGTGTTAGAAAATATGGTGCACATGGTACATCTCACCAATATGTTTCAGAAATCGCTGCAAAACGTTTAGGTAAAGAAGATACTAAGATTGTTGTTTGTCATATCGGAAATGGTGCATCAATCACTGCTGTTAAGAATGGTAAATCAGTCGATACATCAATGGGATTAACTCCACTTGAAGGGATTCCAATGGGAACACGTTCAGGTAACGTTGACCCAACAATCTTTGGCTTAATTGCTAAAAAAGAAGGTAAATCAATTGATCAAATCTTAAATGACTTAAATAAACATTCAGGTTATTTAGGCGTTTCAGGTGTTTCACATGACTCACGTGATATCGTAGATGCTGCACATCAAGGAAATCACAGAGCACAATTAGCAATCACTATCCAAGCGAAAAGAATCGCAGATTATATCGGTTCATACTTCGTGTTAATGGGTGGATTAGATGCAATCGTATTCACAGCAGGAATTGGTGAAAATGCTAAAGAAGTTAGAGAAGCTATCGTGGATAGATTAAGCGCTGTTGGAGCTAAATTAGACCCAGTTGCAAACAATTCACGTGGTGAAAAAGAAATCTCAGCAGCAGATTCTAAAGTTAAAATTTGGGTAATTCCAACTAACGAAGAAGTTATGATTGCAAGAGATGTTATGAGATTAAGAAAATAACTTTAATATTTAAAATCAGGAGAAATCCTGATTTTTTTGTTGGATAAAATTAGGAAAAAAATAAGTTTTCATTTATAATGAATATAGTAGTTTTTAAAGAGGTATTTATGAAAAAAGTATTTGTTGTAGCAGCAAAACGTAGTGCAATTGGATCATACTTAGGAACATTATCAAACATAAGCATGGTTGATTTTTCAGCACAAATTTTATCGCAGATGCTTGATAACATAAATATAGATAAAAAGGTTATAGATGAAGTCATTATTGGTAATGTGATTCAAAGTAATCATGGTCAAGGTATTGCTAGACAAATTTCAATGAAAGCTGGTATACCTGAAAATGTAGCTGCATACAGTATCAATATGTTATGCGGTTCAGGAATGAAATCAGTGATTAGTGCTTTCCAGTCTATTCAGTCTGGAGATAATAACCTTGTTATTGCTGGTGGTGTTGAGTCAATGAGTGAAGCACCATTTTACATAACAGGGCATACAAGAAAAGGTATGAAACAGGGTAACCAAGAAATTATTGATAGCATCTATAAAGATGGACTCATCGACCCATTTAATCATGTATTAATGGGGTATACTGCAGAAATGATTGCAGAAAAGCTAAATATTAGTCGTGAAGAACAAGATCAATATGCATACAAGTCTCAAATGAAAGCAATTCATGCATCTGACACAGGTTTCTTTAATAAAGAAATTTTACCAATTACTATAAAAGACAGAAAAAACATTCATATTTTTGATAAAGATGAGTTTATAAATCGAAATTCAAATTTAGAAAAGATGCGTACGTTAAGAACTATTTTTAAAGAAAATGGAACAGTAACAGCGGCTACATCAAGTGGTCTAAATGACGGGGCAAGTTTTATATTACTTGCTAGTGAAGAAATGGTTACCTCATTAAATTTAAAACCAATTGCAGAAGTTATTGCAACTTCAAAAGCTGCACTAGATCCAATGTATATGGGATTAGGTCCAACCTTAGCGATTAATAAAATATTAGAAAAAACAAAAATGAGTTTAGCTGAGATTGATTTAATTGAAATCAATGAAGCATTTGCAGCACAAGTTTTAGGTGTTGTAAAAGAATTAAGTGTATCGAATGGAATTGATATAGAAAGTATTTTAAATAAGTTAAATATACATGGTGGTGCAATCGCATTAGGACACCCACTTGGTGCTTCAGGAAATAGAATCTTAGTTAGCCTCATACATGAATTACACGAATACAATAAAACATATGGTTTAGCAAGCTTATGTATTGGTGGTGGCATGGGCACTGCAGTATTAATTAAAAGAATTTAGGTGATATGATGCAACAAAACGTTAAAATATTCGATATTATCGAATTAGAAATTAAACGTATGGGAATTAATGGAGAAGGTATTGGATACTACCAAAAATTAGCTATTTTTGTTGAAGGTGCTTTACCTGGAGAAAAAATACTAGCACAAATTACAGAAGTTTTTGAAAATAGAGCAATTGCCAAAGTACTTAAAATTCTTGTACAATCAGAAAACCGAACAACACCATTTTGTCCAGTGTTTGACGAATGTGGCGGATGTCAAACCCAACACTTTAACTATAGTGCAATGTTAAAACAAAAGAAAGATATCTTAATTAAGTCTTTTGATCGTTATTATAAAAATTATGATAAACAAATTTTTGCAGAACCTATTGGTATGGAAGACCCAATGCACTATCGCAATAAGGCAAGTCTACCATTCAAAAAAATAGATGGAAAAAACCAATTTGGAATGTTTGCAAGAAACTCTAATCGATTCATTGCGATTGAGGATTGTGGTGTCCAACACCAAAAGATTAATGAAGTATTTAAAACAATTACTGAATTAATGGATAGATATCAACTTGATGCGTATGATTTTGAATCAAAAACTGGATTCATATCTCATGGTGTGGTAAGAATTTCAGAAAACTTAGATGAAATTCAAGTTTCATTTATTGTTCCTGAAAGAGTTGTTGAAATTGGATATATTGTTGATGACCTTATTCAATTACACCCTGAAATTGTATCTGTATTTGAAATTGTTAATAATGATACAAAAAAAGATACATTTTATACCAATGAATCGTATTTATTATTTGGTAAACGGACCATTAGTGAAGCATTAGATGGCAATAACTACATGTTAACGCCGGATACATTTTTTCAGTTGAACACAACTCAAGCAGATAAGTTCTATAAAAAAATGGTGGAACTAGCTGATTTAAAGCCTAACGAGATTGCCATTGACGCATTTGCAGGTGTGGCACCTGTATCACATTATGTCTATAAATATGCTAAAAAGGTGTATGCAATCGAAATTAATAAAGAAACATCAGATACTGCAAAAGAAGCACTAAACTTCAATAATGTTACAAATGTTGAAGTGATCAATAGTAGTTTTAAACAATCAACTAATCTTTTAATGAATGAAAATATTGATGTTATTTTCTTTGATCCTCCACGCTTAGGCTTAGGATTTGATGGCATTGATATGGTAAAAAAATTATTTCCAACTCGAATTGTGTATGGTTCATGTAATCCCTCAACACTCGCTAAAGATATTAATGAATTAAAAGATTTATATGATATTAAAACAATAGTGCCTGTTGATATGTTTCCATTCACAAGTTTAGTTGAATCCATTACATTATTAGAAAAAAAGAACTAAGTTTAGTTAAATAATATATATAAATACATCTCATTATGAGATGTATTTTCTTGAGCCTTTAATTTGAGTTATTTAGATATATCGGTATAATAAGTAACATGTGGAAAAACATATTCATCATGAATATTAGAAGGAGTAAATATGGAAATTTTTAATCAAACAGGATTAAATGTCTTGGCTAACATTATGATACTAATTGTTGGTGGATTAATTTTAATAAAGTGTGCTGATATCTTTGTCGATAGTGCATCAAGCCTAGCCAAAAAATTAAAGATATCAACACTTGTGATTGGATTAACAATTGTTGCATTAGGAACATCATTACCTGAATTAGCGGTAAGTTTAGTTTCAGCAATTAAGGCAAAGGGAACATCTGATTTAGCATTGGGCAATGTGATTGGATCAAATATCGTGAATATTACTTTAATTTTAGGTATTGGCCCATTATTTGGTACTATTTTAGTTGGAAAAAATATACAAAAACGTGACATTCCATTCATGATTTTGGCTACAGTTATGTTTGTATTATTTGGGTTTTTATTCAATACGGATCAAAGAATTGTTTGGTATGAAGGTATTATTTTACTATTAATTTGTGCGTTATACATTTATATTTTAATTAGAAGTTCTAAAAATGAAGTAAATCATGAAGAAGAGCATGAAGTTAAACCATTTACTAAATGGACAATTCCATTATTAATAATTGGTGCTGCAGGAATTGCAATTGGAGCTGAATTGGTCACAACGCCTGCTACATATTTAGCAGAAACTGCAGCAGTTGCATTTGGAATGACGAAAACTGCTGCAACAACTTTAGTAGGATTAACTATTGTAGCAGTTGGAACTTCATTACCAGAATTAATGACAACAATTGCAGCAGCTAAAAAAGGGCAAAATAATATGATTTTAGGGAATGTCATTGGCTCTAACATTTTAAATATCTTATTCATTATAGGCTTATCTTCAACAATCACAAATCTTAAGTTTAATGAAGCTATTTTAATTGATTTAGTAATTATGCTTGGTGTGACAATCTTTGTATCACTATTTGCGATTAAAGGAAAACTTACAAAAAATGTTGGTTTAATTTTAATTGTTACTTATATTTTTTACGTGGTTTACTTAGTTTTAAGAACATTTGGAGTATTATAAAAAGAAGGCATATCAAAGCTTACTTTTAATTAGCCAACTATTAGATGAATGTCAAGTGTTTAACAAATAATAGTTGAAATGATAAAAAGACATGCTAAAACAGATGTCCATGAAACACCTTATTTTAAATCTTTGATAATTAAATACGGTTAATGAGAAACAGTATATACACTATTGTTCTTTAAAATGGAACGAATAACTCTAAGGAGCTTCTTAGTAACGTGGCCAATAATTGTTAGGTAATGCTTTCCTTCAGATTTTTTCTTCTCATAGTAAGCGTTAAAAACGGGGTCATGAATAACCGCTACCTTAGCAGCTTGAAAGATGGCCCATCTCAAAATAGATGATCCACGCTTTGATATCTTAAAGCTGCCTTCATAATTACCGGATTGATAAACAGATGGATCAAGACCGGCATATGCTAGTAAGGCATCATCTGATTTAAAACGATTGATATCACCAATTTCGGCTAAGATGATAGCACCGGTCTGAGTACCAATGCCGGGAATACTTAAAAGGGTGGTTTTAGATTCAGTGATATGGTGTTCTAACAATTGATTAATTTGGTCAATCTGACTTTCAATAGTTCTAATGGTTTGGACAGATTGTTTGATGGATAGTGATAAAGATGCACTATCTATACCAATTGAATCTTTAACTAATGTTTTAATGAGTTCAACTTTTGCTAAACCATGTCTACCTTTAGAAGATTTCTTAAGAAGTTCAGATAACGTATTTACTCTAACGCGTTTTAGTTCTGATAATGAAGCATACGACGATAAAAGTGTTAATGGGGCGTTAGATAAGATATTCTTGAATACGGTATGATATTCAGGGAAAGCCTGATCTAAGAATGCGTGAAGTTGATTAGTTATTTGATTTAATTGTTTTTTTAAAGATTTTCTTTGTCTAACAAGTATTTTGAGTTCATCAATATGATATGATGATAGTGTATAGGGTTTGAAATCGTTTTGGTTTCGAATGAGAAACATACAAATGGCCTTGGCGTCTATAGAGTCAGTCTTCGTTTTACGAACTGAGGAAGCCTTTCGGTCCATATTGGTTAATAATGGATTAATAAACATTACATCGTATCCCTCGAGGATTAAGAAGTATAAGATATTTCTAGAGTAATGTCCAGTAGATTCAAGCCCTATACGCACATTAGAATCTTTGAAGAACTCTTTGGCCAATGAAATTTGCTCAAGGAGTTTTTTATAGCCTTGACGTGTATTATCGATTGTAAAGTGTTTATTAAATACTTCACCTAATGCATTCATAATGAAGATGTCATGTTTATTTGAGGCGACATCAATACCTACTAGAATCATAAGATCCCTGCCTTTCTTTGATGAACACGAAGCTTAGCGCTGCAGACTTTAATGAATGTAACCTAATTAGAAATAACCAGTCATAAAATGCTGTATCCAACTCATAACCATATTTAATTAAAGTCACAGATATATCCTATTTTAACCAGTCGTAAACGCTGTAGGGAGAATATAAACTAGTCTGTGATATCATCATAAGTTTATTATAGTGGACAATCACTTATAAATAAAAAAATAACATGTAAATTGTCTTACATGTATATATTAGGAGAATATATGAGAGCTTTAATAGTAATTGATGTCCAAAAAGGATTGATCGATTTAAAAAAAGAAACAAAAATTATTGATAAAATTAATGAATTAATCAAAAAGTTTAGAGAAAATAATGACAAAATTATTTTTGTTAGACACTGTAGTGAGCATAAAGAAGATTTCTTTAATAAAGAGAATGAAGGATCTAAAATTTCTGAAATGTTAGATTATCAAAATGAGTTTGTTGTAGAAAAATATACACCGAGTGCATTCTTTCAAACAACACTAACATCATATTTAAAAGATAATCAAATTGATGAACTATATGTTACTGGCTTTAATAGTGAATATTGTATTGCATTTACATCAATTGCTGCCTATGATAGAGGATACAAAGTTAAAATTGTAGAAGATGCAATTGATACTGTAAATAAAGGTAAAATTTATGGTTATAAATCATTAGATATTACTGATTTTTTACTTACTGTAATTCATAATTCAAATGTAATTGAACTTGTTGAAACTGAAAATGTAAATTAGATTAGATGTAAAGAAAAAAATATATTTTTTGAATTCTAGGAAAATTTAAGTCAGGCTTTGTTTTATGTGTTAAAATGAAAACAAGTTATGGAGGAGAGAAAATGAAATTTCAAGATTTTAAATATGAAAGAATTGATAAAGAACAAGCTAAAGCTAAAATGACAGAGCTTAAAGAACAATTCGAAAAAGCAACTTCTGCTCAAGAACAATTAGAAATTATTAAAGCATATAACGACTACAATGATTACATTGATACAATGTTCCAGCTTGCTAGCGTTAGATATACAATTAATACAGCTGATGAGTTCTATGCAGCAGAACAAGATTATATGGATGAAGCAGCACCAGAAATTACTGAATTTAATGTATTATTTGAAAAGGCTGTTGTTGAATCAAAGTTTAGAACTGAATTAGAAAAGGAATTAGGTTCACTATTATTCAAACAATATGAGTTAGGTATTAAAGTGTTTGATGCATCAGTGATTGAACTTATTCAAGAAGAAAATAAATTAAATTCAGAATATACTAAAGTTAGAGGTACAGCTAAAATTGAATTTAATGGCGAAACTTACAATTTATCAAGTATCGGTAAATTAACAACAGATAAAGACCGTAATATTCGTCGTGGGGCATCTTTAGCGGTTGCAAACTGGTATAAAGAAAACGAAACTAAAATTGATGAAATTTATGATAAAGCAGTAAAAGTTCGCACTGAAATTGCTAAAAAATTAGGTTATGAAAACTTTATCCAATTAGGTTATGACCGCTTAAAACGTGTTGATTATGATGCTTCAGATGTTAAAAAATATAGAGAACAAATTTTAAAAGATGTAGTTCCTTATGTTGAAGCATTAGAACGTCGTCGTGCAAAGCGTTTAGGTATTGAAAAACCATTATCATATGATTTAAACTTAAACTTCTTATCTGGTAATCCTACACCAAAAGGGGATATGAAACACTTAGTTAATCAAGCAATGGAAATGTATGATGAAATGAGTAAAGAAACATCAGCATTCTTTAGAATGATGGTAGAAAAAGACTTATTTGATTTAGAGAGCAAAGCAGGTAAAGCATCTGGTGGTTACTGTACTTATTTCCCTAAATTTGAAGCTCCATTTATTTTTGCTAACTTTAATGGAACACAACATGATGTGGATGTATTAACACACGAAGCAGGGCATGCATTCCAAGTTTATACATCAAGAAACTTACTTCCAAGCCAACGTTGGCCAGGATATGAAGGTTGTGAAATTCACTCAATGTCAATGGAATTCTTAGCATGGCCATGGATTCAAAAATTCTTCCAAGAAGATACTGAAAAATATAAATTTAGTCACTTATCAGGAGCAATTACTTTCTTACCATATGGTGCATTAGTTGATCACTTCCAACATGAAGTTTATGCTAATCCAAATATGACACCAGCAGAAAGAAAAGCCACTTGGAAAGCATTAGAAGCTAAATATCAACCATGGAAACAGTATGATGAGGAAGACCCAACAAGCGAAGGTTTATGGTGGTTCCGTCAACTTCATATCTTTGATTCACCATTCTATTATATTGACTACACATTAGCTCAAGTTATTGCATTTGACTTCTGGGGTAGAAATCAAGTAGATAGAAAATCAACTTGGGATAACTACTATGCATTATGCCAATTAGGTGGTTCAAAGAGTTTTGTAGGTTTATTAAATGCAACTAACTTACCAGTTCCATTCAAAGAAAATACAATCGCTCGTATCATGGCTCCACTAAAAGCATATTTAGATCAAGTGGATGATACTAAATTTTAATTGATTACTAAACATCTATCGTTATGATAGGTGTTTTTTATAGATTTTCATGTGATTATAAAGAAACCATATTAAGTTAAAACAATATTTTTAATTTCATGGTATACTTTATAAGGCAATTAGCGTATGAATTAATATTTAAGTGTCAAATAAGTAAGAAAAGAGATTTTATGAATACATTTAGTAATTTAGGTTTAAATGAAAAAATAGCAAAGTCAGTGGCATTTGTTGGTTATACTGAACCAACACCAATACAAGTTGAGGCAATTCCACATTTATTAGCAAAGAAAGATTTATTAGGAAGTGCCCAAACAGGAACAGGTAAAACTGCAGCTTTTGCGTTACCAATTTTACAACATATCTATGAATCTTTAGATTTTACAAAACCTCGTAAAATTGAGGCATTAATATTAGCCCCAACAAGAGAGTTAGCAACTCAAATTGGTGAAAACTTCACCAAATATTCGAAGTTTATTAATATCAAAAACACAATAATTTATGGCGGAGTTAGCCAAAAGAAACAAGAAGAAGCACTTAGAAAAGGTGTTGATATCTTAATTGCTACTCCGGGTCGATTAATGGATTTAATGGAACAAAAAATAGTTAAATTAGACCATGTGAAATATTTGGTTTTAGATGAAGCAGATCAAATGCTTGATATGGGGTTCATCAAAGACATCAAAAAAATTATTAGTCATATTCCAAAAGAAAGACAATCAATGTTGTTTTCTGCAACTATGCCAAAAGAAATTGAAAAATTAGCTACAGAAATGTTAGTTGATCCAGTAAGAATTGCGGTTGCACCTGTAACTCAAACATTAGATATTATTTCACAACGTGTATATCATGTTAAAAAGAAACAAAAGATAAATTTATTAGCACATTTACTTGAAACTGAAAATATGAAACGTGTCTTAATTTTCGTTAGAACAAAACGTAATGCAGACCGTTTAGTTAAAAATTTAGCTGAGTTGAACATTCATGCAGAGCCAATTCATGGTAATAAATCACAGGCTGCACGTGACAGAGCATTACTTAATTTTAAAACAGGAAAAACTAAAATCCTGGTTGCAACTGATGTTGCATCTCGTGGATTAGATATTAGTGGACTAGACTATGTTTTCAATTATGAACTTCCAGAAATTGAAGAAACATTTATTCATCGTATAGGTAGAACTGGTCGTGCTGGTAAAGCAGGTGAAGCAATTGCCTTTGTCAGTGATGAAGAAAAAGATTTATTAAAAGATATCGAAAAACATATCAATTTAAAACTTCAAGTATTCCCTCACCCATTCATGGATGAAAAAGAAAAAGAAGTTGTAAAAGATGTGAAAACAACAAAAGAAACAAAGAAGAATCCTTCAAATAAAAAGAACGACCAAAAGAAAAAGGTTGAAAAACAACCAGATTACCTAAGATTTAGAGGATATGATCCTAAAAAGAAAAAAAATTCAAAGAAAAAGTCGGATTCTTTTGAGCAATATAAGAAAAAGAAAAATCCTTATTATCAATCAAAGAGTAAATAAGGTATAGGTGGTAAAAATGATAAATGAACAATTAAAAATTGGTGATGTTATCGAAGTTGAAATTAAAAAAATTGGAATCAACGGTGAAGGTATCGGCTATTATCATAAATTAGCAGTATTTGTTGATAATGCATTACCAGGTGAAGTAGTTGATGTTAAGTTAACTGAACTTTATGAGACACGTGGTGTTGCTGAAATCATAAATATCAAAGTAAGTAGTCCAGACCGTTTAGAAGTGAAGTTCCCTTCATACGATGCATGTGGCGCTTACAGCATGCAACATTTAACTTATAAACGTGCACTTGCATTAAAAAGAGATATTTTAGTTAATGCACTGAATCGTTATGTGACATCAAAAATTAAATACGCAATGATTAAACCAACTATTGGTATGAGAGAACCATTGGGGTATCGTAATAAAGTTTCATTACCAGTTAGAAAAATAGACGGACATAACAAGTTTGGTTTATTTGCAAAAGGAAGCAATGAATTTATTCCTGTTAATGATACGCCGGTACAAAACCCAAGAATTAACGAAATGGTTCAAGCTTTAGAACTTATTATGGATGAAACAGGATTTGACGCTTATATTCAAAAAGATAAATCAGGTTTTGTAAAGTCAGTAGTCATTCGTCGTGGTCATTTCACAGGTGAAACTCAGGTATCTTTCCTACTCATGAAACATGATGAACGCATTGAGTTAGTTGCTGAGAAGTTAGTTCAAAAGTTCCCTGAAATTATGAGTGTTTATGAATTCTTAACAGATAATTATAAAGAACAAGTTTTCTTTTCAACAAATAGTCGCTTAGTCTACGGTAAACAAACAATTAACGAAAAAATAAATGGCCAAACTTTCTCATTATATCCAGAATCATTCTTCCAATTAAATACAGTGATGGCAGATAACTTCTATAATAAAATGAGAGAATTAGCAAACTTAAGTAAAGATGATATTGTCATTGATGCTTATGCAGGGATTGCCCCAGTGAGCCATTACATTGCTAAAGATTGTAAAAAGGTTTATGCAATCGAAATCGACCAACGCAGTGTTCAAAGTGCGATTTTATCTCTTAAACGAAATAACATAAAAAATGTGACTGTACTACAATCTGATTTTACAAAGGCGTTAAAAAACTTAGAAGAAAAATCAATTGATGCGATGTTCTTTGACCCACCTCGAACAGGTTTAGGATATGAAACAATCAAACAAGTCTTAAAATATAAACCTAAGAAGTTGATTTATGGATCATGTAATCCATCAACACTTGCTAAAGATTTAGAAATGTTATTAAAAGTGTATGATTTAAAAGAAATCGTGCCACTTGATATGTTCCCATATACACCGCTTGTTGAAAGTGTTTCATTACTAGTTTTAAAAGATGAGTAATTATTAAAGACTGAAAGAAATAATTTCAGTCTTTTTTTGTAAATAACTTTACATTAAAATTGATTACATATACAATAATTTTATGGAGAGATAATTAAGATAATCAAAACAAAATTAGAACAAATTCCGAGATACATAAGAATTATCATTGCCTTATCACTGGGTGTATTTTTATTTTTTATTGTTGATTTCTTTAATGGTAAGAATCTTTATCGCGGGAGTTTTGATTTAAATGAAGTTTTAACAATTGAAGAAAGTATTTCGAATCGAACAAAAACAGATGTTAATCAGTTAACACTCGTTGGTGAATTTATCATTAAGACAAATAAAGATGGTAAAATCACTAAATTTGAAATGAATGTTTATGATCGTTCTACAAGAAATTATTATGAAATTAAGATGAATGGATAAACTTTTAATTTTAAAAAGATAGAAAAGTTTTCAGGTAATTTATATAATACATACCTCCACGATGTTTTAAATACTTTCGCTTTAATAGATAGAAAAGATCGTGCTATTGAATTAATTTTTTCAGGAACAGTTGTTGATAACATTCATAAGTCAATCATGTATGATCAGTTTAGATACTCAAACGGAAAACTAGTTAAAGTAGAAGAAAAAGTAATAGGAAAATATATTAATTTTACTCTACTCGATAGAACAGATAATTCATACAATATTTCAGCTTCTGAATTATATTATATTAAGGCATAAAAAAATCCACTTTAAAAGTGGATTATTTTATTTTGATTCAGCAACCACAGTAAAACGTTGATTTAAGTGTTTTGGATGCTCAATCTCATCAAGTAGCGCAATCGCATAGTCAAGATAACTAACATAACTTTCTCCCTTAGCATTCAATATTAATTCATCTTTTCCTATGACATATTTACCAGTTTTTGGGCCATGATAATCAAATATCATAGCAGGAGATATAAATGTCCAATTAAGGTTAGAAGAACTTTCTAAGTCCAATAAATTCTTTAGTTGTCCATTGGCAATTGGATGAACAAATTCCGGAAGTGTCTCTACCACTCTTTTTTGATGCAATTTATCTGTAAATAAGCTTCCAGCACCACCTACAACAATTAAACGGGTTTTGGTGTGTGCTAATGCATTAATCAGTAATCTACCTAATTTGATATGATTTGATTCAGTATCTTTATCTAGTGGAGCGCCATATGCATTGACTAAAACATCTAAGTCTATAAAGTCCGCTTTAGTTAAGCTGAAGGCATCTTTTTCAATAACTTTTACTTTATCAGTTTTTAATTTAGATTTATTTCTTACAATCGCAGTAACTTCATGCCCTCTAGCAAGTGCTTCATTTAAAATTAACTCGCCAGCTTTACCGGTTGCACAAATAATTCCTATTTTCATTAAT
Source organism: Acholeplasma hippikon (assembly GCF_900660755.1). Lineage (NCBI taxonomy): Bacteria > Bacillati > Mycoplasmatota > Mollicutes > Acholeplasmatales > Acholeplasmataceae > Acholeplasma > Acholeplasma hippikon. The sequence continues at coordinate 257,795 of NZ_LR215050.1, forward strand.
AATTCCTCCTTATTGCTTAATTCAAGTTTATCATATTTTTTTATTGAAATTGATTTTTAGAATTATGCTAAAAAGTTTAAACAAGGTATTGACAGTGTGAAAATCTTGACTATAATAATAATTGAAATAGCACTCTAGATTAAAGAGTGCCAATAACTGAATGGAGGTGTAATTATGTTAAAACCATTGAACGAATATGTGGTTTTATCGTTCGAAAAGGTTGAGTCAAAGACTGAGTCAGGCATTATCCTTTCAACTTCTGAAAAGGATAAACCTTCAATTGGTAATGTCGTTGCACTTGGTCCTAAAGTGAAAGATATCAAAGTAGGCGATAAAGTTGTATACCAAACATATTCAGGAACAAAAGTGAAATTTGATGAAAAGGAATATTTAATCATCAAAGAAGAAAATATATTAGCCATATATGAATAAAATTTAGTTAATTTAGTTTGAGGAGTGATAATGATGAGTAAAGAAATCAAGTATGGCTCAGTAGCTAAAGATGCTATCTTAAACGGTGTGAACAAATTAGCAGATACCGTCAAAATTACATTAGGTCCTAAAGGTAGAAATGTAATCTTAGAAAAATCATATGGATCACCACTGATTACAAATGATGGTGTATCTATTGCAAAAGAAATTGAATTGCAAGACGCTTATGAAAATATGGGGGCAAAATTAGTTTATGAAGTAGCTAATAGAACAAATGATGAAGCAGGAGATGGAACGACAACAGCAACTGTCCTTGCACAATCTATTATTCAAAAAGGCTTTAAAGCAATTGAACATGGTGCTAATCCAATTTTAGTACGCGAAGGTATGTTAAAAGCTGGAAAAGTTATTGCTGATAAATTATTAGAAAAATCAAGAATGATCAATTCTAAAGAAGATATACAAAGTGTTGCAAGTATCTCTGCTGGTGATAAAGAAATTGGTTCAATCATCGCAGAAGCAATGGAAAAAGTAACTAAAAATGGTATTATCACAGTTGATGAATCTAAAGGATTTGAAACTGAATTAGAAGTTGTTGAAGGTTTACAATATGATAAAGGATATATTTCGCCATATTTTGTTAACAACAGAGAAACTATGGCGATTGAGTTTGAAGATCCATACGTACTGGTTACAGATCAAAAAATTAAAACAATCCAAGAAATCTTACCAATTCTAGAACAAGTTATTAAAACAAACAAACCATTATTAATGATTGCAGAAGAGATTGAAAATGAAGTTACATCAACTTTAATTGTCAATAAACTTCGTGGAACATTTAATGTAGTGGCAACTAAAGCTCCTGGATTTGGTGACAATCAAAAAGAATTACTACAAGATATTGCAATATTAACTGGTGCAACATTCTATACAAAAGACTTAGATATGAAACTTAATGAAATGCGTTTAGAAGATTTAGGTAAAGTTTCTAAAGCAGTTATTAAGAAAGATACAACAACATTAATTGGTGGAAAAGGTCATAAAGATTCAATTGATAGAAGAATTGATGAAATTATGAACCAAGTTCAACAAGCAACATCTGAATATGACAAGAAGAAATACCAAGAACGTTTAGCTAAGCTTGTTGGTGGGGTTGCAATCATTAAAGTTGGTGCAGCAACAGAATCTGAATTAAAGGAAAAGAAATTAAGAATTGAAGATGCATTAAATGCTACAAAAGCAGCAGTTGCTGAAGGTATTGTTATTGGTGGCGGTGCCGTATTAGTTGAAATCTATGAAGCATTAAACCATAACTTCACTGATGAAAATCCAGATGTAAATAAAGGTATTCGAGCTGTTTTAGACTCATTATTAGTTCCTACTTATCAAATTGCTGAAAATGCTGGATTTGATGGTCAAACAATCGTAGAAATGCAAAGAAAACAACCATTAAATCATGGTTTTGATGCAAAAGAAGGTAAATGGGTAGATTTATTAAAGCATGGAATTATTGACCCAACACGTGTAACTAGAAATGCAATCTTAAATGCAAGTTCAATTGCATCACTCTTAATTACTTCTGAAGCAGCAGTTGTTGAAGTAAAAGAACCAAAAACTCAAATGCCAACAATGGATTATTAATCAATATAAAGTAAAGCAGTCACATCACTTGAACAGCCTCTTGTCAAGTAGACACGGTAAATAATATAAAATTAGATGGCCATATACCTATATTCTAAAGGTGTATGGCTTTTTAATTTGCGTTGTATTCTTTCTTGATTATAGAACTTAATGTAATCTTTAATTGCTTTTGTGAGTTTTTCTGATGAATCAAACGTTTCTAAATAATACATTTCAGATTTGATGATGCCCCATAAGTTCTCGATTGGTCCATTATCAATACACTTACCTACTCTAGACATACTTTGCACCATATTGTGTTTATCTAATAGATTCTTAAATGATCTGCTCGTGTATTGAAATCCCCTGTCACTATGAAACATTGGTTGAGCACCAGGATTCTTTTTCACTGCCTTATTAAAGGTTGTAAAAACGAGATGATTATCATTTCTATGATGTATATGATAAGAAACTACACTCTTATCATATACGTCTAATATCGCACATAAGTAAAGCTTTTGACCACTGTATCCATATTTAAATTCTGTAACATCACTTAACCATTTCTCATTTGGATTGGATGCACTAAATTCTCTATTTAATATGTTTTGTCCAACTTGTTCAGGTTTAGTCTTCAAGAAACCTGGACGTTTACGACGGATAATAGATTTTAAATTGTAGGCTCGCATTAAACGATAAATGTAGTTTTCTGAATGATTTTTTCCAGTATATTTATTGATGTTATCTCTAATACGTCTATAACCGTATTTTTTATTGAAATGTTTATAGTAGGTTTGTATAACTTCTAGCATTTCTTCATTCTTTGTTTCATAGGATGGTTTAATTCTGTTTGACCATTTATAATATGCAGATCGCGGTATACCTAACAGTTCACAGAGCCATTTAATATCGTAAACATCTTTAAAATAAGCTATTGTTTCATATGTTTCTTGGTTTCTAATCTTGTTAAGTGGGATTTGGCCTCCAACTCTTGTTTTTTTTTGAAGACTTCCTTGGCTGCCTCACTTAAATATAATTCTTTTTTTAGGCGTTCATTCTCACGTCTTAATTTTTCAAGTTCTGATAATTCATCAGGTTGTTTTTTTCGACCACGCTTGTCACTAAGTCCATCAACACCAAAAACTTGGTACTTTTTGTACCAAGTGTATACTTGTTGGTAGCTTACTTCAAACTTCAAGGAGGTACCTTGATAATCAAACTCATTTTGAATTAAGTATTCTACAATTTTAACTCTTTCATCTAATGTTGTTTTACGTCCCATAATATCGATACCACCTGATTCACTATGTGTAGTTTTGATATTATTATACCCTAATACCCATCTTGCTATTAATGACGGATTACGAATTCCATATTTTAGGGCTAAATCATAATATCTTCCAGCACCATTCCTATATGATTCAACAACTTCATTTTTTAATGTTTCAGTATAACTTTGATTCATACCTTGCATACGTAATGCTTCAGCACCAAACTTACTATATTTGAAAATCAGTACCTCTATTGCGCTTTTGCTTACGCCAAACTGACTTGCTAACTGTCTAAGTGACCCTTCGCCTTTCTCATATATCGTGCAAATAAGTAATTTTTCTTCATAACTTAATCGTTTGTTTTTTCTCAAAATAAAATACCTCCAAGTATTAACAGTAATAATATATATTTCTTTATATTATTTCCTGTGTCTACTTTAGAGGTATCATATCAACTTATGATGTGTCTGTTTTTTATTAATTTATTAGATAAATTGAAATAATTAAATTATAATAAAGGTGAAAATAAATCATAAAGGGTGATAAGTTTGAAAAAAATATTTATAGCAATTTTTTTTGTTTTATTGCTTGTTGCATGTCAGATGAAAGATCCATTAATTTTATTTGATACAGATGGGGCAGGAGAGATTCCTCCAATTAAGTTAAGTGAATTAAAAGAATTACCTACGCCTATAAAAAGTGGGTTTACTTTTAAAGGTTGGTATTTAGATTTAACTTTTGAAGAAGAATTTAAGTTAACTACCAAAGTAAGTAAAGATACAACACTTTATGCAAAATTTGAAGTTAATCCAACACCACCAATAGAAATTGTAATTATGCATGCAGCTTTAGAAGAGGTAGATCCTTTTCATCCAAATTATAAAGGTAAGTATAAAACTGAAAAACAAAATCTTCAAAGAGAAGTAGAAACTAAATATAATGTAACCATCACATATAAAACATATCCTTCTAGTGCAATGTGGGGTCCAAGTCGTATATCCGCAATTAGTGAAGGACATCACTTAAATAAACCTCTGGCAGATATTTATTCAGTATCATCTGATTGGATATCTGATTTATCTAGATTGGATGCGATTGCGTCAATCAATAAATATTTAAGTACTTATGGAAGAAATATAGATGAAAGATATGTACCATTTGTTTCTTATCGTGATCAAATTTACGGCTTTGAAGTTAGTAAGCCTAAAGTATCAAAAGGTTTATTCTATAATATAGATTTATTAAATGAACTTAATGTAGCTAACCCTGCTGAGTTATATTTAGAAGGCAAATGGACATGGTCTGAATTTGAATCATGGTCACGTGTTGTTCAAAATCAATTAAGTGCTAAAGGTGATAATTACTATGCATTAGGTGGACAACCGATTACTTGGGCAATGAACATGGTTCCATTAAATGGTGGGTCATTCTTAAATCTAGATGAGTTAACTGTAGACTTTGTAAAACCTAATTCAGTAGAGACTTTCGATTTTATTTCTGATTTACTATTAGATTATCAAGTATTTGAACCAAATGGAACTTATGATGCAGGCTCAGATGATTGGCTAAATGGTAGAGTACTTATTCATCCAGGAAGCCTACATTTCTTAAATGTTGGTAACCGTTGGTTAAATCGTTCATTTGAAATGGGCTTTGTGCCTTACCCTGTAAGTAACACTTACACAGGTGATTATGTGTCATTTGAATATGGCTATAACGTTTATGTGATTGGAAAATCAAATGAAGAGAAAGAAGAATTAGTCTTCAAAGTTTGGAATGAATTGCAGTACTGGCAAACTGATGAAGCATTAGAAAATGATTTAAAAACATCATTAAAAAAAGTCTTTGATGATGATTTATCATTAGAAGTTTATATGACAATCTATGAAAAAACATATCTTGATTTAATCGATATACTATCAGATAGCTTATACGCACCGAATGGTTTTATTACACAAATGAATGCTACAATTAAAGATAGAACAAGTGAAACTAAACTTAATGAAATAAAAGAGAAATATACCCAACTGATTGAAAACTATAAAAATAGACTATAAAGATGAGCACATTTTGTGCTCTTTTTTCTATATGTGTGAAGAAGCTTAAGTTTTTGAATAAATATTATATAATAAAGTTAGGGTATAGGAGGATTTCTAATGTATAAAACAGAAATTATTTCTAAGATAAAAGATAACAATGAAAAGGCGCTAAAAATGTCAGAATTGATCAATAAACAAGAAACAATTGGTTGGGATTTTGTGAATGCAATTGCAGTTAAAAACAATAGTGTTATCTTAGTTTTCAAGGAGAATCCAACATATAAATTAAATCAAGAAGTTAATAAAGGAATTAATACAGTTAAAGAAACAATCACTAAAGTCGTAGACTCTATATCAAAAAATAAGAACTAGAATTACTAGTTCTTTTATTACAAAATTTTTAAAGGAGGATATGTATGGCAGATAAAAAACTATTTAAAGAAATTGAAAAGAGATTAGACTATAAAATAGAGAAAATTAATAAAAATGAAATTGTCTTAAAAGAAGATGTTTTTAAAGATGGTAGATTAACAAAATTAGGTTATGTAAATCTAAAAGCACAAGCTGAATACATATCAACAAATGATGAAATTGATCTATTTATTCCATTTGCATATGAAGCAAAGTTTATGAATACATTAGAATATTTAGCAGCTTTAGAAATTGCTAGAATTAAAAGTGATCTAAGACAAGCAAGATGGATTGCAATCATTTTATTTTTAATCGGATTAGTTTTATTAATCATACCTACCATAATTCCATTACTACAACAAAAAGTCTTCAATGATATTGAAGTGATAATTAGTTGGGTATTTATTTGGTCTTCTGTTGAAAAAATGTTTTTTGAAAGAAATTCATTAAAAAAAGATAAGATGAAAATTCTACACATTTTATCGGCTAATATTATTACATATTGAATTATTTAAGGGGGAAAATTATGGACAAGTTTATTAATGTATATTATAGGTATTTTAAATTTGAGGCAATCTTATTCGGTTTAATAACATTAGGGTTATTAGGCTTAACTATTGTTATGTTTGTGGTACCTGGACTTAATCAAATGGTTTTTATGAAAATACTTTTTGTCCTTGCAACCTTACTTGGAGTAATTGCCACAACAAGACGTGCAATTCAGGCAATTAACCATAAGTATGTAAATGAAGATACGATTCAAAAAATAGAATTATCACTAGGACATCTAGATTTTCTTGGTATTGTAAGATACAGTTTTATTTTTGATAATAAAAGTCATTATACTAAAAAACATTTTTCTACAAAAATCTATGCAAAACTTGATAAACATGAATTTGAACAAATTGTATTTTATGCGGCTTACAACAAAAAAGCAACTTCAGTTGTATTATTAGAAAAAAGATAATTAATTAGACCTCTATTTAAGGAATACAAAATTGTAGAATTTTGATTTAAATGAATAGAGTCTATTTTTTTAAACTTCATGTATAATTATTATTAGTTAAAGGAAGAGATAATATGAGCAAAAAAAATAACATTTATTTTGATGTTTACTTACGAACTTTTCTATTCTATATCATCTGTGTATTGTTTGCAATTGGATTATCGATTGCTATTTTCCTTGCAACTGATAATAAATGGATAGCTATCTTAATTGATGTCTTATTAGTTTTACCGTTATTAGTGAAAACAATTTATTCTTTCCATCACTTAATTAAGTATAACTCAATGGATTTGACTAATTTAGAAGAGGTTAAACTTGGTCAAGTCTATGAGATGAATAGAACACTAGCTAAATTTAAATTCGTTTATATGGGAAAAGAACATTACACACTTGCAATTTTTAAGATTAAAAATGTAGGTGACTATACAGTAGATAAGTATAAGGATCGAGTTGTCTTAGCAGGCTATTCAAAAAAATATAATTCAGTATTTTTATTTAAAAAGTAACTAGAGTTCAAACTCTAGTTTTTTTTACATAATTTTTTTCTAAGTGCTAAATTATTGACTATTATAAAAAAATCAATATAATTGTTAGCATGCTAACTAATTTAGGAGGTCACACGTTGAAGAAAATTGGACTAGAGTTAAGAAACTTAATGAATCTAATTATGCGATTCACGCATAAAGAAGCATCGACTGAAAATATCTCTATGTCTCATGCTGCAATTCTAAAGTATTTGACAAAACATAAAAATGAAGAAGTCAATCCGAAAGATTTAGAAGAAGCATTCATGATGCGTAAATCAACAGTTTCCAGAATGCTTCAATTAATGGAAAGTAATGGATTAATTGAAAGATTAGATGATCCACAAGATTCCAGAAAGAAAATCATTAAGCTTACAGACCATGCTTCAAAACTTCATCATAAATTTGATGAAAAGTATGAAGAAATGGAAGTTGCAATGGCTAAGGATATTGCACCTGAAGATCTAGAAGTTTTCTTTAAGGTACTCGATCAAATTAAGTTAAATTTAAAAGAAGAAAAGGAAGAAGAAAAATAATATGCTAAAAATACTAAAACATATTAAGACAACTGAATGGCTGTGGATATTAGTTTCTATTCTCTTAATTGGTGGTCAAGTCTGGCTAGAACTTGAAATCCCTACTTATATGGGAACAATTTCAAAAATGGCTTTAGAAGGCAACGCCAATATTTGGGATATCGTAGTAGAAGGCTTAAAGATGCTAGGTCTAGCATTTGGAAGTTTAATTTCAGCAGTAATCGTTGGCTTAATTTTCGCAAGAATTTCATCTAGATTCTCAGCTAGATTAAGATCAATGATGTTTACAAAGACAGCAGACTTCTCAATGGAAGAAATCAATGCATTTTCTACACCAAGTTTAATCACTCGTTCTACAAACGATATTACACAAGTACAAAACATGATTTCAATGGGAGCACAATTATTATTAAAGGCTCCAATCCTTGCAATATGGAGTATTTATAAAATTTCGGGTTCACAATGGCAATTTACAGCAATCACTGCAGGTGCAATTTTAGCTATCTCAATCGTGTTAGTTGTGATTATTTTCGTTGCTGTACCAAGATTTAAACGTATTCAAAAGAATACAGATGAGTTAAACAAGTATTCAAGAGAAAACCTTGCAGGTTTACGTGTTATTAAAGCTTATAACGCTGAAAAGTTCCAAACTAAGAAAATTGACACAGTAAATGATGTTTTAATGACTGACGGTTTACTTGCTGGTAGAATTATGAGTTTAATCAGTCCAACAATGGCACTTGTTTTATCAGGTGTAAGCTTATCAATTTATTGGATTGGTGCACATTTAATTGATGGTATTCCATTTGTGAATATGTTAGACCGTGTAGATATTTATCAACAAATGATTATCTTCTCACAATATGCAATGCAAGTTATCATGGCATTCATGATGTTAGTAATGATCTTCATTATCTTACCAAGAGCACAAGTATCAGCTGGTCGTATCCTAGAAGTATTAAATAAGAAAACAAAAATTAAAGATGGTTCTCAACCATTAAAAGAGCATGTTAAAACACTTGAATTTAACAATGTTTCATTCCAATATCCTGATGCATCTGACCCAGTATTAGAAAATATTAGTTTCAAGGCAAACAAAGGTCAAACAGTTGCGATTATCGGTGCAACAGGTGCTGGTAAATCAACAATGATTAATTTAATTCCTAGATTCTATGATGTAACAGAAGGTGAAATCTTAATTAATGGTCAAAATATTAAACAATTTAAGGCACATGATTTAAGAAAGAAAATTGGTTACATTTCACAACAAGCATTCTTATTCAGTGGTACAATCGGTTCTAACGTTAACTACGGTTTAGAAGAAGAAAAAGAATTAGATTATGCACTAGAAATTGCACAAGCATCAGATTTTGTTAACAGCTTAGAAGAAAAAGGCAATTCAAGAGTTTCTCAAGCTGGTAAGAACTTCTCTGGTGGTCAAAAACAAAGATTATCAATTGCACGTGCGATTCAAAGAGATGCTGAAGTATTAATCTTCGATGACTCATTCTCTGCACTTGACTATCGTACAGATCGTAATTTAAGAAATGCGTTAAAAGAAAACTTAAACAATCAAATTACATTAATTGTTGCACAAAGAATCGGTACAATTAAAAATGCTGATGTTATCTTAGTCTTAGATGAAGGTAAGATTGTTGGTGCTGGTACGCATAAAGAATTACTAAAAGATAATAAAGTCTACAGAGAAATTGCATTATCACAACTATCAGAGGAGGAATTAGCAAATGAATAATGATGAACAAAAACCACGTCAAAGAACATCTAGTCATGGTCATGGCGGCATGGGCGTCGGCGAAAAAGCTAAAGACTTCAAAAAATCCTTCAAAAAATTATTAAATTATGTAAGAACTTATAGAGCCATCTTAATTCTTGCGATTATCCTTGCATTCATCGGAACAATCCTAAACCTTTTAGGACCTGATATGATTAAAACAATCACTAACGAAATCACTGCTGGTATGACTGATATCGTTAATGGTATTAATATTAAGAAAATTGATAGAATTGCAATCACATTAGTTATCTTCTATATTTTAGGTTTTATCTTTAACTATATTCAAGGTTTCTTCATGGTTACAATTGGTCAAAGAGTTTCTAACAAGTTTAGAAAAGAAATGGCACAAAAAATCAATAAAGTTCCATTTAAGTACTATGATACTAATAATATCGGTGATATCTTAAGTAGATTCACAAATGACGTTGATACAATTGCACAAACATTTGCACAAAGCTTTGGTACATTAGTAACTGCGATTACCATGTTTATTGGGTCAATTGTTATGATGTTCTATACAAACTGGTTAATGGCACTTACAGCAATTTTATCTTCAGTAATTGGTTTTGTCTTTATGGCAACAATCATTAAGGGTTCACAAAAACACTTTAAGACATATCAAGGTCAATTAGGTGCTTTAAATGGACACATTGAAGAAACATATACAGGACATACAATCGTTAAGGCTTATAACGGAGAAAATGAAGCAAAAGAACAATTTGAAACTATGAATAGAAAATTATTTGTTAGTGGTTGGAAAGCTCAATTCTTCTCAGGATTAATGATGCCTTTAATGAGTTTTGTTGGTAATATTGGATATGTTGCAGTTATTATTGTTGGTGCATTATTAGTTTCTAACAATAAGATTGAGTTTGGTGTTGTCTTAGCATTTATTATTTACGTTAGATTATTTACACAACCATTATCACAAATGGCTCAATCAATGAACGCTTTACAATCAGGTACAGCTGCATCAGAACGTGTATTTGAATTCTTAGAAGAAAAAGAATTAGCAGATGAATCACACAAGACTAAACAATTAACAAATGTAAAAGGTGATGTTAAGTTTGATCATGTTAAATTTGGATATGATGAAAACAAAATTATTATTAAAGACTTCTCTGCTAACATTAAAGCAGGTCAAAAAGTTGCCATCGTTGGTCCAACAGGAGCAGGTAAGACAACTTTAGTTAACCTATTAATGAGATTCTATGAAGTAAACGAAGGTTCAATTTCAATTGACGGTGTTGATACTAAAGAATTAACAAGAGAAAACGTTCATAACTTATTTGGTATGGTTCTACAAGATACTTGGTTATTTGAAGGTACTGTTTATGAAAACTTAGTCTTCAATAAGAAAGATGTAGATGCTGAAACTGTCAAGAATATTTGTAAGACAGTAGGTATTCACTTCTTTATTAATACATTACCTGAAAAATACAATACAATCTTAACTGACAAGTTAAACTTATCTGCAGGACAAAAGCAATTATTAACAATTGCTCGTGCAATGATTCAAAATGCTCCATTATTAATCTTCGATGAAGCAACTTCATCAATTGATACAAGAACTGAAGTATTAATTCAAGATGCAATGGATGCATTAATGAAGGGTAGAACTTCATTCGTAATTGCGCATAGATTAAGTACAATTAAAAATGCTGATTTAATTCTAGTAATGAAAGAAGGGGATGTCATTGAAAGTGGCACTCACGACCAATTACTTGCAGCAAACGGATTCTACGCAGAATTATATAATTCACAATTTGAAGAAAAATAAGAAAAAAAGCTTGCTTCGGCAAGCTTTTTACTTTGTAAAGATGAACTCAAATTCAGTTGAAAGTTCTTGATTAAATTTAAAATCATTAATAACTAACGATTTAATCTGATCGAGTGTTTGTATGTTTTTATTAACGATTTCTCTAGCAAATAAACCACGCATTTGTTTAAGTAATACAGTCGGTGTTGTTTTTTGATTTAATACTTTAAAATCAATTCGATATTTTGGTTTGATAATTAAATCTTCAAATTCTTTGCTTGTTAAATCAATTAATATTTCATTTTTGAACTCAAGTTTCATATAGTGAGTTAAATCTTTTTTCCAGTAGTGATAGAGATTTCCTAACATACGATGCGTAAAATCAATTCGATATTTTTTAATTTCTGCATCATGTGGAACTAAACCATACATTGCTGATAAAATGAAAATTTGATTATCTTTAAAGTTTAATGTTTCTGCATCTAAAGACTTATAAAGAATACCGCCATAGCGAATAATTGCTTGGCTTAATGTTTGTTCTTTATGGTAATAATCATAAACCTCATCTACTAATTTATCGGATAAGTCGAATTTTATTTTAATTTCATCTTTTTTAAATGATTTAATTTCATTAAATAATCTTTCTGTCTTATCTTTAAATAAAATAGATTTCCCTGGTTTGATTGAATTTGTAAAAGTTTTACTTGGTGAAATAAAAATAATCATATAAGCTACCTCTAAAACTATTATAAACGAATTTACTTTGATATAATCACAAATAAGAGGTTAATTATGGCATCTATTTTATTAGTTATTATTTATATAGCATTTATTAGTTTGGGTTTACCAGATTCTTTATTAGGTTCAGCATGGCCTGTAATTTATAAAGATTTAAATATACCAATTTCATCTATGGGCATGTTAACGATGCTGATTTCATTTGGAACAATTACATCAAGTTTGTTTGCGAGTAAACTTAATCATAAGTTTGGCTCTGGACTCGTCACTAGTATATCCGTTTTCTTAACGGCGATTGCAATGTTTGGGTTTAGTATCTCAAACTCACTTTTAATGCTTTCTCTTTTTGCTTTCCCTTATGGATTTGGTGCTGGTGCAATTGATTCGACATTAAACAATTATGTTTCACTCCATTATAAAAAGAAACATATGAACTTTTTACACGCTTTTTGGGGAATTGGAACTTTAGTAGGTCCATTTGCAATGAGTTATGCAATTTCAAATAAATTAGGGTGGCAAAAAGGTTATGAAGTTGTTGCAATGATTCAACTAGTTATCTCATTAATTGTTTTTGGATCATTATTTATGTGGAAGAAACAAAGAGAAGAACAACAAAATGAACAAGAACACTTAAACATTTTTCAAGTACTTAAAATAAAGCATATTAAGTATTTGATGTTTGCATTTTTACTTTATACAGGATTTGAAGCGACAATGTTTAACTGGGTAAGTACGTATCTTGTCAAAGATAAAGGAATTAGTGAGGATTTAGGTGCATTACTCGCATCAATTTTCTTTATTGGCATGACAGTAGGTAGAATCATTTCGGGTATATTATCAAATAAAGTGAAATCAAAACATATCATTCGTATTGGATTTTTACTTATTATAACTGGGATGATTGTAATCTTATTTTCATTTATATATTATCAAGTAGCAGTTTTAGGTATTATTATTGCAGGGTTAGGTGCTGCACCAATTTTTCCTTCAATTATTCATCGAACACCGAGTTTATTTGATAGAAAAAAATCTCAAGCAATAATTTCGATTGAAATGTTTTTTGCATATTCTGGAGTTGTACTTATGCCAGCTATTTTTGGTTTAATCGCAAATTACGTAACGATTCAATCATTACCCTTATATATTTTGATAATTATTATTATAAGTTTTATACTTTTAGAAACGCTCAACAAAAAAGTAAAAAACACATAAGTTTCAACTTATAGGCAATTAAGCGTTTCAATATTAGCCCACATGTTAAAATGAATATGAACTCATGGAGGTAAATATGATGATGAATATTGAAATATGGAGTGATTATTCTTGTCCATTTTGTTATATTGGGAAAAGAAAATTAGAGAATGCAATTAAAGAATTAGGTGTTGAAAATAAGATTAAATTGGTATTCAAAGCATATCAATTAAATCCAGATGCACCAGAAGTTGCAATTGATGGTATTGAAGGATTAAGCAAAATTAAAGGTATTCCAAAAGAACAAGTTAAAGTGATGTATGGTCAAGCAACAACTTATGCGAAAATGGTTGGTTTAGATTATCATATGGATAAAATTCAATACGTATCGACATACAAAGCTCACCGATTAGCAAAACTAGCTAAAAAATATGGTAAAGAATCAGAATTAACTGAACTATTAATGGATGGTTATTTTGTTAAAGGTTTAAACCTAGGTGATCATGATACTTTAACAAAACTTGCCACATCTGTAGGATTAGATGAGGAATTAGTAAAATCTATTCTAAATACAAATGAATTTGCCAATTTAGTGGATAAAGATATTGAAGAAGCAGAATCAATAGGCATACAAGGTGTCCCATTCTTTATTTTCGGAAGAAAATACGCTGTAAGTGGTGCACAAGATACAGCAATCTTTAAACAAGCAATTACTAAAGCACTCGAAGAAACTAAGTCCTTTACACTTTTAGATGAAGAAGACGCACCTAAATGTGAAGGTGATGAATGCTCTATTTAAAACACCAAAACATCAGTTAAAAACTGGTGTTTTTTCTTTTTAGTTAATAAATTTAGAAAAAAATAAACTTATAGTTTCTTTTAATTTTTTCTATGCAAAGCGTAAAATCAATTAAAAACCTTCATGCTATACTAAAAATAGTTAATGAATACTTATGGAGGTTTATATGGAATTTATCAAATTAAAAGATTTAAGTAGCGAAGCATATTATGAGTGTTTCTCTGATGCCTTTAGTGATTATGTGGGATTCAGACACGTCCCTTATCAAGATTTTATGAATATGATGAAGGTAAGAGGAATGGATCCAGAAATATCTTATGCAGCTAAAATAGATGGTCAACTAGCAGGTGTCATCATGAATGCTTATAAACAAAATGATGAAGCGAATATTGGATATGTTGTATCCATTGGGGTAAGACCAAAATTTAGAGGTCAAAAAGTTGCTCAAAGTTTAATCCTTCATTCCATTCATACTTTTAAAAATATGAAGATTCATTCCTATATGTTAGAAGTAATTACAATCAATGAAAAGGCATATAATTTATATACTAAATTAGGTTTTAAAAAGCAAAGAGACTTCCCATGTTTTAAAATTAATAAAATTGATAAAAAATATAAGGTGTATCCAATTGAGAAAGTTGACAAAATTGACTATAATGATGTTAAGGACTTAATGGATGTTATGCCTTCATGGCAAAACTCATTTAGTTCACTTAATCGAAATCCAGGTCAGTTTACATACTTAGTCGTAAAAGATAACGATAAAATAATTGGATATGCAATTAGTGATCTAAATAAACGCTCATTACTTCAAATTGCGGTACATAAGAATTACAGAAGACAAGGTATTGGAAGTAGTTTACTAAATGAACTCTTTACCTTATCAAATGGGACGCAATTAGGTATTTTAAATGTTGATGAAACATCAATTAGTTTAATTGAGTTTTTCAAACATTTTAAAGCGGAAGAGTTATTAAAACAATTCGAATTAGTTAAAGTCCTAGAATAGGGTGATTTGATGGGGAAAATAAATATTGGATTATTTATTGATACATTTTATCCAATGATCGATGGTGTGGTAAAAGTCGTAGATAGTTATGCAACAAGATTATCAAAAGTTGCTAACGTCTATGTTTTTTGTCCGAAAGGAAGAGATGCAAACTATAAAGACAAATTTCCTTATGAAGTCATTCGTTGTAAGAAGATGCCAATTCCCTTAACAGATTATGATTTACCACGGCCTAAACAAGATAAAGAGTTTATGGATAGATTAAACTCGCTTCAATTAGATATCGTACATATTCACTCCCCATATGCCATTGGCGAAGTCGGTGTAGAATACGCGAAAAGACGAGGCATACCAGTTGTTGGTACTTTGCACAGTCAATATCATAAAGATTTTCAAATGAGAACAAAGTCTAAACTTATATCTAAAGTCATGGTCAAAAAAATAGTTTCCTTATTAAATGAACTTGATCAATGTTATGCAGTTAATAAAAAAATAGCAGAAATTTATCATGGCTTTGGATTAAAGAAAGAACCCCTTGTATTAGAAAATGGAACTGATTTTGTTTATAGTAAAAATCAAAAAACAGTTCTTTACTTAAAATCTAAGCATGAAATTAAAGATGAAAAAGTATTTTTATTTGTTGGAAGAATTGATAAAATAAAAAATATCTATTTTCTAATTGATGTTTTAAAAGAACTTAAAGATAAAGACTTTAAATTTAAAATGATTTTTATTGGTTCAGGACCACATACGAATCAACTTGATTTCAAGATTAATTTTTATGGTTTAAAAAATGATGTCAAAATTTTAGGTAAGATTGCAGATAGAGAGCTACTTGCAGAATATTTTAATATGGCAGATTTATTTGTCTTTCCATCTAAATATGACACATCATCACTTGTTCAAATAGAAGCGGCAAGTCAAAAGACACCAACTTTATTTTTAGAAAATACGGTAACTGCATCAAATATTATTGACAATCGAAATGGATACCTAGCAAAGGATGATGTCAAAGATTATGCTAACCGTATTGTTGAGATTTTTAGTGATATGAAAGCCTATGAACAAGTCTGTGAAAATGCATATAAAGATTTGTATCGTAATTGGGATGATCTAGTAAAAAAGGTTTATCAAATGTATTTAGAGCAAATCAGTTTGAAAAATGCAGTAAATTCAACTAGGTAAGAAAAAAATAATCAAAATGTTGAGGAAACTCAACATTTTTTTATTATCACATGAAAATGAGTTAAAAATAGTTTATAATGAAGTTAAGAAACGACAAAAGAGGAATTAAAAATGTTCAAAAAGACAATTTTCAAATGGTTAATCATCTTATCAGCTTTAGCTGGCGTTTACTTACAAATGTTTGCAAGCTCAGTAGACTTTATGGGTGGTACATCCATGATGTTATATTTTACAATCCAAAGTAATCTATGGATGGCTATGATTGCAGCAGTAGGATTAATTTATATTTATCGTGATAAAGAAATGAAAGAAGGTTATTTTATATCGAAATATACTTTAACCGTTGGCATACTCATAACTTATGTGGTGTTTTCAATTTTACTAACCCCTTCATTACCTTTAAGTTATTTATTAACTCCATCAAATATTTTGGTTCATACTTTAACACCAATTGTTTCAATTTTAGATTACTTATTAAATGATCGTAGAATTTATCGTAAGAAACTTTATTTATTTGGCTTAATTACGCCATTATACTATATGATATTTGCATATATTATGTACGCTTTCGGTATAAAATTTAGTGGTAGTAATTTCCCCTACTTTTTCTTAGATTTCATTGATAATGGCTGGTTAACAATCTCAGATGGTAAAATTGGAGTGGTTTACTGGTATATTTTCATACTAGGATTGGTATTGTTAATTTCAGCAAGTTCAATAAAACTTAAGAAAATTATTGATAAGAAAGTCCCGATTTATGTGGCATCAACGATGATTGTATTAACTTTTTTAATGACATTACTACAAGCAATTAGCTAGGGAGAAAATATGTATCAAGAAATATATAATTTTTTAAATGAATGTGAACAAAACGAAAGTATTAAGAATATTAGTTTTGGAATAGTTAACGAAAATGAAGTATTATATCAAATGAATAAAAAACCATATCAAATTGATCAGCCTAGAATCATGTTTTCCATTACTAAATCATTTACAGGGCTAGCAATTGGAATGTTATTAGATGATGGATTAATAAATTTAGATGATAAAGTGTCAAAGTACTTTAAGGACTATTTTCCAAAGATTCTCAATGAAAATTTAGAAAAGATGACAATTAGGCATCTTTTGTCGATGTCAAGTGGATTAAAATATGAAAACTTTAAAGATGCATTAGTCGATGATGATTTTATTAAAACTTTTTTTTCTAGAGAATTCGTTAACAAACCAGGAAGTAAATACCTATATTCAACAAGAACATCACATATCTTATCAGCATTAGTTCGAATCACTACTGGAAAAACATTACAGGTATTTTTAGATGAAAGACTATTTAAACCATTGGAAATCACCAATTATTTTTGGGAAGAAACACCTGAAGGCAATAGTTACGGCGGAAGTGGATTAGCAATCACTCATGATGCAATGGCAAAACTAGGCATACTTTTACTTAATGATGGAGTTTATAAAGGTAAACGCATTGTTTCTAAAGCATTCTTAGATGAAGCAACCAAAAGCCAAGTCATTAAACAAGATAGTGTTGGGACTGAAGCATCAAAATCAAGAGGTATTTCATATGGATATCAATTCCACATCGTAAATGAGAACGAATATGCAGCAGATGGCATGTTTGGGCAAGTTATTTATGTGTTTAAAGATTTAAAAATAGCAATTATCTTAACCTCTCAAACGACTGATTTTGTTAAAATATATGCTTTAATTCAAAAACATTTTAGAAACTTTACGTTGTCAAATGATATCAACAAAGATCAGTTAGATCTATATGTTAAGACATTAACTTATGAAAAAGAATCATCAAATGTTGTTTTCAAACACGATTTAACATTTAAACTTGATAAAAATTCATTAAAAGTAAATTCAGTCCGTGTAAACAAAGATTTTATTGAGTTTACGCATGATGATGAATCAGTTGATCGATTAAATCTAAACGAACGAATTGGTTATTTAAGATTTATTAGAACGATTAATTATGAGCGACAAAAAGTATTTTTAACTGTTTTAGCCTCAAGCGAGGACAAGTTAGTTATTGAACTTACTCATTTAGAATCACCATTTATATCGCAGTTTATTTTTGAAAAGCGTGAATCTGAATCAATTTTTAGATTTGAACCTATCATTACTTTTTATTTAGATAAATTTGAACAACCAATTAGAAATCATTAGAAAATTGATGATTTCTTTTTTTTTATGACAAAAAAAGTGCATTTGATGTCATTAAAATTAAGTTAATAGTTTAACTTGTTACAATATACTTAATTTACATGGAGGTTCTATATGAAAAAAGTTATTGTGATTGGTGCAGGAACTGCAGGTTTAGCTTCAGCAATTAGATTACAAAAAAATGGATACGATGTGACTATTTTAGAAAAAAATGAAAAAGTAGGCGGAAGAATGTATCAAATTGAATCTAATGGTTTTAAATTTGATGTTGGACCTACAATTGTTATGATGAAAGACATTTATGAAGAATTATTTAGATATAGTGGTGTTGATCCTAAAGACTATATTCAAATGAGTCGTGTGGAACCAATGCTTAGTTTAACTTTCGCAGATGGTTATCAAATGGATGCAAGTTCTGATTTGGTACATATGACTAAAACGCATGAAGCAATCAGTGAAAAAGATACACAAGGATATTTAGCGTATTTAGCAGATATCTATAAAAGATATTTAATTGCTAAAAATGATTTTATTGATCGTAGTTTTAGAAAACCAAGTGACTTTTATAATCCAAAAACTTTATATCAGGCATTAAAGTTAAAAACATTTTCAAATGCCTATGACTCAATTGGTAAATTTGTAGATGATGAAAGAATGCGTCAAGCATTAGCTTTCCAAACATTATACATTGGTGTATCACCTTATTCAGGACCAAGCATTTATACAATTATTCCAATGATTGAACTTTTATATGGCGTTTATTATATTAAAGGCGGCATGTATAGTATGGCTAAAGCAATGGAACGTCGTTTTTTAGAACTTGGTGGTAAGATTTTATTTAATCAAAATGTAAGCGAGATAGTTATTAAAGATAAAATTGCAGAAGATGTTATTTCAAATCATGAAATGATAACTGCAGATCTTATTTTATCGAATGCGGATTTCCCTTATGCAATGGATAATTTAATTAAGGAAAATAAATATAAAAAGAAATATACCTATAAAAGGGTAGATAAAATGGAGTATTCATCCTCATCATTTTTAATTTATCTAGGGATGAATAAAAAATATCCTAAAGCTCTTCATAATATTTATTTCACTTCAAACTTCAAAGAAAATGTTAACAATTTATTTGAAGATCAGATGCCATTAGATCCATCCTTTTATGTATATAGCCCAAGTCAAATTGATGAGAGTGTTGCTCCTGAAGGAAAAGAATTGTTATATATTTTAGTACCTGTTCCAAATAAACATCATTCAAAACATACTTGGACTAAAGAGTTTACTGAAAAATATGAGAATCATGTCTTAAATATCATGGCTAAAAAGAAGGATTTGAAGATATACTTGAACATATTGAAGTTAAAACTTATTACACACCAAATGATTTTGAAGAAAAATTCAATTTAAAACATGGTGCAACATTTGGTTTAAAGCCTACACTTAAACAAAGTAATTATTTTAGACCACAAACCAAATCTAGATATGTAAAGAATTTATACTTTGCAGGAAGCTCGAACCATCCAGGTGCAGGCGTTCCAATTGTCTTAACATCTGCAAAATTAGCAGTTAATGAAATATTAAAGGATGATTTAAATGAGCCAATTAAGAAGAGATTATAAAAAATGCGAACGTATTATAAAGAAAAA
Organism: Acholeplasma hippikon; assembly: GCF_900660755.1. Taxonomy (NCBI): domain Bacteria; kingdom Bacillati; phylum Mycoplasmatota; class Mollicutes; order Acholeplasmatales; family Acholeplasmataceae; genus Acholeplasma; species Acholeplasma hippikon. The sequence continues at coordinate 277,937 of NZ_LR215050.1, forward strand.
CTCTAAGACATTCTATAAAGCATTTAGTATGTTAACGAATGAAGATAAGAAAAATGCTGTGTATGCAGTTTATGCGTATTGTCGTTATGCAGATGATATCATCGATCAATCAAATGATTTAGCTGCGTTAAATCAACTAAAAAAAGAACTTGATGATTTTGTAAGAAACGAAGAAGTAAATAATTTCATCTTTAGAGCACTTTTAGATGTTCGTAAGAAGTTTTATCAGGATTTCGATTTTAAACCATTTTATGACATGCTTGAAGGCCAATATATGGACTTAAACTTTAAACCAATTAACTCTTTAGAGGAATTAAGAAATTATGCTACAAAAGTTGCATCTAGTGTCGGAATGATGTTAACGCCAATACTAGCACCAAATGGTAATAAAGAAAAACTAGATTTAGTTTCTTATCATTTAGGTGTTGGCATGCAGATAACAAATATTCTTCGCGATATTGGTGAAGATTATAAGATCAATCGTATATATCTACCTAGCGATTTAATGTCAAAATACAACTATAAAATAAGTGACTTAGCAATTGGATTAATAAATGATGATTTTATGAATTTATTTAATGAGATTGCCTTCACTGCAAAAACCCATTACAGAATTGCATTAGAAAATATGGATGTTTTTCCGAAAGAAGAGCGCCAAATCTTAACATATGCACTTGTTTTATATAGAGAGATTATTGATGTCATTATTGAAAATGGATATGATGTATTTTCAAGAAAACAAAGTGTAAGTGAAATGAGAAAAATAAAACTAATTAAGGAGTATACCATAAATGAATAATATCTTAGGGCTAGTATTTTCTTTTGTCTTTGTGTTTTTGATGATTGGTTTATCGACTATCCTACAAAAGAAAAATGTTTTAAATGATGAAGGTGCAAGAAAGTTTATCCATATTGGTGTAGCTAACTGGTGGTTCTTTGTTATATTTATGTTTGATAACATGTATTATGCCATTATTCCACCAATTGTATTTATTCTTCTTAATTATGCATCTTACAAGATGAATTTAATTAAGAGTATGGAAAGAAATGACAAAGGTAACTTAGGTACAGTTTATTTTCCAATTTCACTATTGTTATTAGTAATTGCAAGTTTCACATTCATGGATCCAATTATTGCTGGATTAGGTATTTTTATCTTAGGTTACGGGGATGGATTTGCAGCAGTTTTTGGTAAAGCCTATGGTAAGAAAAAATTAATAAATGGTAAAAGTATCATTGGAACAGTTACCATGTTTGTTGCCTCACTTATAGTAGTTTTTACAATGAGTCTTATTGGGGTATCAATTCCTTTCATTTATACGCTATTATTTAGTATAATAATTGCAGTTGTTGCAACAGTAGTAGAATTATTTACACCTAAAGGACTAGATAATTTATCAATTCCTTTATCAACAAGTTTATTACTCTGGCTTTTGCTATTACTTTTATAAAGGAAGGTATTGTATGGATTTTCTAATTGGGTTCATCTTAAGTCTATTGATTGCTATTCTATCTTATAAAAAGAAGTCCTTAAATCTTTCAGGAGCAATTGCCGCTACCTTATTCGGTACGTTAATTTATGGAATGGGAACATATATTATGTTCGTTCTTTTAATCTCATTCTTTTTATCAAGCAGTATCATTCAAAAAATAAAACATTTAGAAAAAGAAGAAAAAGATGGAAGGAACTTTATTCAAGTGATTGCTAATATTTTAGCTGCTACCATCTTTTCAGTGATTTATTTTGTCACTAAAGAACAAATTTTTATGGTTGTTGCTGCTGTTGGAATAGCCGCATCAACTTCTGATACTTGGGCATCAGAAATTGGTAAAACCTCAAAAGGTAAAATTGTATCGATTGTAAACTTTAAAGAAGTGCCAAGAGGTGAGTCTGGTGGAGTTAGTTTATTAGGGACATTGTCTTCACTTTTCGGAAGCATATTTATTTCGTTTTTATTTATCTTGTTATATGGAATAACCTTTGAGTTTTCAATAGCTTTATTTGGTTATTTTATTATGATTACAATCGGTGGTTTTTTAGGTTGTGTTTTTGATAGTTATCTAGGTATTTTTTTACAAGCAAAATACATTGAATTAAAAACAGGGAAAAAAATAGAAAAAAGAACAAATCACGGAGAATACAAACTGGTGTCTGGTTTACCATTTGTGAATAATGATATGGTAAACTTATTAAGTACAGTATGCATAGCAATTATATTTGCTTTAATTTTAATTTGAGGTGATTATATGGGTTACATTAAAGATTTAGAAGATTATGGTCAAAGATTCATAAAAGAAGAGTCAAATCGTAAAGTATTTTTAGATTTGTGCAATTGGGTTAAAAATAATTTTAATTTAAATCTTGAAATCAAATATAATCAACCTATGTTTTTAATGGATGGTACATTTATTCTTGCCTTCTCTGCTTCAAAAAATCACTTTTCTGTAGCACCAGAAGTTAAAGCAATGGAATACTTTAAGGATGAGATTTCATTAGCTAAATATGAACAAACAACACATTTATTTAGAATAAAATATAAAGATGAAATCAATTATCACTTATTAACTCGTATCATCGAGTATAATATGAAAGATAAAAAAGGATATACTAAATTTTGGAGAGAGACATGATATATTTAATTATTCATTCAGCTGTTTGGGTATTAGTTTCCCTAATTACAGCATCTTTATATAAAATAGATAAAAAAAGAGCAATCAAAAATAAATGGAGAATAAAAGAAAGTTCATTATTATTGTTTTCATTTTTCTTTGGATCTTTAGGTGGTTTATACAGTTTATATGTTTTAAGACATAAAAATCGACATTGGTATTTTGTTTTAGTTAACTGGCTAGGCTTTATGATACACACTGCAATTTTTATTTATTTATTATTACCAGTTTTAGGAGTTTAAAATGAGTTTTGAAAAACGTATACAATTATCGAGCAATAATTATGGTATGCTAACATACGTTAAAGAGGCAAAAAGAGATATATTTGTAATCTTTCCTGGTGGAGGATATCAATATACATCCCAAAGAGAGTCAAAGGTTGTAGCCGATAAAATTTTAAATGAAGATTTTCACACACTAGTTTATTACTATAGAGAGTCTAAATTACTTTATCCGGAAACAACATTAGAAGTTTATGAATTACTAACTAAATTAAAAAAAGAACCAAACATTGGTAGAATCTTCTTGCTTGGTTTTTCAGCTGGTGGGCACTTAGCACTTCAAACTGTGATTAATTATAAGAATTTTATCAGTGGTGCAATTTTAGCTTATCCTGTTGTTTCAACTGAACCAGATTTAATTCATCAAGGATCATTTGATGCTTTATTAGGAGAAAGTAAAAAGTATTTAGATGAAGTATCTTTAGAAAAACAAATTAAAAGAAAACTACCACCAATTTATGTATGGCATACAGAAGAAGATAAGTCAGTTTTCGTTGGAAACACTTATAAACTGGTTGAAAAATTAGTTTTAACTTTAACACCACATATGGTTAGAATTTTTGAAAATGGACCACATGGATTATCACTTGCAACCAGTGAAGTTGCACCGGAAAATGTTGATCCTAAATTATTTGAAGAAACATATAAAGAACAAAGCACTTGGCTTAAAGAAGCCCTAAACTTCATAAAAAGTATTTAAAAGTCGAATAAATCAACTTTTTTTATTGAAAAACACTGTTTTTAGTATAAAAACACCAATATTTAATAAAAATTATGTAAAATATAATTAAAGAATAAAGGAGGATTTGTATGTTAGTATTTGAAGGGGGATTTGAAAATATGGGTTTAACAGAATATCTAATTATTGGTGGTGCTTTACTACTAATTATTTTGTTAGCAGTTATTCTATTTAAGCCTAAAAAGAAAAAGGCAGTTGCTGAAAGAAAAGTTGAGCAACAAGAAATGAAAACTGAGCCTGTAAAAGTAGAACCAGCTAAAGTTGTTGAGGCAAAATCTGAAACTGAAAAAGAAGTTGTGAAGGCTGAAGAAAAACCAGTAATGCAAGATAAGCCAAAAGCTCCAACTAAAACTGAGGTTAAAGAGACAGCAAAAGATGAGGAAACTGAAGAAGAGGAAGTTGAAGAAGATGGAAAACCAAAACGTCCTGCAAAATATCATATTTCTCAAAATAAAGATACAGATGCTGAACATGCTGGAGAATGGCGTGTAAGAAAAGAAGGTTCAACAAAAACAATTAAGTATTTTAGAACACAAAAAGAAGCTATTGAATTTGCTGAAAAACTTGCTGAAAATCAAGACTCATCAATTGTGATTCATAAACGTGATGGATCAATTAGAAAACAAGATTATAAGAAAAAGTAAAATAATCCTCCACAATGGAGGATTTTATTTTTTGATGTGATACAATACTAGTGATTATATAAATATAAGAGGCAAATTATGCAAAAAGAAAAATTAAGATTAGCGGATTTATTTCAAGCATTTGATAATGAAGTCATCGTTGAACCACTTAAATTAACTGGTTTATCAGCACTTCAATATTTAATTAAAGAAACCGAATACTTTCAAAATAAACTTCAGTTTGATTTTGATACGACACTTGATGTAAAACATGTATCAGAAGTAAGAAAAGAATTATTAAAACAATTACCACATATTCTACTAAAACAGTCTTTTTCAATTGATGCTAAAAAATCTGAATTCACCTCATCATTTGACAACTATGTCATTCTAGATGAAAAATCAAAGCTTAAGTTTGACTTAAGAATTGATTATCTAAATAGATCGCACATCTTAAAACCCGAACAGTTTGCTAGAAAAGATGAAACGTTTAAGGATATTCACATCAATAGTCTTGGGTTAGCTGAAAATTACGCAATTTATATTGTTAATTATCTAGTTAATGATGAAGATTCAAGTGTGTTAAAGACATTATTTTCTGAAAATAAAATTATAATTCAACAAGTTCCATTTATTAGAAAAATGGTTGCATTTTACCTAAGTTTAATGGATAATCAAACAATTAATGAAAAAAAGTTATTTAATGACGTGTTAAAAGAAATAATTAATTTCAATGAAAAAGAATTAGCCTATTTAACAAACTTTAAAAATGGAATTTATCAACCAGATATATTATTTCCTCCAACATTAGCAAAAAATATACTTAACCACCCAAAAGCATTATTAAAAATTAAAAAAATTAACCAAGAATCGTAGGTCTAATTATTCATCATGGCAACTATTTTATTTATTATTACGATTACCGTAATGATGTTATCTTTAGTGTTTTTTCCTAAAATACATATTTTCAAAAGAAAGTTTCAAACACATTGGATAATCATTCTAATTGGAGCACTTTTATCCATTGTCTTTGGATTTGTTGACTTAAATACATTAAAAGATATGATGTTTGCGGATTCATCAATGAATCCAGTGAAACTGATTGTACTATTTATTTTTCTAACAATTTTATCATTATTCTTAGATGAAGTAGGATTCTTCAAGTGGTTAGCCTATAAATTAATTAATAAAATAGGCTCAAAGCAAATCTATATATTTATTTCTGTATATTTATTAGCATCAGTTTTAACTGTGTTTACATCTAACGATATTATTATCTTAACCTTAACACCATTTTTAATTTATTTTTGTAAGAATACAAAAATTAAACCTTATGCTTATTTATTTGGTGTATTAACTGCAGCAAACACTTGGAGTTTACTTTTAATTATTGGTAACCCTACAAATATTTACTTAGCATCTGTGTATGAAATTGGATTTATGGAATATTTCAAAGTGATGGCTTTACCTGGTTTAGTTGCAGGATTCTCGGGATTAGGAATGATTTACTTAATTTTTAGAAATCAATTAAACCAAAAAATGGAAAAAGTAGAAGGTTTTGTTGAATTAAAAGAACCTGTATTAGTCGGTATTGCGCTAGCACATTTGATTGTTTGTATTATTTTAATGGCACTATCAAATGTGATTTCATTAGAAATGTGGTTAATCACTGTGATAATGGCATTAAGTTTAACTTTAATTGCAATTATCTATTTAAAAATTAAGAAGATTAAGTTAACTGCTGTAACAAATACATATAAGAAAGCTCCATGGAATTTTATTCCGATGATACTTTCAATGTTTGTATTAATTGTTTCATTAACTGAAAGTGGCGTGACAACACACTTAGCAAATTTCTTAAATGATTTAGACCCAATTTGGGGATATGGTATCTCTTCACATTTTGCAAGTAACTTAATGAATAATCAATCGATGAGTATGCTTTTTGCTGAAATCTTAAGACCTAATATAGCAGATCCTGTTGCGCTAGAAAGATTATATGCAAGTATTATCGGTTCAAACACTGGTGTTTTACTTACACCTTTTGGTGCCCTTGCAGGATTAATGTGGTTTGAATTATTAAAAAAACACAATATAGAAATTTCAATGAAGAAGTACATTACCACATTATTCATGGTAGGTTTTGTTGTATTGGGATTAACTTTATTAACACTAAAATTTGTAATTTAACTTGGCAATAGCCAAGTTTTTTATTTTTTAAAAAATAGGAAAACGTTTATCTATTAAAGTTAGATTATTTAACCACAAGAAAAATGATAATTACCAAATAAAGTAATCGCTTTCAACACTCAAAATAATGAATTTTCCCATTAAAACCACTTTAATTATAAAAAAATGTAAAAATGAGTTAATATGACTTTGCGAATGATTAATGTAAACGGTTGCACAAAAAAACCACTACTTTAGTATGGTAGAATTAACGTGTAATGTCAGCAAAAAACGAAAGGAATTTTAAATATGAAAGAAATTTTCTCAAATAAAGACACTTTTAAAGGTGCATTTATTGCCGCGCTAGATCATTTATTTAATAAAAATATTGAAAATGCTTCTTTATATGAAAGATATGCGACACTAGCACACCTTTTAGACAAGAAATTAGCAGAAGATTATAATAAAACAACAAATTACGTAAAAGAAAATAATTTAAAAAAGACAATCTACTTCTCAATGGAGTTTTTAATTGGACGTTTAATTACTTCTAACTTAATGAACTCAGGATATGCTCCAATTGTTCAAGCAGCTTTTAATGATTTTGGATATGACTTAAATGAAATTGAACAAGTAGAAGCAGATGCAGGATTAGGAAATGGTGGTCTTGGTAGATTAGCAGCATGTTTCTTAGATTCAGCAGCATCAGTTGCCTTACCACTGTATGGTAACTCTTTAAGATATGAAAAAGGATTCTTTGTTCAAAAAATCGAAAATAACAAACAAGTTGAGTATCCAGATAACTGGTTAAATAATCCGTTCATTTGGGAAGAAAGAAAAGATGCTGAAGCAGTATATATTCCATTCTATGGTTATGTAGAATATACAGTATTAAAAAATCCAGTTTGGGTTAAAGCAGTTCCTTATGATGTTAAAGTGGTTGGTGCAAATAACGAAGTGGTAACCCATTTAAGATTATGGAAAGCTGAACCTACAAGTTTACATTATAACCATGATGAATGGTATTTAAATATGGTAAGCAAAATAAATGAATCATTATATCCAGATGATTCAAAAGAAGCTGGTAAATACTTAAGATTACAACAACAATATTTATTCTCAGCTGCTGGTATTAAGTCAGCTATTAATGAACATAAAGCATTAGGTAGATCAGTTAAAGATCTAGCTAAATACTATACATTCCAAATTAATGATACACACCCAACGTTAATCATTCCTGAATTAATGAGAATTTTAATGGATGAAGAACATTTAGGTTATGATGAGGCATGGCAAATTGTTAATGAAACATGTGCATACACAAATCATACAATTTTAGCAGAAGCTTTAGAAAAATGGAATGTTGATATTTTCAGAAATTTATTACCAAGAATTTATGAAATCGTTGAAGAAATGAACCGTAGATTCGTTCGTATGTTACAAGAAAAATCATATGCAGAAAATAAGATTAACGAAATGAAGTTAATTGGAAATAATAGCGTGCGTATGGCTAATATCTGTATTTATGGTTCTTACTCAGTAAATGGGGTAGCAGCACTTCATACAGAAATCTTAAAAAATATCGAATTAAATGACTTCTATCAATTATATCCAAATAAATTTAACAATAAAACAAATGGTATCACTCATCGCCGTTGGTTATTACATATCAACCCTGAATTAGTGAAAATCATTGATAAATTAATTGGTACTGAATGGCAAAAAGATTTATCTTTAGTAAAAGCATTAGAAAACTATGCTACAGATACTAAAGTTCAAAAACAAATTAAATCAATGAAATTAGCTAAAAAACGCGCGTTAATTCAAAAGATTAAAGAAGATACGGGTGTTGAATTAAACGAAAAAGCAATCTTCGATATTCAAATTAAACGTCTTCACGAATATAAACGTCAGTTATTAAATGTCTTAAATATCATTTATGTATACTTAAGATTAAAATCAGATAAGAACTTCAAGAAGAATTTCCATGCACAAAACTTTATTTTTGGAGCAAAAGCAGCACCTTCATATGTGATGGCTAAAGACATTATTGAATTAATTAATAAAGTTTCACACATCATCAATAATGACCCTGAAACAAATGATTTATTAAAGGTTGTATTTGTTTCAAACTACAATGTTTCATATGCTGAATTCTTATTCCCTGCAGCTGATATTTCTGAACAAATTTCAACAGCATCAAAAGAAGCAAGCGGAACAGGTAATATGAAGTTCATGTTAAATGGAGCAGTAACTGTTGGTACATTAGATGGCGCTAACGTTGAAATTGCTGAATTAGCAGGAATGAATAATGAAATTATCTTTGGTTTAACAGCTGAAGAAGTTACAAATATTTACAAAGCAAATAATTACAATCCAAGAGCAATTTATGAACAAGATCAAAGATTACAAGATGTATTTGCATTCATTAGAACTTTAGGTGATAATGAACACTATTTTGATAATGTTTTAAACAATTTATTAAACAAAGATTATTTCTTAGTATTAGCTGACTTTGCATCATATGTTGAAGCACAAGAAAAAGCTAATAAGTTATATCAAGATGAACAAACTTGGTATAAGATGTCAATCATGAATATCGCCAATGCAGGTTTCTTCTCATCAGACCGTACAATTTCTCAATACAACGCAGATATTTGGCATTTAAAAGAAATCAAATTCTAACAAAAACTGCCATAACGGCAGTTTTTTCATTTTACTTATAGTAAAATATAATTAAAGATCAAAGGGGAATAATATGAATAAAATAGACGGACATATAGATTTATATCTTTTAGGTAAAGACTACTTAGCTTATGAATTTTTAGGTTCTAAGTTAAATAAAGATAAAGATGGACGTATAATTTCAACAACTTTCACAGTATATGCACCGAATGCCAAAGAAGTTAGACTTTTATCTAGTTTCAATAATTATGAAGGTTGGAAACATGTGCTAACAAAAGTGCACCCTCAAGGTTTCTTTTCAATTACGATACCTGAGAATTTAGAATGGGCTACTTATCGTTATGAACTTCATTTAAATAGTGGTGAAATAATCTATAAATCAGATCCGTTTGCGTATTATGCAGAAGAAAGACCAAATAATGCGTCAAAAGTATATGACATTGATGGTTATACTTGGCATGATCAAAAATGGTTTGAAACAAAGAAAAAAGTTTATCAAGAACCATTTTTAATTTATGAACTACATTTAGGATCATGGAAAAAAAAGGATGGTAACTTCATTAGATATAACGAAATCGTTGATGACTTAATTAATTATGTCAAAGAAAATGGATTTACACATATTGAACTCATGCCAATTTATGAACATCCACTTGATGATTCATGGGGATATCAAGGTACAGGATTTTTTGCCGCAACATCACGTTATGGGACGCCAAAAGATTTAATGTACTTTATTGATAGATGCCATGAAGCAGGTATTGGCGTAATTATTGACTGGGTTTTAGGTCATATTAATAAAGACTGGTTTGGATTATCTAAATTTGATGGAACCTACCTTTATGAGTTCGAGGATGATTTAAGAAGAGAAAATGTTGTTTGGGGTACAAGTAACATTGACTTTGATAAGGGAATTTCAAGAAGTTTCATGCAATCAGCACTTAATTTTTGGGTTGATTACTTCCATGTTGATGGCTTTAGAATTGATGCAGTATCAAACTTAATTTATCACTTAGGAAATCGTGATATGGGAGAAAACACAGGTGCCTTAAGTTTCTTAAGACAAGTATCTAATCATCTATTTAGCAAGGATGACAGAATTATTTTCTCAGCAGAAGATTCTACTGATTATGCCAGAGTAACATGGCCAACCGATATTGGTGGTGTAGGATTTAACTATAAATGGAATATGGGCTTTATGAATGATACATTGAAGTACTTCAAAGAAGACCCAATCTATAGAAAGTATCATCACGATAAAATAACATTTGGTTTAGTTTATACATATAATGAACAATTTATCTTACCATTTAGTCACGATGAAGTGGTTCACTTAAAAGGTTCATTATTAAATAAAATGCCTGGAACGTATGAACAAAAATTCCAAAACTATCGTTTACTTTTAACACTATGGATGACACATCCAGGTAAAAAGTTACTCTTTATGGGACAAGAATTTGCTCAATATGATGAATGGAATTTTAAACAAGAATTGGATTGGGGTTTATTAAACTATCCAATTCATGATTCTGCAAATAGGTATTTTAAAGATTTGGCTAAAATTTATAGAACAAATGATGCTCTATATAAATATGATCATCAACCGAAAGGATTTGTGTGGTTAGCATCTGATCATGTAGACTCATCTGTTTTTGCTTATATGAGACAATCAGACAATGAAACATTAGTGATTGTCTTAAATATGACACCAAACTATTATGAATCATATGAAATACCAGTACCTTTTGAAGGTCAATATGAAGAAATTTTAAATTCTGATAAAGATATTTATGCTGGTTATGGACAATATAATGGATTACCATTAAAAGCTATAAATGAGCCAAGAGGTCATTTTAATTATCATCTTAAAATTAAACTAGGTTCATTAACAGGTCTAATTTTAAGATTAAAAAAATAGGAAACTTTCGTTTCCTATCTTGTAGATTTTCTTTCAATGATTTCAACATCAATCACTTCATGCAATGTGTCTAATTCAACACCGCGAATTAATCGTGTAATGTTTAAGAAGGCTTGTTTTCCTAATAAATTAATTGGTTGACTGATTGTTGAGATTGGTGGATTAACCCATTCACAGAATGGTGTGTTGTCATATCCAATGATTTGCACATCTTCTGGAACGCGTCTTCCAATTTTTTGGAGTGTTGATTGAACAACAAGTGCTAATGTATCTGAGTAACAGAAGATACCATCAATATGAGGGTTAGCACGTAAGATTTGTTCAATTAACTTCGCATCAGGATTAACTAAGTCAAAGTCAAAGATTTCTGCATATAAATTATGTTTAGCAATTTCTTTTTTGAATCCTAAAGTTCTTTCGATGGTTGTCATTAAGAAAGAAGGTCCTCTAAAGACTGCTAAATTTTTAGAACCACCTTTAATTAATTTTTGTGCCGCTAATTCACCAGCTTTGACGCTATCGGCAGTAATTGAAGGAATGGTTTCATCTAAAATGTGGTCAATCGTGATGATTGGAACTTTCATTTCATCTAATTTGTTTGCATTTTGGAAATTTGAAGCAATAATAATACCTTCAATATTATATTGTTCAAAGAATTTAATATATTCAAGCTCACGTTCAGGATCATCTTGAACGTTGAAGAACATGATTTTATATCCGTTTGCTTGAGCTTGAGCCTCAATACTTTCTAAAAGTTGGCCGTAGAAATATGGTCCGATGTGAGGAACGATCACAGCGATAATTTTACTAGAACGATTTGTTAAACTTCTAGCTAACTGATTAGGAACAAATCCTAATTCTTTAATTGTTTTGTCAATAAGAACCTTTGTTTCTTCATGAACATAACCTTTTTGGTTAATGACTCTCGAAACAGTTGAAATGGATACGTTTGCTTTCTTAGCTACATCTTTAATAGTTGGTTTCATAATTGTCCCCCTGTATATAAGTCAATTTTATCATAATTAGTTTAAAAAATAAGAAAGCGAGTCTATATGAAAGCGTTTATAGATGATTTTAATTTAATAAGAATCGAATCAAATGTGTATATTTCACACATTGGAATTGAAGGATATCAACTTTACTGGTTAAAAAATGAAAATGGGAACCAATACTTTAAAACTGATAAAAATTTAGAATTACATTTAGTTGATCACATTTGGATTAATGAGGTAAGTTATCCATTATCAATTGGATTAATTACATTACAGAAATCTTTCAATCAAAAATTTAAGTATGATGGCCCTTTAGGTTATCAATATACAAAAGAAAAAACAACATTTACAGTATTTAGTCCAGTTGCAAAGGAAATTATACTTGACGTCAATGGAAGTAAATATCCTATGACATATGAAAAACCAGTCTGGACAGTAGAAGTTTCTGGCGATTTAGAATCTTTACCATATCATTATGAAATAAGATTGGTTGACGAATTTGAGACTGCAACAGATCCATATAATATTGCAAGCAATTTAACTGATTCAATTATTATAGATTTAACTAAAGTTGAAAAAGAACAATATGACTTTGTAAAATTAAAAAAATATACAGATGCTGTAATTTATGAAGGTCACATTAGAGATTTATCTTTAAATTTAGATGTTGTAAATAAAGGTACCTTTTTAGGTGTTACAGAGCATAGCGAAAAGTTAAATGGAAGCGTGCTTGAATATATAAAGAATTTAGGTATAACGCATTTACAACTTTTACCAGTATTTGATTTTTATGGGGTTGATGATATAGAAAAATCTAAAGCTTATAACTGGGGCTATAATCCAATGCAATATTTTGCAATAGATGGCTGGTTAAGTAGAAACCCCAATGATCCTTATGAAAGAATAAAAGAATTTAAAAAAGTAGTTGATGAGGCGCACAAATTAAATTTAGGTATTGTCATGGATGTTGTTTACAATCACGTTTATGAACGTGCATTATTCCCTTATGATGTCTTTGCACCAGGTTACTTTTATCGACATGACAAAAACTTCAAACAAACACACTCATGTTTCTTAGAAAACGATGTAGAAACTACAAATTATATGGTTAGAAGATTAATTTTAGACTCGTTGGAACATTTTGTAAGATTTTATAAAGTCGATGGTTTTAGATTTGACTTAATGGGATTATTAGATAATGAAACAATGAATTTAGCTTATGAACGCTTAGTTAAAATTAATCCTTCAATTATCCTTTATGGTGAAGGATGGAATATGGATACTGCCGTTACTAAGAAGTTAAGAAGCAATATGGCTAATCAAGCAACTATGAAAAAAATAGGGCACTTTAATGATTTTTATCGTAATATTTTTAAAGGCCAATTACATACAAAAGAATTAGGCTACGCTACAGGACATCAAGGACTATCTGACAAAGCAATGTTAGGGATTCTTGGTTCTCCACACATGTTTGATTCGCCAATTAAATCAATAAATTATGTGGAATGTCACGATAATTTAACTTTATTTGATACACTCTCATTTAATTATGATAAATTGGAGGTAAAACAAATATACCAAGATTTAAATAACCATTTAATCGCAATTTCACAAGGGGTTCCTTTTTACCATGCAGGACAAGAAATGTATCGTTCAAAAAATGGTGTAGAAAATTCTTATAATAGTTCAGATGAAATTAACTCAATTAAGTGGTATGATTATAAGAGCATTAGTAAGTTTAGACAAATTTTAAAAATAAGAAAGCTACATAGTGTATATCGTTTTGATAAATATGTTAAAAAAGGTATTTCAATTGAAAAGATTGAAAACTATATTTACTATGAATTACAAACAAAAGACTACACATTATCGCACTATATTAAAAATGATTTTAAAAAATCTACGCTACCTAATGATGGAAAATTAATATTTACTTCACAAAAAGTAAATAAACAAAATGGCTTTATCTACGCAGATAAACCTGGTGTTTATATTATTAAAAGAAAGAGATAAATGTATGGAAAAGTATTATATTGGCATTGATGTTGGTGGAACCAACGTAAGAATGGGATTGGTAGACGAAAAAAATAATATCTTATTTGAAGAAAAGCATAAATCTCAACCAATCGCACATAAATTAGATGAAGTAGTAAAGGATTTTGTAAATAAATATAAAAATGATTATCATATCGTAGCAATTTCTATGGGATTCCCTGGCTTAGTTGATCAAGAAACTAGAGCTGTCATTGATACGCCTAATATTAGAGCGTTAGAAGGCAATTACTTGATGAAACTAGAACAAGAATTAAATATTCCAATCATATTAGGTAATGATGTGAATTATTTATTAATGTATGATGCTGAATATTTCAATATCAATCCAAAACAATCTGTTTTAGGATTTTACCTTGGAACAGGATTTGGAAATGCGATTCGTATTAAAGATGAATTATACCAAGGAGATAATGGGGCGGCTGGAGAAATTGGGCATGTACCTCAATACTTAAATGGTATTAACTACAACGATAAACAAAGTGATTTAGAAAGTTATGTTTCTGGATTTAAATTAGTGGAAATTCATAAAAAACATTTTAATCAAACACCTTTTGAAAGATTATTTATAGATCACTTTGATTCAAAAGAAATTCAAGATTATTTACACTTGTTAGGTTTTTATATTGCAGCAGAAATTACGATTTTAGATATTGCCACCATTATTTTAGGTGGTGGTGTGATTATGAGTGAACAATTCCCTCGCGAGTATTTAGAAAAAATTGTAAAACGTAATTTACATGCAAAAGTAACTGTAGATAAATTAAAGTTCTATTATGCTGAATCACAAGCAAATTCAGGTATCTTAGGTGCTACTATTTACGCAAAAAACTATTTAAGTAAAAATCAAAAATAAAAGGGGAACTTATGAAAGTCTTACTTTATTCAAGTAATCAAAAACTTAAGAAAAAATCGGGAATTGGAAGAGCATTCTATCACCAAAGAAAGGCACTAGATTCTGCGGGAGTTTCATATACCCTTGACCCAAAAGATACATTTGATGTTGTTCATATTAACTCAGGAAGTCCAAAAGATATTAAACGCTTTAAGAAAAAAGCACCAGTTTTAGTACATGGACACTCTACGTATCAAGATTTTAGAAGAAGTTTTAGATTATGGCGCTTTATTGAACCATTCTTTGCCAAACACCTACAAAACACATATGGTATTGCTGATCTAATTGTTACACCAACAAAATACTCTAAATATTTAATTGAAAGTATGCACGTTGTGAAGGCTCCTGTGCTCGCTATTTCTAACGGTATTGATTTAGATGCATACAAACCAGATGTAAACAAAGTGAAGGCTTTTAAAGAAAGATTTAATATTAAAGAAGGCGATAAGGTCGTTATTGGTGTAGGACTTTTATTTGAGCGCAAAGGACTCCATGATTTCTTTGAAGTTGCAAGAATGATGCCTGATTATAAGTTTATTTGGTTTGGTCATCTAAACAAAATCTTACGCACGCACTTTATTAATAAGGCAATTAAGCATAGACCAAATAATGCAATTATGGCAGGATATGTTGATGGTGATGTGATTAAAGGTGCATATCAATGTGCAAATGTTATGTTCTTTCCAACTTATGAAGAAACCGAAGGTATTGTTGTCTTAGAAGCTATGGCTTCAAAAACACCAATTATTACACGTGATATACCCGTATATTACGATTGGTTACAAGACAAAACGCACGTGTTAAAAGGAAATAACAATCAGGAATTCAAATCATTAATTGAATATGTATCTCAAAATGATTTATCTGAAATGACAGATAATGCTTTTGAAGTTGTAAAAGAAAGAACGCTTGAAAAAGTTGGTCAAGAACTTAAAGGAGCATATCAACAAACAATTGAAACAAGAAAAATAAAGAAATAGACTTAAGTTTTAAGTCTATCTTTTTTTCGGAGAATCTATATGAAACAATCAACATCTAAACAAGTACTTACTATTTTTTATATTAGTTTAATCGTTAATATTTTACTAACTGTCATTAAACTAACATTTGGGTATTTATATAAATCACAATCACTTTTGAGTGATGGATTCAATTCTTTAGCAGATATTTTAGTAAGTATGGGTTTAATTTTAACGATGAAAATTGCAACAAAAGCACCGGACTTTGATCATCCCTACGGACATCAAAAGTATGAAGGAGTTACATTCTTAACTTTAGGTTTTGTCATTTTACTTACAGGTGGATTTATTGGATACGATGGACTGATGACTATTATCAATAAAACTACATCAATTCCATCAAAAGAAGCAATTATTGTAGCTAGTGCTGTCTTAATGCTTAAGTTATTTGTTGCAATTCTTAATTATAAAGGTGCTAAAAAATATAATACACCAACGTTAAAAGCAGATAGTGTCAATCATATTTCTGATGCATTTGTGACTTTATTCGTTTTAATTTCTGTTGCTCTTTATCACTTAACAGGTCTATATATTGAACATATTGTTTCACTTATCATTGGAATCTTTGTTATTAAAACAGCCTTGAGTTTATTAAAAGAAGGGTTATCATATCTTGTTGATGAGGTACCATCTGTAGAGTTTTATGACCAAGTAAGAGATGAAATACTAAAAATACCTGGTGTAATACAAATTGACATGTTAAAAATGAGAAAGCATGTAAACTATATCTATATCGATGCAGAAATTGGTGTTCATGATTATTTAAGTTTAAAAAAAGCACACGATATATCAGAAAAAGTTCATGATCATATTGAAACTACATTTGAAAATGTGCTTCACATTATGATTCATGTCAATCCAGTAAAGGAGAAAGATATGGAGTATATTAAGTTAAATAACGGGATGCTCATTCCGATGGTAGGTATGGGTACAAATACATTTGGAAAAATAGGTAACGAATTTGGTGGTGAAATTAACATGGACACCAAAGAATTACTGATGGCTTATGACAATGGGTACCGATTAATTGATACTGCAATTATGTATAGAAATGAAGCTGTAATTGGTAAATCATTAAAAGAAACAAAAATTGGCAGAGATGAAATTTTTGTAACCTCAAAGATTTCAACCAAAGGATTAGATTTTAATCATATTGAATCAATTAAAAATAAAATTGATCAATCTTTAGTTGATGTTGGATCATATATTGATATCTATCTTATCCATCACCCATCTGAAAAAAATGAAGAAAACTTAATTTTATGGAACATTTTAATTGAGTATTATAAGGAAAATAAATTTAAAGCAATAGGAGTATCAAACTTCAATGTAGAACAATTAACATATTTAATAAATCATAGCAAAGTAAAACCGATGATTAACCAGATTGAATCAAATCCAAGTCGTTGGAATCATGAAATTATTAAATTTTGTATTAAAAATGATATTGTTCCTGAGGCATGGGGACCATTAGATCCAGTTCCAAACAAGGATTTATTATTAGAAATCGGTAAAAAATATAATAAATCTTGGGCACAAGTCTTACTTAGATATCAGCTTCAACGTGGGGTTGTTGTTATACCTAAATCACACAATAACATGCGTCAACAAGAAAATATTAATATCTTCGATTTCAGATTAACTCAAGCTGATATTGATTTGATTGAAAATTAATTTGTAAATAAATGGTATTTATTATTGAAAATAATTAAACGTGATATAATAAAAAAGATGAACGTTATTTTAGGAGGAAAATATGAAATTTGAACGTATTAATAGTAACCACGTAAAGTTTACTTTTACAGTTACACCACACGAATTTGAACATGCTTTAGAACATGCATTTGATCACATCAAAGATGATGTAGAAATCAAAGGTTTTAGAAAAGGTCATGTAACAAGAAAAATTTATGAACAAAAATTTGGTGCTCAATCATTATGGGCTGAAGCTTTAAACCATGCAATTGGACACAAATTCCAAGATGCTATGTTAGTTAAGGAATTCACAATTGTTTCTGATCCATTAAATATTGATTTAGATTGGAACAGTATCTCAACTGAAAAAGACTTTGAAGTATCATTCGAAGTTGCAATCAAACCAGAAGTTACATTAGGCGCTTATAAAGGTGTTGAAGTTGCTAAAGTTGATTCAGTTGTAACAACTGATGAAGTAAAAGCAGAAATTAATTCATTATTACAAATGAACGCTGATTTAGAACCAAAAGCTGAAGGTTTAGCATTAGAAATGGGAGATACAGCAATCTTTGACTTCGAAGGATTCCAAGATGGAGTTGCATTCGAAGGTGGTAAAGCTGAAAACTTCTCACTTCAAATTGGTTCAGGTCAATTCATTCCAGGATTTGAAGAAGGAATGGTTGGTATGAATGTTGGAGAAGAAAGAGACGTTAACGTAACTTTCCCAGAACAATACCAAGCTGAAAACTTAGCGGGTAAACCAGCAGTATTTAAAGTTAAATTACATGAAATTAAAGTAACTAAAGGTGCTGAATTAAACGATGAATGGGTTAAATCATTAAATCGTGAAGGTATCTCAACTGTTGCTGAATTAGAAAAATCAATTGAAAAAGACTTACAAGAACAAAAATCAGCAAATGCTAAGAATGTGTTAACTGATTCAGTAATTAAAGCTGTAGTTGCGAATGCATCATTAGATGTTCCACAAGAAATGTTTGATGCTGAAATCGAAAACTTCAAAAAGAATGTAGAAAATCAAGCTAAACAATATCAATTAGACTTACCTACATTCTTACAATTATCTGGTTTAACAGAAGAAGCATTTGAACAACAAGCTAAAGAACAAGCAGAAAGAAGAGTAACTCAATCTTTAGTTATCGAAGCTGTTGCTAAAGCTGAAGGATTCACTGCAACTGAAGAAGAATTAGCAGCTCGTTACCAAGAATTAGCTAACTACTACAAGATGAAAGTTGAAGAAATTAAACGTTACATCAGTGATGAATTAGTTAAAAATGACATTGCATTTGAAAAAGCAGTTGACTTCTTAGTAAACAGTTCAATTCAAAAATAAGTAAGCATAAACCTCTAGATGACTCTGGAGGTTTTCTTTAAAATTAACTTCTATTCATAATATTGTGTAATTTTGTGAGAATTATTGGCACTCACGCAATTCGATTGCTAATTGACAAAAAAGATATATAATATATAATAGAAAATATCATAGAGGAAGGGATGATAAATATGGAATTACAAACAAGTTTACCTGCTGTTGTTGTTCGTGGAATTGTACCAATGCCAAACAATGATTTTAGAATTGAAGTCGGCAGAAAAGTATCCCTAAGAGCAGTTGAAGAGGCTGAAAAAAACTTTTCATCTTATGTATTAATATTAGTTCAAAAAAATCCATTAATTGAAAATCCTACAACATCTGATTTAGAAAACTATGGTGTACTTGCAAAAGTAGCAATGAAGATCAAATTACCTAACGATAATTACAAAGTTAAGTTTAATATTGTGTCTAGAATCAGAGTAAAAGAATATTTCTTAACCGACCCTTATTTCGTTGCAGATTATGAAGAAGTAGAAACTATTCCTGGAAATATTGATGAAGAACAAACATTAATTAAGATGATTGCAAATGAAATTGTCTTAAATGCTAATCAATTGTTAAACAATGCACAACAAGTATCTGAACAAGTTCAATCTGGACTATCAGCCGAAAAAGTTGCAGATATCTTAGCATGCAATTTAAGAATTAATGAAACAGATAAATATAAATATTTAGCTGAATTAAACTTAAATAAACGTTTAAAATTAATTTTAGAAGATATTTCTAAATTAAAGATGATTGCTGATCTTGAACAAAGAATTAATGATGATGTTAAAAAAGCAATTGATGAAAATCAAAAAGAATATTACTTAAGAGAAAAGATGCGCGCAATTCAAAATGAACTTGGCGATAAAGCTAAGAAAGAAGATGAAATTGATGCGCTAAGAGAAGCGATTAAAAAGGCTAAGATGCCTAAGTCAATCGAAGAAAAAGCACTTCAAGAATTAGCTAGATACCAATCAACACCTTCAGCAATGGCTGAAAGCCAAATTATCAAAACATATCTTGATTTTTTAGTTGCACTTCCTTGGAAGAAAGCAAGCAAAGACTTAAATGTCTTGCAACAAGTTCAAGAAAAGTTAGATAAAAACCATTATGGTCTTGAAAAGGTAAAAGAAAGAATTATTGAATATTTAGCAGTCAAAATTATGACTGGTAAGACACCACAAACTATCCTTTGTTTCGCTGGTCCTCCGGGGGTTGGTAAAACATCTTTAGCAATTTCAATTGCTGAAGCATTAGGAAGAAAGTTTGTTAAACAATCTCTTGGTGGTGTAAAAGATGAATCTGAAATCAGAGGTCATAGAAGAACTTATGTTGGTGCTATGCCTGGTAG
Organism: Acholeplasma hippikon; assembly: GCF_900660755.1. Taxonomy (NCBI): domain Bacteria; kingdom Bacillati; phylum Mycoplasmatota; class Mollicutes; order Acholeplasmatales; family Acholeplasmataceae; genus Acholeplasma; species Acholeplasma hippikon. The sequence goes on from NZ_LR215050.1 coordinate 298,401, forward strand.
AATCTTAAAAGGTATGAAAGATGCAGGAACAATTAATCCAGTCTTTCTATTAGATGAAATTGATAAGATGGCATCAGATTACAGAGGGGACCCAGCTTCAGCAATGTTAGAAGTTTTAGACCCAGAACAAAACAACAAATTCTCTGATCACTACTTAGAAGAACCATACGATCTATCTCAAGTATTGTTCATTACAACTGCAAACTACCTAGAAAACGTTCCTGCTCCATTAAGAGACAGAATGGAAATCGTTGAGTTATCAAGTTATACTGAACATGAAAAAGTTCAAATCGCTAAAAACCATTTAATCCAAAAACAATTAAAGTCACATGGATTAGATACTAATAAATTCTTGATTGATGATGAAACACTTTACTTTATCATTAGACATTACACAAGAGAATCAGGTGTACGTGAATTAAATCGTTACATTGGTTCTTTAGTCAGAAAAGCAATTAAAGATATCTTAATGGGTAAAGTTGAAAAAGTAACAATTAATAAATCAAATATTGAATCATATATTGGAAAACCAAAGTTTGTTCATAATATGATTGATGAAAAAGAACAAATTGGTGTCGTAACTGGATTGGCATATACACAATTTGGTGGTGATACATTACCAGTTGAAGTTACTTATTATAAAGGTAAAGGTCAATTAGTCTTAACTGGTAAATTAGGTGATGTAATGAAGGAATCTGCAATCACTGCATTATCTTTTGTAAAAGCACACGCATCAGATTATGGTATTGATCCAGTTATCTTTGAAAATAATGATTTCCACGTTCACGTACCAGAAGGTGCAGTCCCTAAAGATGGTCCATCTGCCGGTATAACAATGGCTACAGCAATCATGTCAGCAGCTGCTAATAAATATGTTAGAAAAGATGTTGGTATGACTGGTGAAATCACACTAAGAGGTTATGTATTACCAATTGGTGGATTAAAAGAAAAAGCAATTGCAGCTCATAGAAGCGGTTTATCAACAATTTTAATTCCTAAAGAAAATGAACGCGATATCGAAGATATTCCAGTTGAAGTAAGAAAAGAATTAAAAATTATACCAGTTGATAAAGTAAGTGACGTATTTAAAGAAGCATTAAAATAACCGAGTTAATCGGTTATTTTTTTCTTTGTAAAACTTGCGATAATGGTCAAATTAAGGTTAGGTATTTATCATCTTATGATAAAATAGAATAGCGGAGGTTTAGGTATGATTAAACAAGCAGAATATATAAAATCAGCTGTATCTGTAAGCGACCTGCCAGTCGATGACTTGCCACATATCTTATTATTAGGAAGATCAAATGTAGGTAAATCATCATTAATTAATGCAATTACAAATAGAAAAAGTTTAGCACGTGTATCAGGAACACCTGGTAAGACAATTACACTAAATTTATATTTATTAAATAATTCATTTTATTTGGTAGATGCTCCAGGTTATGGATATGCAAAAAGATCAAAAACTCAAACTCAATCATTCTTGAAAATGATTAAAGACTATATTAAATATAATGGTCACTTAAAAAAGATTTTTCAATTGGTTGATTTTAATGTTGGTCCAACTGAAGACGATTTAAATTTATATCGTGAACTTCAAAAAATAGATATCAAACTTGTTATTATTGCAACTAAATATGATAAAGTCAAATCATCATTTAGATTAAAACAAGAAAAAGAAATTAGAAGTAAATTCTTGGATGGACAATTATTATATGTGACTTCAAGTGAGTCGAAATATGGCATTGAAAAATTAGTAAACGAGGTAATTAACTTTGAAGAAGATAATCATTAGTACAGATTCAACAGCAGATTTAAGTAAAGAATTAATTGAAAAGTATGATGTTAAAACAATTCCATTACATGTAAGATTTGGTGATGAAGCTTATTTAGATGGCGTAAATATTACAACAGAAAAACTTTATGAGTTAGTAGATGAACTAGGCTATCTTCCAAAGACTCAAGCAGTTTCACCTGGTAGTTTTGAATCATTTTTTAAAGAATATTTAGATCAAGGGTATCAAATTGTACATATCTCAATTGGTTCTAAGATTTCTGCAACATATCAGTCAGCAAAACTTGCAGTTGATTTGTTAGAAACAAATGATGTGTTTGTGGTTGATTCACAAAACTTATCAAGCGGTATTGCTTTACTTGTATTAAAGGCTAGTGATTTTAGAAAACAAGGTTTAGAAGCTAAAGAAATTGCTAAAAAAGCACAAGCATTAGTTCCGAAAGTTAGAAGTCAGTTTGCAATTAAAACATTAGAGTATCTACACAAAGGTGATCGTGCAAAAGGAATCGCTGCATTTGTTGGTGGTATTCTTCAAGTAAAGCCAATTATTAAAGTTGAAAATGGAACGTTAGATGTTTACAAAAAATCAATTGGTAAGATGAGTAAAGCATTAGATATTATGATTGATGACTTATTAACATTAGGTGACAAAGTTGATAAAGACTATATCTTTATTACACACTCTATGGCATCAAATTCATTTGATTACATAAAAGAAAAATTAGAAGGTAAAATTGAAGTTAAAAACTTATATGAAGGTCATGCAGGTTGTGTTATTTCATCACATTGTGGTGCAGGGACAATCGGTATCCTTTATATCGTAAATGAATAAGGGGGATAAAATGAAAGCTAATAAGATTTCTGTTATTGGTGCTGGTAATGTTGGTGCTGCAACAGCATTTAGTTTAATGATGAATAAAGTTGCATCTGAAATTGTGATTTATGATATTGATCACAAAAAAGCAGAAGGAGAAGCACTTGATATTTATCAAGGTACATCTTTAGTTGCACCCGTATTAGTAAATGCAGGAACAATTGAAGACACTAAAGATTCTGATATTGTCATTATTACTGCAGGTGCTGCACAGAAACCAGGAGAAACAAGATTAGATTTAGTTAATAAAAATATTACAATCTATCAAAAATTAATTCCTGAAATTGTTGCACAAAATCCAAATTCAATTTTATTAGTCGTTTCAAATCCAGTAGATATTCTCACCTATATTACGTGGAAAATCTCAGGATTCCCTAAAGAAAGAGTCATTGGTTCAGGAACTGTCTTAGATACATCACGATTCAAGTCAAGTATTGCTAGAGAATTCAATATTGATGCAAGAAATGTACATGGTTACATTATTGGAGAACACGGTGATAGTGAAATTGCAGTTTATTCAAGAACCAACATTGGTGGTATTACATTTGATGAATACTACAAGAAACAAAGAATCAAAGAAAAAGGATTCAAAGAAAGAATTGCTAAAGAGGTAAAAAACGCTGCTTACGAAATTATTTCTAGAAAAGGTTATACAAACTATGCAGTTGCAGTTGCTGTAACAAGAATTTGTACTGCGATTTTAAGAGATGAAAAATCAATTTTAACCACATCATCATACTTAGATGGTCAATACCATGTAAGTGATGTGTATTTATCAACACCAACCATTATTGGTAGAAAAGGAGTGTTAGAAATCTTGGAATTTGATTTAGCAGCAGAGGAGCAATTAGCATTTGAAGAATCCGCAAATATTATTAAAAATATGATAAAGGAATCGAATTTAGAATGAAAATAGCAATTATTGGAGCATCTGGATTTGTAGGGGAAAAAATTGTTGATGAAGCACTATTAAGAGGGCATCAAGTGGAGGCAATTTATCGTAGAAATGCGATTAAAGAAAGAGCTAACTTAAATCAACATAAAATTACAATTTTTGATGAACAAATTTTTACAGACATTGTTAAATCATGTGATTTAATCATTTCTGCATACAATCCTGGTTATTATCATGTCGCACAAAAAGAAAGATTCTTAGATGCATATGAATTGATTTTTAGAGTAGCAAAATCTTTAAGCAAACGTGTCATTGCAGTCATTGGTGCAACTTCACTTATTCAATATGATGGTGAATTAGCAAGAGAAGGATTCTTCCCTAAACCATGGTTGAAGGCTTTAGAAGGCCCTGATGCTGTTTACTTTAAGTATAAAGATGATATGTCTATTCATAAAACATTTGTTTCTCCAGCAGCTGAATTAATCGATGGAGAAAGAACAGGTAAGTACCAAGTAGGTAAAGATCACTTATTATATGATGAATATAATGAATCAAGAATTTCTGTTCAAGATTTAGCTCACCCTATTTTAGATGAAGCAGAAAATCCAAAACATATAGGTACGCGATTTACAATTGCTTATTAAAAATAATTTGATATAATATTATTTGAAATGCGATGAAGTGAAGGAGTAATTAATTTTCAATTACTAGAGACAAGTCGTTTGGTGAAAGACTTGATTGGAATTAATGAAGGTAGTCATGGAGCAGCTTATACGAAATTCTTAGTAGTTTAAGCCGGGAAATCCCGTTATAGATCATGAAGGTGCGTATATATATTTATACGAACTAAGGTGGTACCGCGATACAATCGTCCTTAGACATTTTTGTCTAAGGATTTTTATTTTTAGGAGGTTTACATGCTGCCAATTTTAGAATCAAAGCGAATCGTTTTACGTCCGCCGAAAAATTCTGATTTAGTTTCATTTTATTATTACGCATCTAAACCAAATATAGGTCCACTGGCTGGATGGTATCCACATCGAAATTTAGATGATAGTAAACTCATTTTAGATCTCTTTATAAAAGAAGAGAATATATGGGCTATCACACTTAAAAATGATGATGTCATGATTGGAACCATTGGATTACATAATCGACAAGTTAATCATGTAGACGGTGAGGGTTGCGAAATTGGTTATATATTAGATGATACCTATTGGAATCAAGGATTAATGTCAGAAGCCGTCAGCGAGGTCTTAAAATACGTGTTCTTTACATTAGATTTCGACTATGTTCTTGCAAGCCATTTGGAAGGTAACATGGGTAGCAAACGAGTCTTAGAAAAGATGAAGTTTAAATTTATTAATGCTAGAAAAGATAAGTATTTAGACAATCATGAAAAAACATTTTATTATTACAAAATTACAAAAAGGGAGTATTTAGGCTATGAAACAACAACTATCTCCGAAGTATGACTTCAAAGAAGTAGAAAAAGGAAGATATCAATTCTGGTTAGATAACGAATTCTTTAAAGCCGGAAAAGATCCAAGAAAAGAACCATTTACAATTGTTATTCCACCACCAAATGTTACTGGTAAATTACATTTAGGGCATGCATGGGATACAACAATTCAAGATATTATTATTCGTCGTAAACGTATGCAAGGATATGATGCTTTATACTTACCAGGTATGGATCATGCTGGTATTGCAACGCAAGCTAAAATTGATGAAAGATTAAAGAAACAAGGCATCTCAAGATATGATTTAGGTAGAGAAAATTATCTTGTTAAAGCTTGGGAATGGAAAGAAGAATATTCTAACTTTATTAAAGATCAATGGGCTGCATTAGGGTTATCTTTAGATTATTCTAGAGAAAGATTTACATTAGATAGTCAATTAAATCAAGCGGTAAACAAAGTATTTATCGATTTATACAACAAAGGATGGATTTACCGTGGCTATCGTATTATTAACTGGGATGTTGAGGCTAAAACAGCTTTATCAAACATTGAAGTTGAATATGAAGAAACACAAGGTAAACTATATCACTTTAATTATCCATTTGTTGATGGAACAGGGCATTTAGAAATTGCGACAACACGTCCTGAAACAATGTTTGCGGACCAAGCATTAATGGTACATCCAGAAGATTCACGTTATAAAGCATTTATTGGCAAAAAAGTATTTATTCCAGGTACAAATAGAGAAATTCCAGTGATTGCAGACGATTATGTAGATATGGCATTTGGTACAGGTGTTGTTAAAGTAACACCAGCACATGACCCAAATGACTATGAAGTTGCTAAACGTCATCAATTAGAAATGCCATTATGTATGAATGAAGATGGTACGATGAACGAAATGGCTGGTAAATATCAAGGTCAAGAACGTTTTGAATGTAGAAAAAATGTAACAAATGATTTAAAAGCACTTGGCTTATGTCCACTCGTTGAAGAATATACTCACCAAGTTGGTTATTCTGAAAGAACTGGTGTTATGGTTGAACCAAGATTATCGCTTCAATGGTTTGTTGATATGAAGGGTTTATCTAAACAAACATTAGAAAATAATCAAGTTGAGTTTGTTCCAGAACGCTTTAGAAAGACTTTTGAAAACTGGATGACAAATATTCAAGACTGGACAATTTCACGTCAATTATGGTGGGGACATCGTATTCCTGCATGGTTTAAAGGTGAGGAAGTTAAAGTTCAAATTGAATGTCCAGGTGAAGGTTGGGTTCAAGATGAAGACGTATTGGATACTTGGTTCTCAAGTGCACTATGGCCATTCTCAACTTTAGGTTGGCCAAATACTGAACATCCTGATTTTAAACGTTATTACCCAACAAATGTATTAGTAACTGGATATGACATTATTTTCTTCTGGGTATCTAGAATGATGTTCCAAGGATTAGAATTCACAGGTAAAGATCCATTCAAACAAGTTTTACTTCATGGTTTAATTCGTGATAAAGAAGGAAGAAAGATGAGTAAATCACTTGGGAATGGTGTAGACCCAATGGATGTTGTTGCTAAATATGGAATTGATGCTTTAAGAAACTTTATCGTATCAAATTCAGCTCCAGGTATGGATACTCGTTATGATGAAGAAAAAATCGAAGCTTCATGGAATTTCATTAATAAACTATGGAATATTACACGTTTCTTAACAATGAATATTGAAGATGCATCAATCGAAATAAATGAAGCTGAATTAACTGTATTTGATAAATGGATTTTAACTAGACTTTCAGAAACAATTAAAGAAGCAGATAATTTCTATGAAAAATATGAATTTAATGAAGTATCGCGTGTCTTACAAAACTTCATTTGGAATGAATTTGCAAGCTGGTATTTAGAAATTTCTAAAGTAAGTTTACAAAATCCAAAACTAAATAAAAATACACAAGCTGTTTTACTTTATGTATTAAAAGATGTATTAAAATTAATGCATCCATTTATTCCATTTGTAACTGAAAAACTATTCTTAGAAATCTATGATGAAAAATCAATTATGGTTTCTTCATGGCCAGAGGCTAAGTATGATTTCAGTAATGATAAACAAGTATTTGCAGCATTTGAAGAGATTGTAACAAAAGTTAGAACATTAAGAAATGAATATAATGTTGCGCCATCTAAACCACTTGATATTATTTTAGAAACTAAATCGGATAAAGTATTAGGTGAATTAAAAGATATTGAAGCATACTTAATTAAGTTCTTAAACTCTAAATCATTACAATTTAATGAAACAAGTAACAATGACACTGTTTTATTAGCAGGAACATATGCAAATATTCATGTTGTAAAGAGTGATTTAATTGACTTAAAGGCTGAGAAAGAAGCTTTATTAAAACAAAAAGAAACTTTAGAAAAAGAAATTGCTCGTTCTGAAGGCTTATTAAATAATCAAAGTTTCATTTCAAAAGCACCAGAACAAAAGTTAGCAATCGAAAGAGAAAAATATGCTAACTATCAAAAACAATACGAAGACGTATTAGAAAAACTAAAGAAACATGTTCAATAAATTAGAAGATGCAATCAATTGGATTGTAGTTCAACAAAAATTTAGACCAAAAACAAGTCTTATACATGTAAAGAAAGCATTTGACATGCTTTCTTTAGACTTGTCACATATTAAAAAAGTACATGTAACTGGTACCAATGGTAAAGGTTCAACTTGTATGTATCTAACTAAAATCTTTGTTGACCAAGGATTGAAAGTTGGTACATTCATGTCTCCATATTTAGTAAGTTTTAATGAGCGTATTAAAGTGAATGGAGAAAATATTTCAGATGATTTGTTATTGAAACACATTAATTTAATTTATTTGGTTGCTGCAAAATATAAAGATGAAACAAAAGAAACATTATCTTTCTTTGAACTTTTAACATTGACATCGTTAAGTGTGTTTCATGAACTTAATTTAGATATCATTGTCATGGAAGTTGGCATTGGTGGCTTACTAGATGCGACAAACATTTTAAACTATGATGCTTCAGTGATTACAAATATTGGTTATGATCATATGAAAACACTAGGTAATACTTTAGAAGAAATTGGACTCAATAAATTAGGTATAGTTAAAGAACATAATCACTTATTTACAACAGTAGATAAATCATTATATGATTTATTTAATAATTATGTTAAAGATAAAAATGCAGAAATCATGATTATTAAAGAAGAAGATATAAAGATTTTATCTAACTTACCAAATATCATTGAATATAAAAATGAAACTTATGAACTATCACTGTTAGGCACCTATCAATCGAAAAATGCTGCACTAGCAATCGAAGTAGCGAAGTTCATTTTACCTGAAATTACTCATGAAAGTTTAAATCAGAGTTTAAGTTTAGTATCCTATGGTGGAAGATTAGAAAAAGTATTAGATGGTGTTTATATTGATGGTGCACATAATACGCACGCAATGAAAGAATTGATAAATACTTTACATTCTACTTTTAAAATGTATAATATTAATATACTGTTTAGTGCATTATCTGATAAAGAGCCGATAAAAATGCTTGAAATGCTTGAAGGGCATGTGAAAAGTATTACAACGACTGCTTTCCCGGATACTCGTTATGAGAGCTTAGCCTCACTTCCATTTAAATTTGAAGAAAATCCAAAAATAGCGTTAGAAAATTTAATCAAAAATAAAAGCGAACAAGACTTAGTAATCATAACAGGTAGTTTGCACTTTATTGGGTACATTAAAAAAGAAATTATTCCGTACTTGAAATAGGGTGATACCATGTTAATTAACCAAACTATGATTTATACTGAGCAACACAGTGCGAAAAAACCTAAAGGGATTGTAATAATTACTCACGGTATAGCACTTCATGCTTTATACTACAGAAAAATTGCAGAGGGTTTAAACAAAGGCGGATATTCCGTCCTTTTGTATGACGTACGCGGTCATGGAAAGAGTCAAGGTGATAGAGGTGATATCAAAACATATCAAACATTCATCGATGACTTACATTTAATCGTTGATGAAGTAAGAAAAGATAATAATCTACCTATCTATTTACTTGGACATTCTATGGGTGCTGTGATAACAAATGTTTATGCAACACAGTATGATGATTATGATGGTTCAATTTCACTTTCTGCGCCAACGATTCCTTTAAAACTTGGTGTTTTAAATATGCTTCCAATGTGGTTGGTTGGTAAGTCTAAAGTTAAAACTAATTTTAAGGATGAAAGATTAAGTCATTTCCCACCTTCAGATAATGTGGATCCATATGCCTTAAAGTACTTCACTTTTAGATTAGCTAAACAAGTAACGAAAAAAGCAGTTAGTGATACACTAAAAAAAGTCAACAACATAAAAAAACCAATACTTATTATGCATGGAACTGAAGATAAAATTGTATCTAAAGAAAATGCAGAACACTTATATGATCTTTTGCCAATAGAAGATAAGACATTAAAACTGATTCAATCAGGTTATCATAATTTAAATCATGATACTGTGACTGGAGAAGTAATTAAAGAAATCATTCATTGGTTAGACAATCAAATAGAAAAAAGCACTACTTAGTAGTGCTATTTTTTATGTTTTATGATAGAAGTTGTTGATTGAAAATACCCAAAATTAAATATAATCACGATTGCAGTAAAGATAACTACTTATTTTTCTTTTGACCAATTCGATTTTCAGTACCATTTTTTAATCTAATAAAGTTTTTCTTGTGCATATAAATGATTAATAAGCACATAAATGAAATAGCAATTAAATTAAAGAATTGTGTTTCGAATGTTTGACTAGGTGCTAATGCAACTGAAATCCACATACCAACACCAACTAAAAAAGTAGCAACAACACTTCCGATTGATACGTAGCGAGTTGCAAATGCAACAATGAAGAAGATTAGAATGCCTGATAATCCAACGATTGGATTTAATGCAATAACTGCACCAACACCAGTTGCGACTGCTTTACCGCCTTTTCCTCTTAAGAAGATAGAGAAGATGTGGCCAACACCTGCAGCGACACCATAAAAAATTACAATATCATACTGATTAATGAAATTTAAATCTGTATGTATTTGTCCTTGAAGTATATATCTAATAATAATGATAGGTAAAGCACCTTTAAATGAATCAAGTAAAAATACGGGAATACCAAATTTTTTACCTAATGTTCTTGTGACATTTGTCGATCCAACGTTCTTTGAACCATGTTCTCTAATGTCGATATTTCTAAAAACTTTAGGAATAATGTATCCCCATGGAATGGAACCTATTAAATAAGAAACGAATAAAGCGATAATTATATAAATAAATTGCATGATTTACTACCTCATGTGCAATTATAACATATTTCAATGAATTTATTCATTATCGTAAAAATCCCAAAAAATAGCACATTAATGTTGACAGTGCCAAAGTGATGTTGTACAATATAGTTGGCACAAATGATAGATGAGTGCTAAAGGTGGAATGAGGATGTTATCAAATAGACAAAAGTTAATCTTAAAAGCAATTATTGACATTCATTCGGATACTGCTGAACCAGTAGGGTCAAAGACATTAATGAATTTACCCTATTTAAACTTTTCATCAGCAACACTTCGTTATGATATGGCAATTCTTGAAGATTTAGGATACTTAGAAAAAACGCATACATCATCAGGTAGAATTCCTTCTGAAAAAGGATATCGTTACTATGTAGAAAACTTAGTAACTAGAGATTCGGAAGTTGCGAAAGTCTTTCCACTTGTTGACCAAATCTTCGAACAAAAATCATTTACGAGAGATGATGCAATTCAAGAAGCATTAAAACTCTTATCTGATTTAACAAACTATACAGCTGTGGCTGTTGGCCCAGATGTAGAACAATCAAAAATTAAGCGTATTGACTTTGTTCCTCTCGGACAAACTGAGGCAGTCATTCTGATTGTTACAGATACAGGGCATGTTCAACATCAACAAATTCGTATTAGTGGTGACATGAGTATGAATGAATTAAGAGAAGTTATTAAGACTTTAGATGAACTGCTTAAAGATCGAACAATCAGTGAGGCAATGGGCGTATTAAAAGAAGAGTATGCTCAACATGAATTGAGTCGTTTCATGGCATATCAAGCTCAATTGATAGATTCATTTGTTCAAGCATTTTCTAAATTTGCTTCAGACAAATTCTATTTATCAGGTATGACAAATGTGTTTGAACAACCCGAATTTAATAATGTAAATCACATTAAAAAGTTCATTGATATGTTGGATCGACGTGAAATTATCAAACTCATAGGTAGTGATGATGGCTTATCCATTAAATTTGCTTCAGATTTAGAAGTAATTCCAATGAATCATATGACAGTTGTTTCTGTGCCTTATGAAGTTGGAGACGGAGAAAAAGGTACAATCGCTTTACTTGGACCATCTCGAATGGCATACAAGAAAATTATTCCTCTCTTGGAATACATAGCGGCAAACCTTGCAAAGCTTTACAAAAATAATAAGGAGTGAATTAAGTGAAAGACAACAAAGATGAAATCATTCAAGATGATCAAATAATTGAAGAAACAAAACAAGAAGAAGTGAAAAAAGAAGAATCAAAAAAAGAAAAAAAATCAAAGTTAGAAGCTAAAATTGAAGAATTAGAAAACCAAGTTAAAGAGTTGAATGATAAATATTTAAGAACTTTAGCGGATACTGAAAACTACAAAAAGAGAATCGATGCAGAAAAGGCAGTCATGAAGAAATATGCAGCGTCAAGTTTTGCATCAGAATTATTAGTTCCATACGAACAATTCTCTAAGATTGTTGAGTTCCCGACTGAAGATCCGGTATTAAAAAACTTCTTAATTGGTTTTAAGATGATTAAAGACCAATTCGAACAAGCATTAGAAAGAGAAGGTGTTAAAGAAATTCAAGCTTTAGGAAAAGCATTTGACGCTAATCTACACCATGCTATCGAAAAGGAAAGTAATAAAGAAAAAGAAAACGGAATTGTTTTAGAAGTATTACAAAAAGGATATTATTTCAAAGATCGCGTATTAAGACCAGCAATGGTTAAAGTTAATGAATGGAGTGAAGAAAATCATGGCGAAAACAAATAAAATTATTGGTATTGACTTAGGTACAACAAACTCATGCGTTTCTGTAATGGAAGGTAATGAAGTTAAAGTTATTGCAAATGCTGAAGGTGGGAGAACTACACCATCAGTAGTAGCATTCAAGGGTGATGAAATCTTAGTAGGTGATGTTGCAAAACGTCAAATGATTACTAACCCAAATACTATTTATTCAATTAAACGTCACATGGGTGACATGAACTATACTGTGGATATTAACGGAAAAAAATATACTCCACAACAAATTTCTGCATACATCTTACAAAACTTAAAGAAAACTGCAGAAGATTATTTAGGTGCTACAGTTACAGAAGCTGTTATTACAGTTCCTGCTTACTTTAATGACGCTCAACGTCAAGCAACTAAAGATGCTGGTACAATCGCTGGATTAAACGTTAGACGTATTATCAATGAACCAACAGCATCAGCATTAGCATACGGTATTGATAAAACAGAAAAAGAACAAACTGTCTTAGTATTCGACTTAGGTGGCGGTACATTCGACGTTTCAATCTTACACTTAGCTGATGGTACATTTGAAGTTGTTTCAACTGCAGGTGACAACAAGTTAGGTGGAGATGACTTTGACGAAAAAATCTATAAATTCTTAGCGGCAGAGTTCAAGAAAGAACACGGCGTTGACTTATTATTAGACAAAATGGCTTTACAAAGATTAAAAGATGCTGCTGAAAAAGCTAAGAAAGAATTATCAGGTGTAACAACAACTACAATCTCATTACCATTCATCACAATGGGAGCTGCAGGTCCATTACACTTAGAATATAACTTAACAAGAGCTAAATTTAATGAAATCACTAAAGACTTAGTTGAAAGAACAATTGTTCCAGTTCGTCGTGCATTATCAGATGCTAAGATGACTGTAAAAGACATTGATCAAATCTTATTAGTTGGTGGTTCAACAAGAATTCCAGCTGTTCAAGAATTAGTAACTAAAGAATTTGGCAAAGAACCAAACAGATCAGTTAACCCTGATGAAGTTGTAGCAATGGGTGCTGCAATTCAAGGTGCTGTATTAGCTGGTGATGTTAAAGACGTATTATTATTAGACGTTACACCACTATCATTAGGTATTGAAACATTAGGTGGTGTATTCACTAAGTTAATCGAAAGAAATACAACAATTCCTACATCTAAATCACAAGTATTCTCAACAGCTGCAGATAACCAACCAGCAGTAGATATTCACGTATTACAAGGTGAACGTCCAATGGCAGCAGATAACAAAACATTAGGTCGTTTCCAATTAACAGATATTCCTCTAGCACCACGCGGTGTACCTCAAATTGAAGTTACATTCGATATTGATGCTAACGGTATTGTTTCAGTGCGTGCTAAAGATTTAGGTACAAATAAGGAACAAAAGATTACTATCTCTGGTAACGGTGGATTATCTAAAGAAGAAATCGAAAAGATGGTAAGACAAGCTGAGGAAAATGCTGAAGCAGATGCTAAACGTAAAGAAATGGCAGATGTAAGAAATGAATCAGACAACTTCATTTTCCAAGCTGAAAAAGCTTTAGTTGATCTTGGTGAAGAAGTAACTGCTGAAGAAAAAGAATCAGTTAATAAGGCTATCGAAGCGCTTAAAGAAGCGTTAAAAGGTGATGACCTTGAAGATATCAAAGCTAAAAAAGATGAATTAATGAAGGCTTCTCAATCAGTTGCTGTTAAAGCATATGAAAAGGCTCAAAAGAACAACGGCGGAAACAATAACGGATCAAACGATTCAAATACTGTTGACGCAGAATTCACTGAATAATTAAAAACAGGGAAGCCATACTTCCCTGTTTATTCTAAGTTAAGGATGAAAAAGCATGGCAGAAAAAAGAGATTACTATGAGGTTCTTGGTATTTCCAAGACTGCCTCAGCAGAAGAAATTAAAAAAGCATATCGCGCTTTAGCTAAGAAATATCACCCTGACGTTTCTAAAGAGCCAGATGCAGAAAAGAAATTTAAAGAAGTTCAAGAAGCTTATGATGTCTTAAATGACCCACAAAAGAAAGCTCAATATGATCAATTTGGGCATGCTGGCGCAAATGGAGACCCATTTGGTGGCGCTGGATTTGGTGGATTTAGTGGTGGATTTGGTGGTTTTGAAGATATTATCAATTCATTCTTTGGTGGTGGTGGACAACGTCAACGTTCTTCAAACGCACGTCAACAAGGTGATGACATTCAAATGCGTATGACAATCGATTTCATGGAAGCAGTCTTAGGAACTAAAAAACCTGTTGAAGTTGAAATAACAGAAGAATGTGGTCACTGCCATGGAAGTGGAGCGGAAAGTTCTAAAGATGTTGAAACATGTTCTAGATGTCATGGAAGTGGATATATTAATGTAGACCAAAGAACTATGTTTGGTACAATGCGTACGCAAACAGCATGTCCAACATGTGGCGGCAAAGGTCAAACAATTAAAAATAAATGTCACGTATGTTCAGGCAACGGACGAGTAAAAACTAAGAAAAAAGTTGATGTTAAGATTCCAGCAGGTGTACAAGATGATATGACATTACGTGTTCCAGGATATGGTCACGGTGGTACAAAAGGTGCAGAGGCAGGGGACTTATATATTAACTTTAGAGTTAAACCTCATAAACTCTTCAAACGTAATGGTGCCGATATTGTCTTAGAAGTTCCTATCACTTTTGCACAAGCAGCATTAGGTGATAAGATTGAAGTGCCTACAATTTATGGAAAATCTGAATTATCAATTCCTCAAGGTATTCAATCTGGTACTGTCTTAAAGATTAAAGATAAAGGTACAAAAGATGTTAGAACTGGTAAACAAGGTGATCAAAATGTTATTATCACAGTTGAAACACCGAAGAATCTATCATCTGATGAAAAGAAACTTTACGAACAATTAAGAGATCTTGATCAACCAAGAAAGAAATCAGCCTGGGAAAAATTTAAAGAATTTTTCACAAATTAAGAGGGTTAACCACCCTCTTTTTGTTATATAATAGTTAGTGTATTGGAGGTATGTATATGATATTAGTTAAACATCATAATGAAGGGAATTTAGAACCATTTTTCTATTATGCATTAGAAGCGTATGTACTTAATGAATTATTAAAAGGTGATGAGACATACTTCTTTACATGGAGAATTAAAGGTATTATCTCTGGTAAAAACCAAGTGATTGAAAATGAAATTAACTTTCCATATGTAAAAGAAAATCATATTAGGTTTTTTAGAAGACCAACTGGTGGTGGGTCTGTATATTCAGATGAAAATAACACGATGTTTACCATTATTACAAAAAGAAGTAAGGAAAATTTCTCATTTAAAACTTATTTAGGCCAAGTTGTAGATGCGTTACGCAAGTTAGGTGTACTCGCAGAATTTAGTGGCAGAAACGATATATTAGTTGAAGGTAAAAAAATATCTGGCAATGCATTTTTACAAAATAGAAATGGCATGTTAATGCATGGCACAATGATGTATGATTTAGATATTGAAACAATGGTTAGAGCATTGAATCCACCGGATGAAAAATTAATTTCAAAAGGTATACAATCTGTTCGTTCTAGAGTAGCAAATTTAAAATCATATTTAAATGGGATGTCACACGATGAATTTATTGAATACTTAGAAAAAGAATTATGTGATACCGTGTATGAAATTAGTCCGGAAGAAGTAGAAATGCTTAAAGAAAGAGCTAAAATTTATCAAACAGATAAGTTTTTATATCAAGAACAACCACCATTTACTCAAGTATTGAAAAAAAGATTTAGTTGGGGTGGATTTGAGATGCGTTTAGATGTTAAAGATGGTATAATTGAAAATACTAAATTTATAGGTGACTTCTTTGATTTAAAAGATGACCTAGAAATGCTTCAAGAAGCCTTTAAAGGCGTCTCTTATGACTATAAAAGTTTAGTAGAAGTACTTGATAAAGTCGATATTTCAGCATATATCTTAAATGCTTCAAATGATGATTTAAAAGAATTACTAAAAGATGCATTTTTAAATGTGTGATTTTGATAATTTGATTGACTTATTAAAGTATTTTGTATATAATACATTAGGTTGAGGTGTTTTATGAAAATAATTGTAAAAGAATTAGAACCAGTAACCTCAATAAATCAAGGACTTGATTTAAGTACATTAATTCCTAATGCAGAGGATTTAGTTGCATTAAACAATGTACAAGTTGAAGGTAAAATTTATAAAAAACAAGGCGAAGTTAAATTTAACTTAGAAGTTAAAGCGGAAGTTGTTCAAAAATGTACAATCTCACTCTTACCTGTTACCTATGATTTAGCTTTTGATACAGAATTGACTTTCTCAGAAGATGAAGAAACATATGACTACATCTTAGAAGATGAAATCGATTTGGGTCAAGTTATATTTGCTGAAATATTGATAGAAAAAGAACCATTTGTTTATCATGAATCAGCAGATTTAGATAAGTTTTTGGAACCAGAAAAAACAGGACACCCTGCTTTTGAAGGCTTAAAAAAGAAATATGATGTTTAGGAGGTGAATAGGCATGGGTGCTATATTCAGAAGACACAGTAAAGGATCTAAAGGTCGTCGTCGTTCTCATATTAAACTAAAAACTCCAGCAATTATTGTTGACCCTCAAACTGGTGAATTTACTTTACCACACAGAGTGACTCCAAACAGTGGTTACTACAAAGGTCAATTAGTTTTAGAAAAGAAGAACAAAGAAACTAAGTAATCCTAAAGAAAAAGCACGAGGAAGTGCTTTTTTCTTTGGTATAATATGATAGAGGTGTTTTTATGGAACATATTACAGTATTATTAAATGAATCTGTTGAAGCTTTAAACATTAAAGATGGTGGAATCTATGTTGATGCAACCCTTGGTGGCGGCGGACACTCAGAGCTCATTTTAAAACAATTAAAAAAGGGTCATTTATATGCATTTGATCAAGACCCATATGCGCATCAGCGTGCTGGAGAAAGACTCAAAGATTACCCAAATAAAACCTTTATACATGCTAACTTCCAAAAGATGAAAGAAGAATTAAATAAATTAGGTATTTTTAAAGTTGATGGTATCTTATTTGACCTTGGTTTATCAAGTTTCCAAATAGATGATGAAACAAGAGGTTTTTCATATTTGAAAGATTATAAACTTGATATGAGAATGGATACCACAAAAGATTTTAGTGCACATACCGTTGTTAATACCTATTCACAACAAGAACTTGCAGATGTCTTTAGAAAATATGGTGATGAAGTCAATGCCTGGAAGATTGCTGGTGAAATTGTCAAACAAAGACCGTTAGAAACAACATTTGATATCGTTCGTATCACAGATAGAATTAATCGAAATGTAAAAGGGCACTCTGCAAAAAGAGTTTTTCAAGCATTACGTATTGAAGTCAATAAAGAATTAGATGTTTTATCAGATGTTTTAGAAGATACATTAGAATTATTAAATCCGGGTGGAAGATTGGTTGTGATTACATTCCATTCATTAGAAGATAGAATCACAAAACAATTTATGAAGAAAAATTCTACTTTAGATGTTCCTAAAAATGTCGATATTAGAAACTTACCTAAACCACCACTAGTGATGATCAATCGAAAAGCAATCTTACCTAGTGAAGAAGAATTAGAATATAATAAACGTAGTCATTCAGCTCAACTAAGAATTGCAGAAAGACAATGATAATAAAAAAACCTTTATTCTGTTTAATGAATAAAGGTTTTATTTTTTATAGTCTGGATCCTTTAAATCTGAGTGTTCGTTAAAGTAATCACTCATGATTTGATGAACTTTATCTTTAGTTGCAACATAAGTTTTATTTCTAGTTTCCATTTCAACAACTTCAACTGGTTCTAAAACGTGAAGGTGTACAAATGGCTTTTTCTTAATTAATTTCATTAATCCTTTAGGTTGTTTATATACATAAACGAAAGGTAGAATTTTAGCATCTGAATCAGCAGCAAATCTAAATGCTCCACTTAAGAACTTTCTGATGCCTACATGATATGGTTTGATAGATGCCTCAGGCATTACAAGTACAGGTGTGTTCTTGCTTAATTCTTGTTTTAATTCATCTAAAAAATTAACCATATTTTCTTTTGTCTCAGGAATTGGAATGCCACCTGCTAATCGAAGTAGTTTACCAATAACAGGTAAACCAAGGTTAGATTGCAACATGGTTACATAAATTCTTCTAGGAGCAATTGATGTACCTAGCCAAATTGCATCTAAAATATGCATATGATTACATACTAAAATATAACGTCCATTTTTTAAATGTTTTAAATTTTTTCTATTCTTGACCCTTAACCCTCTAAAGATAATACCGTAAATGTAGTAGACAATAATTTTAACTAATATGACTGTAATGAATGAAAAGAATTTAAATATAGGATTTTGTATAAAAAAATTATAATCCTTTTTTAATTTCACAGGTCTAGCTGGTATTAATTTAAAGTCATGTTCTGGTCGGTTGTTTTGATCATTTTCCATAACTTCTAACCTCATTTGTCACGCTAAGTTGATTATAACATTTTTTTCTTAGAATTTCACATAAGATTTAATATAAAACGTATACATTTACTTTAGTAAAAAGTAATTTAAGAAAGCGTGTTATAATTAATTAGGGTGAAATTATGATTTTAGTTTACGGAGGCTCTTTTAATCCTCCCACAAAAGCACATTTAGAAATAATCAATTTACTAAATGAGAAACTGAATCCTGAGAAAATAATTATTTTACCAGTTGGAAACAAGTATACGTGGAAAAATAATTTAATCTCATTTGAAAAGCGCTTTGACATGCTTCATTTACTCACAAATGAAGTTCGTAATGTTATCGTCTCTGATTTAGAGAACACAACAACTTTTACAGGGACTTATGATGCATTAAATAAGATAAGCGAAATTTATGAAACCAAAGATATTTATTTTGTTTTTGGAACTGATCACCTTGAAACATTACGTCAGTGGATTAACTATGAAGCGTTGTTAAAAACGTATGGATTCGTAATTATTAAACGTAAGAACTATGAAATTGATTTATCGATTTTTAAGGAATATAATACTAAACACGAAGTGATTTCTTATGATAGTGAAGTATCTTCTACAAAAGTAAGAGAAAACTTAGAAAAATTCAAATCATATATTACAAAAGAAGTTTATGAATATATTGTAGCAAATGATTTATATAAGGGAGAAAACTTATGACATATCAAGGATTTATTAAAGTCGAAATGACTACACCAAAAATTACAATTGGCAATCCAAAATTAAATGTTAAACCAATTGTTGAATTACTGAATGCATCAATTTCATCAGTTGTTTTATTTCCTGAATTATCAGTTGCTGGATATTCATCAGGAGATTTATTCTTCCAACAAACGTATATTAATCAATCATTAGAGGCCTTAAAAGAAATTATTGAAACAACAACTTTTAAAGGTATTTATGTACTTGGTGCACCATTAAAGTTTAATGATGTTTTATACAATACTGCAGTTGTTATTCAGGACAAAAAGATTTTAGGCGTTATACCTAAATGCTTCTTACCAAATTCAAAAGAGTTCTATGAAAAACGTTGGTTCCAAAGTGGGCTACAAACAAATTTAGAAGAAGTTAATTTATTAGGTCAAAAAGTTCCATTTGGTACCTTATTATTTAAAGATGAAGCAAATGATATTTCATTTGGGGTTGAAGTATGTCAAGACATGTGGGCTATGCATACACCAGGCGATGTCTTAAGTTTAGCTGGAGCACACTTTATCTTAAATCTATCTGCATCAACTGAAGCAGTAGGAAAACCAGAAGTTAGAAAAAATACAGTATTAGAATCATCTAGAAGACATTTTGGAGGTTATTTCTATACTTCAAGTGGTGCAACTGAATCATCAACTGATTTAATTTATTCGTCACATAAGATTGCAGCTTCATTAGGTGATTTAATTGCTGAATCAGATGTATTAGATGATAAAGAATCACTAGTAGTTGATTTAGACATAGAGGCAATTCGATATCAACGTCGAATTGATTCTACCTTTCGTGACGAGCAATTATTTCAGACAAAACAACTTAGAACAATTGCCGTTAAGTTTTATGAAAATAAAGATTATCAACTTTCAAATAAATTAAATACACTTCCTTTTTTACCAGAGGAAAACAAATTATACGCTTTAAGATTAGCAAATGAACTACAGATCAAAGGTTTAATGAACAAATTCCAAATGATGCCTAACGCAAAGATTGTTGTTGGTATTTCAGGCGGATTAGATAGTGCACTCGCATTATTAGTTGCTCACCAAACATTTAAGCGTATGAACCGAGATGTTAAAGATATTATTGCAGTAACAATGCCGTCTAGTATCACATCAACGCATACAAAATCTGATGCTTTAGTCTTAATGAATACATTGGGTGTTACAGCCTTAGAGATTCCAATTAAAACATTAGTAGATCAACACTTAAAAGATTTAAATCATGCTGGCAGCGATGATGTCACTTTTGAGAATGCTCAAGCAAGAATTAGAACACTTAATTTAATGAATTTAGCAAATCAATATAATGGATTTGTCTTAGGAACAGGTGATATGAGTGAAATTGCATTAGGTTGGATGACATTTAATGGCGATCACATGAGTATGTATAATGTGAATGCTGGTTTAACTAAGACATGGGTTCAAGCCTTAGTAAGATATCATAGTGAAACAGCATACACAAATGTGTCTGAGATTTTAAATAATATCTTAGCGCGTCCAATTTCACCAGAATTAAAAAATAACCAAAGCACAGAAGATTCCATTGGTAAATATGAAATCAACGATTTTATTTTATATCATTTCCTAAACAATGGCGCTTCAGAATCTAAGTGTGCCTGGTTAGTTAAACAAACATTTGACTTAACTGATAGTGAATCTGAAACATATGCAACAAGATTTTTCAATCGTTTCTACCAACAACAGTTTAAACGTCAACCAATGCCAGAAGGGCCAAAAATATTAAAGGTTTCATTGTCTCCAAGAGGAGAATTAAGATTACCTTCAGAAATAAAGAGAAGATAGTAACATGGAAAAAAAGAAAAAAGTATTTATCGGATTATCAGGTGGTGTTGATTCATCTGTAGCAGCATTACTCCTTTTACAACAAGGATATGATGTAGAAGCAGTATTTATGCGTAACTGGGACTCAGCAACGAATATGGATTTCAAAGGAAACCCAACATTATATGATGAAACTTGTGAACAAGAAAAAGATTATCAAGATGCAAAATTAGTTGCAGATAAATTAGGTATTAAATTACATAAGGTAGATTTTATTCATGAATATTGGGATCGTGTTTTCTCATATTTTATTGACGAATATAATAAAAATAGAACACCAAATCCGGATGTTTTATGTAATAACGAAATTAAATTTAAAGCATTTGTAGATTATGCTGAAAAGTTTAATCCTGATTATATTGCGATGGGACACTATGCGCAAATTGATCATAGTGGTTCTGAGCCAAAATTATTAAGAGCAGTTGACCAAAATAAGGACCAAACTTATTTCTTAAGTCAACTTAGAACTGAACAATTAAGAAAAGTTTTATTCCCAATTGGACATTTACCAAAGGAAGAAGTTAGAAGAATTGCTAAAGAAGCTGATTTGGCAACCGCAACTAAAAAAGATTCAACTGGTATTTGTTTCATTGGTGAAAGACACTTCAATGAATTTTTATCAAATTATCTACCAGCTAAAGAAGGCGATATGCGTCGCTTAGATGGGACATACATTAAGAAACATTATGGCTTAATGAACTATACTATTGGACAAAGAAAAGGTTTAGGTATTGGTGGAACAGACCAAACAACTGATGCATGGTTTGTTGTTGGTAAAGATTTAAAGACAAACACACTATATGTTGAACCAGGATTTGAACATCCATATAGCTATTCTGATAGTGCAATTGTAACTGAAGTTAAATGGCGCGGAGAAAGAAAAGAAGGCAAGTTTACTGCTAAATTTAGATATCGTCAACCAGACCAAGATGTTATGGTAACTTGGTTAGATGAAACAACAATTAGGGTAGATTATCCACAAGGTATTCGTGCAGTTACACCAGGTCAAGTATGTGCAATCTATGATGGCGAAGTTTGTGTTGGATCAGGTTTCATTAATGAAGCATTCTATAAGGGAGAAAGACGTCTTTACAGTTAATGAATGATACATTAAGAGGATATGTTAAATCCTATAAGTATAAAAATGAAGAGAATGGATATACCATTGCGAAAATGGAAACCGATAGTGGAGAAATCATCACCATTGTCGGTTATTTTCCTATACTCAATGAAGAAGTTTTATATGAATTTACGGGAGAATTTACATATCATCCGAAATACGGAAAACAATTGAAGGTTTTAACATATAAACGTATTGAAGACCACACAGAAAATGGTTTAATTCGTTATTTATCAAGTGAAGATTTCACTGGTATTGGTCCGGTTACAGCAAAAAAAATCGTTGATTTATTAGGTTTAGATGCAATTGATAAAATTATAGAAGATGAATCTGTACTTTCACCACTTTTAAACCCAATGAAGCGTGTTCGTTTGAAAAATGAACTTATTCAACATAAGGCAACAAATGATGTCTTTATTAAGTTATTAGATTTCGGTTTAAGTAATAAAGTTGCAGCGAAATTATTTAAAACTTATGGTGCTTACACACTTGATAAATTAAATGAAGATCCATTTAGGTTAATGTATGAAATTGATGGGTTTGGATTTGTAAAAAGTCAAGATATCGCAAATAAACTAGGTATCGAAAAAGAAGACATTAGAACACTTAAAGCAGCAAGTATTTATGTATTAGAAACTGCTGCCTATGGTGAAGGTAATTTATATTTAGAAAAAGAAGAGTTAGTTGAAAAAGTTCAAAGATTGCTGTATGTTGATGTATCAATAGATGAAGCGCTTATGATGTTAGAAAAAGAAGCTAAGATTAAATCAGAAGATAATCTTTACTTCTTAAACAGTATTTATTATGCAGAATATCATATTGCTCAATCAATTAAATCAATCATCAATCAAGATAAAAAAGCTATTGATCGAAATTTATTAGAACTGTATTTATCTCAAATTGCAATCCAAAAGGGAATTGAATATACAGAAAAACAAAATGATGCGATTATTTCTGCTATGCTTAATCCAATGACAATTATCACAGGTGGACCTGGTACAGGTAAAACGACATTAATCGATGGATTATTAACGCTTTATGCAACATATTATAAGATTAATCTAAAAGAGGTTGAAGCTAAACTTAAAATAGCCCTCATGGCACCGACAGGTCGTGCAAGTAAGCGCATGAGAGAACTTTTACATTTTGAAGCGAAGACTATTCACTCACATTTAGGATATGATTTTGATCAAACATATAAGTATTATAAAGATGAACCATTACCACAAAATTTAATCATTGTTGATGAGGCATCAATGGTTGATATTTTCTTAGCTAAACGCTTATTTGATGCGATTAAAGTAGGTGCACAAGTTATCATCGTTGGTGATGAAGACCAATTACCTTCAGTCGGTCCTGGTTATGTTTTAGGCGATATGATTGCCTCGAAATTAATACCAGTTGTTAGATTAACAGAAATACATCGTCAAGCAAAAGACTCAAATATCGTACGTCTTGCGCAAAGTGTTAATAAACAAGTACTAGCAGATGAAGATTTAATCTCACATAAAGATGTTATCTTTTACAATGGTAATATCGATAATGTAAAGAGCGTCATCTTAAATCAAATTGCAGGGGCAATTAAAAAAGGTTATGATTTAATTAACGATATTCAAGTTTTAATTCCTTTATACAAAGGTGATTTGGGTATCGATATAATGAATCAAGAAATCCAGAAAAGATTTAATCCCTATTATGAAAAATCATTATCTATGAAAATAGGAGAGAAAACTTATTATAGAAATGATAAAGTCATTCAACTTGTTAATGATAAAGAGCGTAAAGTGATGAATGGAGATATCGGTGTTATTGACGATATTATCTTAGGGGAAAAAAATACGTTACTTATGAAAGTTGTATTTGATTCAACGATTGTCTATTATGAACAAGCTGATTTAGAAAATATTAATTTAGCTTATGTTGTTTCTATTCATAAGTCACAGGGGTCAGAATATAAGATTGTATTTTTACCAATTATCAAAAGTTATTTACATATGCTAAAAAAAGAATTAATATATACCGCAATTACACGTGCGAAAGAATATTTACTTATTTTAGGTGATATGAAATTATTACGTTATGCATCCAATCAGTTAGCTGAAAAACGTCATACTAAATTAAAAGAAAGACTCATAGAAAATGAAGTAGTTGTTGAGGACAATTTTGATGAAGATTTAGAAGACCCAACAATTCACTTGAGTCCATATGATTTTATGTAAAAGTAGGAGTAAAATCCTACTTTTTTATTCAAATTATTATAAAATTTAATAAAAAAAGTATAAAATATAAGTATACATAAGGGGGTATTAACATATGGATCAAGGTATAAAAGCAACTCGAAGGACGTTTGTATATTTAATTTTTATCGTATTTAGTATTTTATATTTAGCATTTTGGATAGAAAGTAACGATAACTTTCTAGTTGCAAAAGATAAATTAGGTTTCTTTATTTATGTTTTATATGCTTTATCAGGATTATTTTACATTTTAGCAGTCATCTGCTTATTGCTTCCAAGTTTTAGTAAAAGAGTGATCTCAAGTCTAACACCCCTTGAAGAAAAGATTATTGAAGAATCAGTTACTGAAATTGAAGTTAATGAGAAGATCATTCGCACAAAAGAAATGGTAATTGAGAAAAAAGATACACCAAAGCGTCAATTAACATTATTTGCAATTTTACATATCTTAATGGCTGTAAGTGGCTTATTAAGTGTCATTCCTTTAGTTGTTATTATCAGTCTATAAAAAAAGTGTTAGGTTTATTAAATCCTAACACTTTTATTTTTATTATTGTTGTCTTGTATGACTGAATAACCAATCAATTAAATCATCAACTAAGAATGCTCTTCTCCAAGATGGGTGACCAGCATCTTCATATAATGTGAAGCGAATATTAGCTCCCATTTCTTTAAGCATTTTAGCACCTTTAATATATGCATGAGGTGAAACTGTTGTGTCATCCTTAGAGTGGAATAACCACATCGGTATGTGTCTAATTGTATCTAATTTATTTAAGTCCATAATTCCGCATATTAAGACGCTTGCTGCAAACTTATTCGGGTAACGCATTAAGTAGTCAATTGCACCGCTTGCACCCATTGATAAGCCACCAATATAAATATGGTCTTCATCGATATTATATTTACGTGGTAATTCATTTTCAATGAAGTCATTAAAGATTGCTTGAAGTGGTGTTTTCTCGTTTTTATCGAAATCATATTCACCAGAATAGATTTTTTCCATTGGCATCCAAGATTCATTTGCAGGAACTTGTGGTGCAATACAAATTGTGTTTTTACCATAGATAGGATGGTTGATTACACGTTTAATGATATCAGCATTTGGTGTAATATGGAATGCACCATCATTACCACGTTCACCTGCACCATGTAAGAAGATAAATACACGATACTTATCTTGTTTTTCTTTCGGAACATATGCACGATAGATTAAAGGTTTATTATCTAAAGTTTTATTTTCATATGTCTCTAAAGTCATATAATCTACTAAATTCATTTGTATACTCCTAATATTTTTGTTGAAAAATTTTTATTTTTTTCTAGTTCGTTAATTAAATCATTATAATTTTCTCTTAAGAAAGATAATTCAATAAAGAAATTGTATTTTCCTGAAGTATTTTTCTTAGGTCTTGAAATAATAGAAGTTAAGTTAATATTTAACATTTTAAAACTATATAAAATATCATGCAATAAGCCTGGTTGATCAATATTTGGTGATAAAACAACATAAGCTTTTATCACTTCAAAGTCTGGAATATTTAACTTATTTTCTAGTAAAACAAATCTTGTTTTATTATCTAGTGTATCATGAACATGATGAATAATTAGTTCAAAATTTGAAGAAATTAAATGTGTTGGAATAATAGTACATGACTCATTTGGTGATGCTGTAAATCTATTTAATGATTCAGTATTTGAATCAGTCGTTATATAGTTGAAATGACTGAAATTTTTTAAAAAATTATAGCACTGGGCATGTGCTTTAAATTGAACATAAACGTTTTTGATATTCTCTAGTGAATTCTCATTTGAGATTAGTGAAAAATCAATTGATAGTTCATTAACATGCGTAATGTAGTAATTTGATTCATAAAGTAAATCAAGTGTTCTTTGAACATACCCATCAATTGAGTTATCAAATGGTAAAACAAGATAATCTCCTAAATATGCTTTCTTAAATACTTGATCAATCGTGTTTTCCATTTCAATTAAAGAAGATAATGATAAATCAATATTAAATTTTTGACTCGCAATTTCAGCGTAAGTACCAGATGGTCCAAGTGTAATGATTTTCTTCATAATTTTTCCTTTTTGTTAATAAACATATAAATTGTAACATAATTAAGCAAGAAAGTGCATAAGATTTAAAAATAATTCGAATTCGAAATATAATAAAAGTATGATAAAAAAAGGAAGTATAAAGATATGAACATTAAAGGTATACATCATGTGTCATCAATTGTATGGCACGCACAAGAAAACTTAGATTTTTATGCAGGCGTATTAGGATTAAAACTAGTTAAAAAAACTGTAAATTTTGATGATGAAAGAATTTACCATACTACATTTGGTAACCATCAAGCAGACTTAGGCACATTAATGACTTTTTTCCCATGGAAGCAAAATTTTAAAGAAGGTGTGATTGGCGATGGTCAAGTTTTTAAGACAACATTTGTTATCCCTAAGGGAAGCATGTTGTTTTGGAAAGAACGTTTAGCTAAATTTAAAATTTCGTATAGTGAAGTTTCAAGATTTAATCAAATTTATTTAGTTTTTAAAGATACGCATGGTATTAATCTTGAATTAGTAGAAGATACTTTTTATGTTAAAAATAATCATGAATTTAATGGTGTAACAAAAGATTATGCAATTCAAGGAATCATCGGAGCAACACTTTATAGTCATGATTATGAAGCTACTAAAAACTTTTTAATTGAAAAATTTAATTTAAAAGTCATTGATGAAAATAATTACTTCATTCGATTTGATGCTAATAACAATCAATTCTTAGATTTATATAAAGAACAAACTGTTTCATCAAAGATGGGAGCAGGAACAACGCATCATATCGCATTCACGGTAACTGATGATACGTTAGTCTCATTTATCGATGTTTTAAAAGAAAGTGGAATAAATGTTGAAATAAAGGATAGAAAATACTTTAAGTCAATTTACTTTAGAGAACCGGGTGGCATTTTATTTGAATTAGCTACAGATAAACCAGGAATGTTAATTGATGAAGATGACTCAGATGAAATTAAAATTCCTCCTCATTTCACACATCTAACTGATGAAATTAGAAATGATTTAATGCCTATATTCGTAAGAGAAATTGATCAATTACAAACTTATAATTATCAAGATAGAGCAAGTTATGAAGATTATATTTTCCATAAAAATGTATTAGACAAGATAAATTATTATGCAAAAGAATCAAAAATTAGAGCACTTACTGAAGCAGAGTTAATTGAACGTGACAAATTAAGAAAAGTATATGTGAAGCTAATCGTTGGTCAAGTTAAACAAAACTTAGAAAATGTATCTGTTGAAGATAAAGATGGAAACATCAGTAGGCTAACAAAAAAATAAGGAGATAAGCTATGGATAATATTTTAGGAATGCACCATGTAACAGCAATTACTTCAAGTGCACCAAAAATTTACAGATTTTTTACAGATATTTTAGGTATGAGAATGGTCAAAAAGACTGTTAATCAAGATGATATTCAAACCTATCATTTATATTTTGCTGATGATAGAGGAAATCCAGGAACAACGATGACGTTTTTTGACTTTAAAGGCATACGTCGTGCAGTACATGGTAATAATGAAGTCTCACGCACCACATTCCGTGTGCCAAGTGATGAAGCAATTTATTATTTTGAAAAAAGATTTGTTAAATATGAAATTAAACATCAAAAACCGTATAAATTATTTAATAAACTTATGATTAATTTTGAAGATTTTGATGGACAACGTTATGCACTAATTAGTGATGAAACAAAAGCAAGCTATGATAAAGGAACTCCTTGGTTTAATGGACCTGTTCCAAATGAATTTGGTATTATTGGTTTAGGACCAGTATTTATGCGTGCAAAAGATTTAGAACGAATGGAGCGTATATTAACTGATATTTTAGGTTTCAGAAAAGTAGAGAAAGAAAATGCATTCTATTTATATGAAGTTAATGTCGGTGGTAACAATGAATCTGTGATTATAGAACATAATTTACTTTTACCAAATGCTGTTCAAGGATTTGGTGGTGTGCACCATATTGCATTTAGAGTGAAAAATAGAGAAGAAATGGCCAAGTGGGAAGATTTCTTTGAATCATTTGGTATTCCAAATAGTGGTTTTGTTGATCGATATTATTTTAGAAGTTTATATACAAGATTATATCCAAATATCTTATTTGAGATTGCAACAGATGACCCAGGATTCATCGATGATGAAGATACTTATGATATTTTGGGTGAGAATCTAACACTACCGCCTTTATATAAAAATAGAAGTGAATATGTGTATAGTGTGATACAATTATTTGATTCATCTGATGCAAATAAAAAACGTGAAAAAGAATACTTGTGAGGCATCTGATGGAACAAGATAGTTTAAAGACAATGCGAATTTTGTTTAGAGCACATCAAGCAGTTGAAACCTACGCAAAAAAAGACATTCTTTCATATGGTTTAACTTTAAATGAGTTTACAGCTTTAGAAGTTTTGTATCACAAGGGTAAACTTCCTGTACAAAGTGTGTGCGATGCAGTTTTAATTCCAAATTCATCGATGACATATGTGTTAGACAAACTTGAAGTTAAAAAGTTAATTACAAGAACTCAAGACAAATTAGATAAAAGAACTTACTATGTTGAGTTATCAGAAAATGGTTTAAATTTTTCAAATGAAATTTTTCCAAAGCACTATGAACATATGAGAAAAGTATTTGATATACTCTCAACAAATGAACAAGAATCACTTAATCAATTATTAAAAAAAATCGGTTATTTTGCTAAAGGAGATTAAAAAAATGAAGTATTACGTTAGAAATAAAAAATCAAATAAGACGCAATTACTTTTTCATGGTACAGGTGGAAGTTATAGAGATTTAATCTCAATTGCAGAATATATAGATCCAAGTTCAAACTATATTGCTTTTGAGGGAAATGAATTAGAAGAAGGCATGCGTCGTTTCTTTAAACGACATGCAATTGGTAAATTTGATATCCCTAACTTAGAATTAAATACAACTGAACTTGATAAGGATATCAAAGATATTAAACAAATGAATGAATTTAAAGATACTAACTTTGTTGCAATGGGTTTTTCAAATGGTGCAAATATTTTAGAATCATTATTTCAAATGTATCCAGATAGTCTAAAAAACTTCATGTTGTTAAGTCCTGTATATGTAAGAAAAGATTTGAAATTTAAGGATTTAACAGGACTTAATATCTTAATTGTTACATCATATAATGATCCATATACAACTAAAAAAGACCTTGAGTTATTAATTAATGACTTAAAAGATGCAAATGCGAATGTGGATCTATATTTACATGATGCTGGACATCGTTTAACTGAAGGGGCATTAAATTATGCAAAAGATTGGTATTTTAGAAATATTTAAATGAAATGATTTAAAATCATTTATAATAGATATGCAGTAAAAAGTTAAAGGAGTTTAAGATGGTTAAAGAAATTTCAGCAGGAGCAATTGTATATACTGAATCAGAAGGAAAAATCTTATACTTACTTGCCCAAAATAAAAATGGTGGCCACTTTGGATTTCCAAAAGGACATGTTGAAAAAGATGAGTCAATTATTGAAACAGCGCACCGTGAAGTTTATGAAGAAACTGGTATTATGTTTGAAATTGTAACAGACAAAATGCAAACCTCAACATATCTTATGCCAAATGGTATTTATAAAGATGTGTACTATTTTTTAGGTAAAGCAACTAACACAAAAATTCGTAAACAAGATAGTGAAATATCAGTTGCAGGTTGGTATACTAAAGAACAAGTTTTTAGATACTTAACTTATGATAATGATAAAATTCTTTTCATTAAATTAGCCGGACACCTAGAAAAATAATAATAAAAATGCGTATGAAGTTCTACTTATTCATACGAAGATAAATAGATTTAAAAAAGTAGAAGTAAAGAGAGTAATAAAATGATCAACAAACAAAATGATGATATCTTTCATTTAAGTTTAAAAGCATCTGATTTTGAAAGCTTAAAGGTAAGTGCCCAACTAACTAAAAAACAAGAAATTGTTGAAACGTTATTTCAGAAAAAAGCCAATCCAATTATGAAGAATCCTAATCCAAGAGGGTATCGTCATAAAGCAGTTTTATCTGCAACTAATATTAAGGTTGGTTCAAATAACCAATTACGTTTAGGTTTCTTCGAAGAAGGTAGTAAAAAAATTAAACCAAGAATTGGTCATTTTTTACATCACCCTGAAATTGATGAAATCTTTAAAACTGTAGAAAAGTTGTTAGTAACATATAAGTTTAAAGCTTATATGAGTAACTATAAAGAAGGATTAATTAAACACGTATTAATTAGAAAATCTTACGCATTTAATCAATTCATGGTCGTTATTTCAACACAAGGTAATTTATTCCCAAATGCCAAAGATTTTATTAAAGAACTTATCTCAATTCATCCGAATATAACAACAGTTGTACAAAATATACATAGAAAAGATACAAAACTTGTTGTTTTAGAAGAAGAAAAAGTACTTTATGGTAAAGGTTATATTCAAGATAAGATTGATGATTTAATCTTTAATATTTCACCACGCGCTTTCTATCAAATCAATCCTGCACTCATGGTTGATTTATATCATAAAGCATTAGAAATGGCTAATATAAGCGAGCATGATACTGTATTAGACTGTTATTCAGGTATTGGAACTATTTCTTTATTAGCTGCTAAAAAGGCTAAAATGGTTTATGGATTAGAAATAAACGATGCCTCAGTTAAAGATGCGATTAAAAATAAAAAAGAAAATAAAGTTGAGAATGTAAACTTTATCTTAGGCGATGTTGAAAAGACAATTGAAGAGTTTAAAGATAAAGTAGATGTCTTAATTATGGACCCGACGCGTCAAGGTGCATCTCTTAAGTTTATTCAAGCAGTTCTAAACTTAAAGCCAAAGAAAATTGTATATATTGCATGTGATCCACAAACTCAATTTAGAGATATTTGTCAATTAACAAAAAATTATAATGTAAAAGAAATTCAACCGGTTGATATGTTTACCTACACAGCACACGTTGAAAACATCGTATTGCTTTCATTAAGAATGCGTTAACAAAGCCATTCATATAATAGAACAAGAAGCATTTTGCCCTTTAAAACTGGGTAAAATGCTTCTTTTTTACTTTTTGCCCAATATGGAAACATATCGAAATTAATGTGGAAACATCTAAAGAAGTTGTTTTTATTGACTCCGCAGTTTATTGTGATACAATATATCTATATGAATGAACGCTCATATAGATGGGAGATTAGTATGGATCAAAAAGATATAATAGAGTTTTGTGAATGTAATGTTCTTCACCCTGAAAAAATAGAAATAGCCCATAAAAACTTACTAGATAATGAATCTATTTCACTGCTAACTTTGTTCTTCAAAACATTTAGCGATCCCACAAGAATGAAAATCATATTGGCATTAAAAGAAACCGAGTTGTGTGTATGCGATCTGTCTGCTGTGATCAATGTCAGTCAATCCGCTGTCTCACATCAATTGAAAACCTTAAGAGAGAATCGTTTGGTTAAATACCGAAAAGTGGGGAATGTTGTTTATTACTCGCTTGACGATGACCACGTCCACGTGTTAATAACTCAAGCAATGAATCATCTAAAACATAAGTAGAATGGAGAAAAAACATGAAAGAGGTTAAATATAGTTTATCAGAAATTAGCTGTGCGAGTTGTGCAGATAAGATTGAACAAAAGATAAAGAAGTTAAACGGAGTTGAGGAAGGTTATTTAAACTTTGTTACAAAAGAAATCAAGGTACAAGTTGCGGATTCAACTGATACTGCAAGACTATTTGACACGATCAAAAAAATTGTGAAAGATGAAGAGGGTGATGTCGAGGTATGTGAACTAACCCCAAATGTCATTTATGCAATAGATGGTTTAGACTGTGCAAATTGTGCGGCTAAGATTGAAGAAAAATTAAACAAGACCGAAGGAATTTTAGGTGCCAACGTTGATTTTATAGCAAAAAAACTGACACTTCAATTCAAAAATTCGCTAGATCAAAAACGTATAGAAGAAAAGGTTCAAAAAATTATTGATAAAATTGAACCTGGCGTAACGATAGCACAATCAAATGTGAAGAATGAAGATCACGTGGATGAAGAATCATCAATGACGAAAGATTTAATCATCTTCGGTTTAGGTATCTTACTATTTACTGGAGGATTATTGATTGCTGAAGGAACGGTTTTTCGTTATGTATTACTTATACTAAGTTATTTCATCATCGGTGGAGAAGTTGTACTGAAGGCAGTCAATAACATATATCGAGGTAAGGTGTTCGATGAAAACTTCTTAATGACGATAGCAACTATGGGTGCATTTGCTATTGGAGAGCATCCTGAAGCAGTTGCAGTTATGATTTTTTATAAGGTCGGTGAATTTTTCCAAGACGTAGCAGTCAATCGATCCAGAAGATCCATAAAAAAATTGATGTCAATCAGACCTGATGTCGCAACGATTAAAAAAGGCAACACTTCTGTGGAAATGCGTGTTGAAGACGTTCAAACTGGAGAGATAATGATCATTAAACCAGGCGAAAGAATTCCGCTTGATGGTGAAGTGTTGTCAGGAACTTCCACAATTGACACAAAAATTCTAACAGGAGAATCTGTGCCTGTAAATGTTACAAAAGGTGAGATGGTACTCTCTGGTTGTATTAATATCAATGGTTTATTGACCGTTAAAGTTACCAAACTCGCAAGCGAATCAACTGTTTCTAAGGTACTTGAAATGGTTGAGAATGCAACCAGCAAAAAAGCACCAACCGAGAATTTTATCACTAAATTTGCACGAGTATATACTCCAATTGTCACTTCGTTGGCTGTTTTGATTGCGGTAATACTACCACTCGTTATACAAGGTGCAACTTTTGAGGAATGGATCTACAGAGCACTTATATTCTTAGTTATTTCGTGTCCATGTGCACTCGTTGTATCGATTCCGCTTGGTTTCTTTGGTGGTATTGGAGCTGCATCAAGAAATGGTATCTTAGTTAAAGGTGGAAACTACCTAGAAGCATTAAATAACATTGAGATTGCAGTTTTTGATAAGACTGGCACATTGACTGAAGGAACTTTTACAGTGACTGAAATTAATACAGCTAATGGTGCAACACAAGAAGAGTTACTCGAAAAAGCAGCGTATGTCGAAAGTTTTTCTAATCATCCTATCGCTGTCTCAGTCGTCAATAAATACAATAAAGAAATAGATCAAAGTTTAATAACTGATGTTGAAGAAATATCTGGACACGGTGTAAAAGCAGCCTATCAAAATGATATCATTGCAATCGGGAATGCTAGATTGATGAAAAGAGAGGGTGTTGAATTCAAGGAATCTATTGCATTGGGTTCGATTATATACATCGCTATCAATGGAAAATATGTTGGAAATATTGTTGTCTCAGATCAGATAAAGCAAGACTCAAAAACTGCTATTAAAATGTTGAAGTCATTAGGCATTAAAAAAACTGTCATGCTAACTGGTGACAAGAAATTAGTTGCTGATGCAGTTGGACAAGAGTTAGATATCGATGAAATTCATAGCGAATTGTTGCCTGAAGATAAGCTCAATATTGTAGAGAAGTTATTACTCCAAAAATCGAGCAGAGGGAAGCTGTTCTTTGTAGGTGATGGTATCAACGATACACCAGTATTAGCGAGAGCTGATATTGGAATTGCTATGGGTGGACTCGGTGCCGATGCAGCCATCGATGTAGCTGATGTCGTGATTATGAATGATGAACCTTCTAAGATAGGTACTGCGGTCTTTGTGGCAAAAAGAACTAGAAAGATTGTATGGCAAAACATATACTTCGCATTAGGAGTTAAACTCTTGTTTCTAGCTTTAGGAGCTGTCGGAATCGCAACTATGTGGGAAGCCGTGATTGCTGATGTCGGGGTGTCATTATTAGCAGTACTAAATGCAATGAGGGTACTCAAATATAACTATAAAATAAATAATTAACTTAAATTATACTAACTTAATAGAGTTTATTCGATTTACGGTTATGTTTTTTAACAAGTCTCTAATAAAAACAGCTTCATTAAGCCATAAATTAAGGGTGCTAGAAAATTACATATATATGACACTAGGGTGCTAAAATTTTTACACGATTTGAAGGCTAGGGTGCTAAAGTTGTATTAAACCTCAAAACCTTAGACAGTAGAGTGACGGAGGACTTAAACCCTTTTGAATACTCTTTAGGTGATGAGATAAAATGAGTGTAGTTCGTATTGGCAATTTAGCATAAAAACCAAAAAATATGTTACTTTGGTATTTTAGCCATCAGTTCAACCATGTAAGGGGAAACATATTTTAGTCGATTTTGATGTTACTTCAATACACACAAGGTTGATTTTGCAAGCAATATGGTTTTTTCAACGCACGTTGAAAATATTGTTTTACTTGAATTAAGCTCAAGAAAATAAGAAAAAAATAGTCACATCTTTATAGGTGTGACTTTTTTAATTTTGATTAAGATGATTTTTTTGTGTGAATGCATATATTATTATATAATATATTCAAGTATAGTAAAGAAGGGGTTTCGTATGCAAATTACAATTAAAAAAGCAACATTTGAAGATGTTGAAGAACTTTCGAAATTTCTTCAACGAACTTACTTAGCAGTTTATCAAGATTTTTTATCAAAAGAATATATGAGCCGTGCAATTGAAGTGAATTATACAGCTAATCAACTCAAAAAAGCAATTATTCGTGGTAATGATAGCGATAATTTTTGGATAGGTTATTATTTGGCAGTTATTAAAAATAAAATTGTAGGTGTTATTGGTGGTGGAATGACTGATGAATTGTCAGGTATCTATGTGCTTTATGTAGATGAAAATTACAATAGATTAGGAATTGCAACACAGTTAGTTGATTTTTTAACACAGAAACAAAAAACACTTGGTGCTAAAAAACAATATGTAAAAACATTGCAAGATAACTTAAAAGGCAATCAATTTTGTAAAAAAACAGGGTTTAAATTTAGAGATACAAGATTATCTGCCTTTAATAAAGAAAATGAAAACTTTATGATTAATTACTACGAAAGAGAAATTTAGACATGAAAAAAATATTATTAGTATTATCATTTATATTTTTAATGTTATTAACTGGATGTGAATTAACACATATCCAAGCACAGTTTAAACAAAATAGTTTATGGGTAGATGAAAATCAAACCATAGAAATCATTTTTACAGGTCCAAGAAAAGATATTGGAAGTGGGTATATTACCATTGATGATGTTAAAGTTGATGCATTATTTAAAACATCATCAAATAACGATAAAATATTCATTTATACAAAAGAAACAGTAGAAAATGAACCTTATATAGTGTATGATGTCAAAGTTTATATTGAAAATAAGGTATTTGTTAAAGATAAACTTGTGTTAACACAATCAATTGCACATGAAGATGGAACCATTGAAACCATTTATGAAAATATCATTTATAGAACTGAGATTAAAGATCAAGAAGTAAAAAGAGAAAATTTAGTAGGAATTAGTTATTATAATAGCGAATTTGGTATTCGAATTTCATTTGATGAAGTATCATTTTTCGAAGGATATTATAAGGTTTTAATTAATGACCGACCAAAAAATATAAGTGCAACATTTGAATTTAAAGCACAACAAATTTTTGAAATTAAAGTAGATGAAACTTTAATTCTCACCGGGATTTATAAATTTGAAAATAATAATTTAGTTTTACAATTTGGCACAAATGAATTATATCAAGACACCAATGTAATTAATTTAGGATGGTATTCATGAACAAAAGTTATCGATTTGCAGAAGAAAAGGATATTCCATTAGTATTAAAATTTATTAAAGAATTATCAGTATATGAAAAAATGGAAGATCAAGTTATTGCCACAGAAACTACACTAAAAGAATGGTTGTTTGAAAAGAAAATCGCAGAAGTCATTTTTCCAATGGAGAATAATATTGAAGTAGGATTTGCTTTATTCTTTCATAACTACTCCACATTTGTTGGTAGAGCTGGTTTATATTTAGAAGATATATATATTATGCCTCAATATCGTAATCGAGGTCACGGAAAATCTATTTTTAAAATCTTATCTAAAATAGCAGTTGAACGTAACTGTGGTCGTTTTGAATGGTCATGTTTAGATTGGAATGAACCAAGTATTCAATTTTATAAGTCCTTAGGAGCAGTTCCAATGAATGGATGGACAGTTTACCGTCTAACCGAAGAAAAATTCAAAAAAATAGCTGAAGAACAATAACGATATTATTACATTATGATAATGATATAATTATCTTAGAAATGAAAGGGAAGGTGTTTTATGACAGATTGGTTTCTAGGGTTACAAACATGGCAACAAGCACTCGTTGCTGGTATGTTTACATGGTTTATTACCTTGTTAGGTGCTGCATTAGTATTTTTTGCAAAAACAATTAAACAAAAGATTTTAAACTTTATTTATGGATTTGCGGCAGGTGTTATGGTTGCCGCAAGTTTCTGGAGTTTATTAGCTCCAGGTATTGACTGGGCTGAAATTAACGGGGGATTACCAGCTTGGTTAGTTGTAGCAATAGGATTTATGTTTGGTGGTATTTTCTTATATATTACCGATAAGACGATTCCACATATTCACTTTGGTAAAGACCAAGAACGTGAAGGGATTTCAACAAAATTGAAAAAGACAATTTTACTTGTCTTTTCTATTACCATCCATAATATCCCAGAAGGATTAGCAATTGGGGTTGCTTTTGGTGCAATTAATAGAGGAGATACTTCAACTGCAATAGCAGCAGCAACCCTAGCTGCATTAAGTTTAGCCATTGGTATTGGAATTCAAAACTTCCCAGAAGGTGCTGCAGTTTCTATCCCTTTACGACAAGAAGGAATGAGTAGAAAGAAAGCATTCTTTATGGGACAAGCATCTGCACTTGTAGAGCCAATGATGGCTGTTTTAGGTGCATTATTAGTGACTTCAATGAAATCAATTTTACCATATGCTTTATCATTTGCTGCTGGGGCTATGATCTATGTTGTTGTGGAAGAATTAATCCCGGAAGCACAAGGAAGTCAAGAATCTAAAAATAGTCACCATGCTGTATTTGGCTTTATGATTGGCTTCACAATTATGATGATTTTAGATGTAGCATTAGGATAAAACGGAATAAAAAGTTAAAAAATGTAATTTTTTAGATAAATAGAATAATCTATTCGGATTATTTAGTTTTCACTTGCAAAATTACCATATTGACTTTATGCTATAGTTGAACGAAAGAAAGGAGATATCTATGAAGAAGATAATTACATTATCTGTGACGATGTTTTTGGTTGCTTTAATGGCAGCTTGTAAAACAAAAACATATGAAATCGCAATGATAACTGTATATGACAGTATCCAAGATGGCTCCTTTAATCAAGCAACTTGGGAAGGTATTCAAGAGTACGCCGTTAAAAATAATGTTTCTCATCAATATTATCAACCACTAACAAATTCTGAAGAGGATTACTTAGCGGCAATTAATCGAGCAGTTAATGCAGGAGCGAAAATTATTATAACTCCTGGGTTATATTCTGGATTTGAAACTAAATATCCTCATGTTAAGTTTGTAATATTGGATGGATTAGAATCTTACAATAAAGAATCAGATTTAAAAGTTGCAAAAAATGCATTAACGATTTATTTTAATGAACACGAATCAGGATTTTTAGCAGGCTATGCCGCAGTCAAAGATGGATTTAGGAATTTAGGATTCATTGGTGGTGTTGCATTACCTACAGTTAAAAAGTTTGGTATTGGTTTTGTTGCTGGCGCTTACTATGCATCCTATGAACTAAATGAATCAATTATATTTGATCCAAATCATTACAATTATCTAGAAAATTTTTCTGCAAGTGATAAAGTCGTAACACTAGCTGAAAGTTATTATGATGCTGGGGTTGAAATTATACATGCGGCAGCGGGTGCGGCAAGTCATTCAGTAATTAAAGCCGCTGAAAATAAAAATGCTTGGGTGATTGGAGTAGATATTGATCAATCAAGAGAATCAAGTCGTGTTTTGACAAGTGCAATTAAAGGTATTGGAGCAGCAACATACCAAGCATTAGTTGCTTTCTATGAAAATAATTTAAGTGATGGCGAAGTTTGGCATTTAGGTGCTGATGACTTTGCAGTATCAATCCCATTTGAAAGTTCTCGATTTACAGACTTCAATTTTGATGATTATACAGAACTTTATCAAAAAATTATTAAACAAAAAATTCATGTGCCTTCAACGAAAGAAGAATTAACAACATTCTTGTTTGAATGTAGAAGATTTAATGAAGCATTAATTGAAAGAGTATAAAGAGGCTTAAGCGCCTCTTTTTATTTGATATAATGAAAATAGGAGGTTAAATTCATGCAAAAGAAAATTGGATTCATTGGATGCGGAAATATGGGTGAAGCAATCTTAAACGGTTTATTAAATCATAATCATATTCATGCTGAACAAATATATCTTCATACATTTAGGTATGAACGCATGATGGAATTAAAAGATAAATATCATGTAAACATAACTAAATCAAATGGAGATGTCGTAAAAGAATCTGATTACATTATTCTTGCAGTAAAACCTAATCTCTATGAATCAATTCTAAATGAGGTCAATGGTTTTTTAACTGAGAATAAAGTTATCATTAGTATTACACCATCTTTTACGATATCAGAACTCATAGGTTTAATGAAAGGCAAGGCTAAAGTTATTCGAACCATTCCTAATACATCATCATTCTATAATTTAGGTTTTACAGGAATCGTTTATGAAGAAAACGAAAATCAAGCATTTAAAGAAGAAATGAATACGTTCTTTAATTTGATTGGTAAATCAATAGAAATTACTGAAGATAAAATTGCTGTCTTAAGTTCATTATCTGGTTCATCTCCGGCCTTGATATATTTATTTACAAATGCATTTGTAAATTATGCTAAAGAAAATCAGTTTACAGAAAATGAAGCAAAGTTAATAATTAGTCAGGTTTTATTAGGTGCCTCTAAAATGATTGAATTATCTAATATAAATTTAAAAACTTTAGCAGAAAATGTATGTTCTCCAAATGGCTCTACGATAAAAGGTGTTGAAGTTTTTGAAAATGAAAATATAGAAAATATCGTTAAAATGGCCTTGGAAAGTATTACAAAACGCTTTATTGAGATGACTGAAAACAAATAAATATGTGAAAATAAGAAAATATTATGTGATTTACTTGATTAATATTTTTTCATATGTATAATTGAATACAACAATTAAAGATATTTAGAGGTTGCACTTAGAAATAGTAAAATATGGAGCTGGTAAGCGATGAAGTATTCGAAAGGTCAAAGTGCCGAATAGCAATTAAGACATTAGTTGACTATGGGGTTATAGGAAAAACTTATAACACTCCTACATTTTTATGTAGAGGCGCTAAATAATAAAAATTTAAACATTTTGATTATTTAAAGGCGTCTTGGATGCCTTTTTTTGTTAGAAAAAACAGAGGAGAAGAAAGATGAAGAAAATCTTATTAGTATTATCAGTTTTCGGTTTATTCGCATTAGCTGCTTGTTCATCATTAGCGCCTTATGACCTAGAAACTGAAACAGAATTAATTGTAGGAATGGAAGCAGCATATGCTCCATTCAACTGGATGGAAACAGAAGCAACTGAATATAACTATCCATTAGCAGGTTCAAATAACTATGTTGCAGGTTATGATGTTGAAGTTGCTAAGGCAATTGCTTCAGCATTAGGCAAAACATTAGTGATTAAAGCGATTGACTGGGATGGATTAATTGTTGCGTTAAAAGCTGGAGAAATTGATCTTATTATTGCAGGTATGAGTCCAACTGAGGAAAGAAAGAAACAAATTAGTTTTACTGAAGAATATTATCGTTCTGAAATTGTAATGGTGGTAAGTGCAAATGGAAATTACGCAAATGCAACTTCATTAGCTGATTTTAATGGTGCAAGAGTCGTTGCACAACAAGGAACAATTTATGATGATTTAATTGCATCACAAATTACTGGTGCTATTCACAACCAACCATTAGGTAACTACGGTGAATTAACATTATCTGTAACTAGTGGTGTTGCTGATGCATTCATCGCAGAATACCCAGTTGCTCAATCTATTGTAACAACTGAAGGCAGATTAAAAATTATTGAATTAGAAAATGGCGGATTTGATATGGAAGAAGCTGACGTAGTTGTATCAATTGGTGCAAGAAAGCAAGATACTGATTTAGTTGAAGCTATCAATGAAGTTTTATCAAAAATAAGTCAAGATACAAGAAATGAATGGATGTTAACAGCTGTTACAAACAGCAATAATTAATTAGAAGAAGGTTTATAATGATTGAAATAATTCGTGAATATGGGACAGCCATATTAGCAAGTATTGGTATCACACTCTTATTAGCAGTGGTCGGAACCATTGGTGGTGCAATCGTAAGTTTAGTCTTAGTAGATATGCGCACACAAAAAGTTGATAAAAGACGTGACCATGTCTTTGTGAAAATAGTTAAAACAATAGCAAAATGGTTCTCTACAGCATATATTACTGTATTTAGAGGAACGCCAATGATTATCCAAGCATATGTTTTATTCTATGGATTAAGTCCTGTATTCAGATCTGAATTATGGACACCATTATTAGCAGGTTTAATTATTGTTACATTAAATACGGCTGCTTATATTGCAGAAGTTATCAGAGGTAATGTAAATAGTTTAGATATTGGACAAATGGAGGCTGCACGTTCATTAGGTTTCTCACGTCGTCAAGCATTAACTAAATTTATTTATCCTCAAGCAATTAAAAATGCATTACCATCAATAGGGAATGAATTTATTGTCAATTTAAAAGATACAGCAGTTTTAAGTGTTATTGGAGTGGCAGATTTATTCTTCACGACACGTCAAATTTTCGGTAAGACATATGATGTAATTAATACATTCATGCTAGCTGCAATCATTTACCTTATTATGACTAGTTTAACTTCACTATTAGTTAATCGTCTAGAAAAACGTGGTAAAGGAGTTAAACGAAATGCGTGAAATTTTAAAAATTGAAAACTTAAAAAAAAGTTTTGGTGAAAATACCATTCTAAAAGATATTAATTTAACCATTCATAGCGGAGAAGTTGTTACGATCATTGGGTCTTCTGGTTCAGGAAAAACAACTTTACTTCGATGCTTAAATTTATTAAATGAACCCGATAGTGGAAAAATTGTTTTCCATGGTAATGATTTAATGAATCCTAAAACTGATTTAGATGCGTTAAGAATGAAAATCGGAATGGTTTTCCAATCATTTAATTTATTTAACAATAAAAATGTATTAGAAAATTGTACAATCGCTCCTATTTCTTTATTGAAGATGAATAAAGAACAGGCTGAAGAAGTGGCGACTAAATACCTTAGAAAAGTTGGTATGGCTGATTTTATTCATGCTAAACCACAAACATTATCGGGTGGTCAAAAGCAAAGAGTTGCCATTGCAAGAGCTTTATGTATGAATCCAGATATTATGCTATTTGATGAACCAACATCAGCATTAGACCCTGAAATGGTTGGAGAAGTTTTAGCAGTTATGAAAGATTTAGCGAAAGAAGGCATGACAATGGTGATTGTGACACATGAAATGCAGTTTGCTAAAGAGGTTTCTAATCGAGTGATTTTTATGGACCAAGGTGTCATTCTTGAAGATAATCATCCAGATATTATCTTTAATCAACCAAAAGAAGAAAGAACTAAGGAATTCTTAAAACGCTCTTTAAATGAATAATTCATTTACCCTGATTTGTGTTATAATGTATGTAGTCTAATGATAGGAGATATTTATGAGTTATAAATCAAGTTTTAGTACAGAAGATATTGATAAATTATTCGAGGCGTTCTTAAAGATTAAAACTAAAGAAGAGTTTTATAGAGTCTTTGAAGATTTATGTACAATTAATGAAATAAATGACATGGCTTTACGTTTAAAAGTAGCCAACATGCTTAAAAACAAGATGTCATTTCAGGAAATTTCTAATGCAACTAAAGCTTCAACAGCGACGATATCTCGCGTATCAAAAGCACTTAACTATGGAGCTAAGGGTTACGACATTATTACCGACAAATAAGTAAAAAATTACAAAAGTATACTTCACTACTTTACTTTAATAAAGTGGCGTGGTATACTTTTTTTGTTGAGAGGTAAGAAAAATGAAAAAAATAATATTTTTAACAAGTATCATGCTTAT
This sequence comes from Acholeplasma hippikon, assembly GCF_900660755.1. Lineage (NCBI taxonomy): Bacteria > Bacillati > Mycoplasmatota > Mollicutes > Acholeplasmatales > Acholeplasmataceae > Acholeplasma > Acholeplasma hippikon. The sequence goes on from NZ_LR215050.1 coordinate 341,326, forward strand.
TTTATTTACAGTAGCATGTGCAAAAAAAGAGGGCACAGTCTATGAAACTGCTGTAAGTAGAGGAAATTTAGTAATCGGTTTAGATGCTACGTTTGCGCCAATGGGTTTCAAAGAAGAAAACGGAGAAATTGTTGGGTTTGATATTGATCTAGCAAAAGCAGTAGGAGAATACTTAAAGTTAGAAGTAATTTCCCAGCCTATTAATTGGGATACAAAAGAATTTGAACTTAAGAGTAAACAAATTGATATGATTTGGAACGGATTAACGATTACCGAATCTAGAAAAGAAAATATGTTGTTTTCTAAATCATATATGAACAATAGTCAAATTGTTATTACGAATAGAGAGAGCGTAAAAACTGTCAATGACTTAAAAAATTTAAAAGTTGGTATTCAAACCAATAGTTCAGCTGAGTTTGCTGTTAAGGATTCAAATATTGCCAATGATATTCAACTCTTGAAGTTTGATGATTATGCAACAGCACTTTATGAGTTACAAAATAATTTGATTGATGCAATTGTTGTTGATGATATCGTTGGTAGATATATGTTAACTGTCAAAAATATTACAAATCTATTTATTTTAGATGAAGATTTTGGCAGTGAAGAATATGGAATTGGTTTTAATTTAGGTGAAATTAAACTTAAAGAAAAGATCGATGAAGCATTAACTTATTTATTAGAATCCGGTGTTGCTGCCGAAATTTCTAATAAATGGTTTGGAAATAATCTATTTATTTTAGGAGAATAAAATGTCAGATATTATAAATAATCTCATCAGTGGAGCATTTGTTTCACTAAAGATATTTATAATTACTGCAGTTGTATCTTTAATATTAGGATTAATATTAGCCTTATTATCGCGAAAAAAAATGTTAAGCAAGATATTAAACATTTACACACTATTTTTTAGAGGGACACCACTCATGATGCAACTAATTCTCATTATGTATGGATTACCTCAGTTAGGAATATATGTTGATAGATTACTTGTTGCATATATAGGTTTTATACTAAATTACACTGCATATTTTATAGAAATCTTTAAATCAGGAATTTCGTCTGTAGACAGTGAACAAATTGATGCAGCAAGAGCATATGGGGCAAATGAGTTTCAAGTTGCGAGTTATATCATTATTCCACAAGCATTTAAATTGCAGTTGCCAGTTGTTTCAAATGAATTAATTAATCTTATCAAAGATACATCAATTGTGACAGTAATTGCAGTTTCAGATATTCTAAGAATAGTTAAGGAAATGGTTTCAAATACTTTTACATTAACACCTTTTCTCATTTCAACTTTATTCTACCTAGTAATTAGCTTTATCATTGTAAAAACATTAAAGTTAGTTGATAAAAAGATTTTTAATTAAAAGGCTTAATGCCTTTTTTTATTTGATATGTTATAATGATGTAAGTTAAGGTGATAAAGTGAAAAATAGAATTTTAGAATACTTAAAAAAAAAATCATTATTTGATTTTGAAGTCATTGATAAAGAAGAAGTCATTCACGCTTTAGATGATATTTTGTTTGTCTTGTATGTGAAAAAAGAAAATAACTTTATGGATATGAATCATCCTAAGCCAATGATAAGTTTAGTTGTTAAAGACCAATCAAGTTTTATTAAATATCTTAGACAAACAGATTTTTATGAATTAGGCAAATTATACAAAATTAGATTTTTAAATGCATTCAAGAAATTTTGCGAAAATAATAAAGATTTTGAATCTTACTATTCAGATGATATGTTAGTATCAGTGATTAACTTTCAACAACAACTTCAAGCATATTTAATTGAAGAAAACATCAAAGATATTACAGATATCATTTCAATGTATTTAAATCGTTCTGATTTTGACATTAAATTTGATGATACTCCACATCTAAAGATTATCTTTAAAGAAGAAGTAAAATATGAAAATATTAATCTCTTAAAAGAAAACATATATTTATATTTGAAACAATATGAAGAAATTTTAGATGATATATTAACAATTGAATTTACCCAAGAGTAAAAAAAACCACTTTTTTAAGTGGTTTTTATTTATAAATATGGATTCTGTTCTTGCCCATTGATTTTGATACATAAAGTGCTTTATCAGCGTTATTAAGGGCTTCTTTCAAGTGATTATTAGGTTTGGTGATATAAACGCCAATTGAAACACTTGGATAGAATTTAAAGTTTCTTAAACTAGATTGATTGATTAGATTTTTAATGGTTTCACTTCGTTCAGGCGTTTTATCAGACTTTTTGATTAAGACAATAAATTCATCTCCACCAAAACGGATAACATACTCATTTTCATCTAAATATAAATTAATAGTTTTAGATATGATAGACAGCAACTCGTCTCCCACGAGGTGTCCAAATTGATCATTAACTTGTTTAAAATCATCTGCATCAATAAACAAAATATCATAGTCATAAACGTTTATTGGATAATTTCCATTGATAAGTTCTTCTAAAAAGTAACGGTTAAAGACTTTTGTTAGTGGATCAATATAATTTAACTTTTCTTTAGCTAATTGATATGTTTCTTCAAACTTTTCCTTGTTAACTAAACTAAAGACTTCAATCCCACCCACGGTCTCATTATCTTCAACATATGGAATTGTTTTCACTTTTACAGGCACACGATGTCCTTCTTTATGATGAAGATAAATTTGATGTTCCATGACGATGTTTTTACGAATTGCAGTTACTAATGGACAATCTTTTATACAAAGTTTTGTACCTTGATTATCAACATGATTTAATGTATCATTTTGACAGTACTTCCCCACAAGTTCATCTTTTGAAAATCCAGTTATTCTTTCAGCTATTGGATTGAAATACAGAATTTTTCTGTTTTTATCAACAATATAGATTGCTTCATCGAAAGAAGAAAATATCTGCATTAATGTATGTAAACTTTTCATAATCTCCCTCCAATTTATATTTTATATAAAATATTAAATTGTCATTTTATTATAGCATTATCACTAAAAAAGTGTTGAAAAGTTATAAAAAAAATAATCCTATTAAATGGAATTATTTCTTAGTCTAATAGTATGTAGAGTTTTATTTTTAATTACATAGCCAATCATATATGGTAATTGGAATAAAAACACGATAAATGAGAATAGTGAATAAACGGTTGTAACATATAAAGCTTTACCAAATTTAGAAATGAACCATTCTCCATATGGTGCTGAACCACCTGTACCTATGAATGCAAAATCTGCACCTTTGAAGATTGTGTTTGCTGTTAAAGCAATTGAGAAAATCACAACTATTGATAATAATGTATAAATAAAATCTTTTGGTCGATAATGATAAATACCAGATGATAATATTTGAATACCGAAGATAATCATTAATGAATGGTAGAAGAAACTATTTGCGGTAACAAAGCCACCTTGTAAGACGTTAGATGGATAAAAGATAGTTACTAACCCTGGAATGATTCCTAAAATAGTTGCAGTTAACATTAAACGTTTTGGATATTGTTTTTTGAATGCAACAAATGGGAAGAAGTATAGTGCATAACTACAAATATGAAATGGATAATATCCGATGCTAACTTCACCATAAGTGATATATCCGTGAATTTGTTTTGCAATTTCACTTAATAATATTAAAGAATAAATGATGATAAATGAAATTTTTATACGTTTTTCGCTTTGTCTTGTAAATTTATTTAATAGTGTGTTACTAATGATAATAAATGCAATTGAAATAATTAATAATATAATATGTTCTTTTCCAAATAATGTATATTCCATAAAAAATGCTCCTTTTCCTCAGGATACATCTATTATATTGCTAAAAATAAAAAAAAGGTGAAAAAGGACCAAGACTCACTTTTTTGTGGATGTTTCTTGATAAACAGTAAAAAAGTGTTGATATTTGTATAAAAAATTACATATTCCATGTGATATGATTAATACAGAGAGGTTTTCAAGATGAAAAAAATATCATTTATTATACTCACATGCATATTATTACTTACAGCATGTACAAATAAAAAAGAAGAAATTAAACTCACAGTTTCAAACAATCAATTAAATGTAACTGTTGGTATAGGGGTTATGCTACCTTATGAAATTTCAGGAGCAAATTACCATGATATAACTTTTATATATGATGCTAGTAAAATTAGTGTCATTGATCATTTAGTTGTCGAGGCTTTAACCTTTGGATATCATGATATCAAATTAAAGATTGGTGATTTTGATGAGGTTATTACTGTTTATGCAACAACTGGAAAATGGCAGCAAATTTTTAATGACTCCACAGTAATCCCTCAATTAACAGATGATTTTAATTATGATATACAAGCATCATATGCAATGATTGAGTTTAACAATATTCACTTGAATGACTATCTTCAAGTCCTTGATAATTTAAAACGCATAGAAGTTGGTTTTTCTATATACTATGAAACAAATATAAATGAAAAAAGAGTGTTGTTTCAAGAAACTAACAATTTAAAGATTTATATTATATTTCAAGAAATTTCAAACCCGAATTCATTAGAATTAGTTCTATATTTTAAAGAACATTTTGATTTTGAATTTGAGGTTAGAAATAATTTTATGGTTTATTTTAATGGAGAAAATACTAATCAAATCGAGATTTCACCTTTTTTAGATGAACCAATTAGTATTGAAGAAACATTGTTAAACAATGGATTTATAAAAATTAGCGAATTTATTTATTATCATGAAGAAGCATTTATAACGATAACAATTAATGATAATCAACTTGATATTTGGGTAGATGAAATGTCTAAAACTTGGAAAAATATTCAAAGTTATTTTAAAAAAACTTATGAAATTAACCTAGCTAACTTTGAAGGCTTTGATAGAATCATCATTGAATCAAATCCTGAAAGTTATACGAAATATACATACAAACTTTTCGGTATAGAGGATGTTCAAAAAGAACTAAACGCATTTATTGAAAGAATGTCTATCTTAGGTTATGAACTAACAAACACAAGCGATAGTCATCAAGGTACACTTATTAACTATGATTTTGAACATATCATTATAGGGTATCATGAATCTCATGGAGACAGTTCAGCAATTGACATCTTAATCACAATTTTGCCTTATTAAATAAATGTGTTTTATTAAAATCTCCGACTTAAATATAGTATAATCTATTCTAAGAATAGGGGAGATTTTTTTGTACAGATTAAAGTACTCTGAAGAGTGGGAAATCAAGCAGTATAGTAATCAAGCAAATATTGTCTATTTAAGTTCGATCGTTTTAACAACGATTATCTTACTTATATTGACGTTTTCAAAGGACATATTCTTAATCGTAGCTTCTTCATTTACGTTAATTACGGGAATAATTACGTATGCTTTAAATAGAAAACAAAAGTATGCACTTGCATCTACAGTGTTTATCTTAACGATTAGTATAAATGCACTCTTTCATCATCTATATTTAGGATTTGAATCAGGGTTTGTATTTTATGTCTTTAATATTTGCGCATTAATTATTTTTACAAAATGGGAAGATAAAACTAAACAAATTTGGATTATGATAGAAGTAGCCATTTTTTTAGTTGCATCTTTATATGTATTAATTGAAGGTATTTTAATTCCAGGTGTAATGTTAAATCAAAACTGGTTTATATTTTATTTCTCAATTAATTTAGTGATGAATGTTATTGGTGTTGCAAACTCAGCTAATTTTTATGTAAAAATTAGTAAGAATGCACATCAGAAATTAGTTGAATTAGCATCAACAGACAGTCTAACAGGATTAGCAAATAGAACAAGTTTTGAGTATAAATTTAGTCTTATTGCTAAGAATAGAAGTGAAGGTGTTGGTATCTTGATGATTGACGTTGATAATTTTAAACAAATCAATGATCAATATGGTCATACTGTTGGTGATGAAATTTTAGTTAAAATTGGATCGCTTTTAAAAAAATACGAAAATAATGAATGTTTCCCATCTAGAATTGGTGGCGAAGAATTTACAGTATTGATCCATACGAACTCTGCTGAAACAGTTTATAAATATGCGGAATCTATTAGAAAAACAATACAGTCAAATAAGTTTAATTTAAACATTCCGGTAACTATTTCAGTTGGTGCAGTATTCAAACCGAAGGATTTATTTAAAGACATCAACTTGTTTTCTGAAGCTGATAATTTACTATATAACGCAAAAAATGACGGCAAAAACAAAGTGAAATTCAAAAAATTTACAGTAACGGATATAACATGAAAAAACAAAAAGAAGTAAAGATAAGACACTTTATTATTGGAAGAATTGCTAAACCATTCGTAATAATTGTGTTAAAAATTAAATATAAATATCATTATAGAAACCACAAGGAACTTAAAAATAAAGGTCCTTTTTTGGTTTTAGGTAATCACACAGTACCGGTTGACCCAATTTTAATGGGGTTGAATTTCCCATTTCATTTATACTATTTCGCAACAGAACAAATCTTTAATTTAGGATTATTATCTAAATTATTAATATTTGCGGTTAATCCAATTAAAAAATCAAAATCATTATCTGATTTATCTGCAATTAGAAAAGCGAAGAAAATTGTACAAGAAGGCGGTTCTGTTGCAGTATTCCCAGAAGGGAATGTAACTTATGATGGACAAACAAGTCATATCAATCCAAGTATCGTTAAACTCGTTAGATTGTTACGTATTCCGGTAATTTTTTATAAAACTAAAGGGTTTTACTTATCTAACCCAAGATGGACTTTAAAAGTAAAAAGAGGTTATACCGAAAGTTATATAGAAAATATTTTATACCCTAATGACTATGAAAAAATGGATGATGATGAACTATACGAAGTTATTAAAAAATCATTATATGTAAATGCATATGAAGATCAATTCCTTCAAACATATGAATACAAAGGTATAAAACTTGCACTTGGCTTAGAACGATTAATTTTCATTGATTTTACAAACGATACACCATTCGTCACTTATACAAAGAAAAATAAATTATTATCTAAATCAAGTGATTTATGTTTAACTTATCAATCAAATGGATTTATTAAGTATAATGAGAATACGACTAATTTGATTGAGTTAAATCAAGAAGTTATCAAGAGTTATTTAAGATTCCTAAAACAAACGAAGGAAGATTTTATAACACTTGATCGTGCAAAGGTGTATGATTTTAGAGAAAAAAGACGAAAAAGATTAAATAATCATATTGTTCATCTGTATAAACATAAGTTACTATTAATTTCTAAGAAAGAGATAGAACTAACATTTAATCAAATTATTAATCTTGCGATTCAAGGAAAACGAAAACTAATTATTTATACAAAAGATAAAAATTATCTGCTGACTTTCAATAAGAATGTGAGTCCATATAAATACTTATTAACATATCAAAATTATCTAAGTCAAAAAGAGGGAAGAGAAAATGGAGAATTTTATAAATTCGGATTACAGTAGTTGGAGTCTAGTTGTTGAATTTGGTATTATCGCTTTTACACTAATTCTCGGTAATATACTGAGAAGAAAAGTTAAATTTTTAAGAGATATGTTATTTCCAACTTCAATTATTGCAGGTTTTATTGGATTATTTTTAAAATTTTTAATTTATCAATTTGATATTAAGATTTCTGGCCAACATATCCTTACCAATGGATTACTTGAGGCAATCACATATCATACAATTGCATTAGGATTTATTGCAATGGGGTTAAAATCTGTTAAACAGGAATCAACCAATAAATTAAAAGGGAGACCATTTAAAACAGGACTTTTAATTGTCAATACATATCTACTTCAAGGTATTATTGGGATTTTAATAACTGTTGGATTCTCATTAATATATAGTAATATTGCACCTTATGGTGGCTTACTATTACCAATGGGATTTGGTCAGGGCCCTGGACAAGCAAATAATATTGGCTTAATTTTTGAGTCAAATGGCTTTATTAATGGTCAAACATTTGGTTTAGCAATAGCAACCCTTGGTACGCTTTGGGCATGTGTAGCGGGTATTTTCTATATTAACCGTCGCGCCAAAGAAGGTAAATTAAAGAGAAGTTCTGAAGAAAAAGTTCAAGTACTTAAAAATTCGGATATTGAATCATCAGATGAAATTCCGGTAAGTGAAGCAATTGATAAGATGAGTATCCAATTGATCTTCGTCATGGCTGTATATGCAATGACATTTATCTTTATTAATTTCATCACAAATTTAATTGGACCTTCGTCTGATATCAGTAGATTAATTTGGGGATTCAACTTTATTTTTGGTATGTTATTTGCGATGGTATTTAAATCCATCTTAAATTTCTTAAGAAAAACAAGATTAATGAAACGTAAATATACGAATGAATATTTATTAAATCGTATTACAGGTGTTGTATTTGACTTTATGATTGTTGCATCTATTATGTCAATAAAATTAGAGACATTTAATGATACTGGGTTATGGGTTACATTACTTGTAATGACCACAGTTTGTGGTTTAATAACTTATTTCTATTTATTATTTGTAACAAAAAGAGTTTATCCAGATTATCAAAATCAAGCTTTCGCTTCATTGTTTGGTAATTTAACTGGAACGGCTTCAAATGGTATTGCGTTACTTAGAGAAATAGACCCAAATTTTGAAACACCGGCAGCAGATGATTTAGTAACAGGTTCATCAACAGCTATTATGTTTGGTGCACCAATCTTATTAATCACTGCAGTGATATATAGACCAGAATGGTATTGGTTATGGGGATCAGTACTACTAATGATGATTTTCTTTGCAATTTTCAATTACTTCATGTTAAGAAAAGATAAAGTTAAATAATTAACAATAATAAGGGGTAAGTATGAAAGTAAATAAAGGTGAAGTTAATAGAGAATTAGCATTGACTGGGAGGCTTATTCAAACATTTGTACCATCATTCAGTCAAAATAAACTACCGATTGCTAGATCATTAATGAATTTAATTAAAGGGAGTTGTAAAGTAGATTTATCATATGAACAAATCTATATTAAACGTGAGGACGGTACTGACTTAAGAGTATGTATTTATAAACCAAATACAATGAATGAACCATTGCCAGTTGTCGTGTGGATGCACGGTGGTGGCTATGGATTAGGTATTCCAGAACAAAATGAAAAGTTCTTTAAGCGCATGATTGATGAAACAAATGTAGTCATAGTTTCACCTGATTACACATTATCATTTGAAAAACCTTATCCTGCAGCGATCAATGATTGTTATTTAGCTTTAAAATTTACTAAAGATAATGCCTCTCTACTAAATATTAAACCTAATCAAATTATGATTGGTGGAGAATCAGCTGGTGGTGGGTTAACTGCTGCACTAAGTATTATCGCAAGAGATAAAAAAGAAGTTAATATTTCTTTTCAAATGCCGCTTTATCCAATGCTTGATGATCGAATGATTTTCCCTTCAACAATTGATAATAATGATCCAGTATGGGATTCTAAATCAAATAAAGAAGCTTGGAAAGTTTATTTAGGAGACTTATTTGGAACTGATGATGTTCCACCGTATGCAAGTCCGATGCGTGAAATTGATTTTTCTAATTTACCACCTACATTAACATATGTAGGGTCTTTAGAAGTTTTTAAAGATGAAACAATGGATTATGTTGATAAATTACTTAAATCTTCAAATGAAGTATATTTTCAACTTTATGAGGGTTGTTATCACTCGTTTGATATGTTAAACTCTAATACGGTTATTGCAAATGAAGCCTTCACGTTTTTATTTACAACATTAAGGTATGCAATTAAAAATTATTTTAAAGAAAACTAGGTTGTTATATGAATATGATTAAATTTAATCCATCAATAGAATTTGTAGGAAAAACAATTAGAGAATATCTGCAAAGTTTATTTGTTGGGAAAGCAGTTATTTATAAATATTCTTCAAATAAATGGATATTTGTAAATGATAAAAATGTAAATTCAGAGTATCGTTTAAAAGAAGATGATCAAATTGAAATTTTACTTGAAGAAAAAGATACTACTTATTTTACAAATGAACCAATCACAATCATCTATGAAGATGATGATATCGTATTAGTTGAAAAACCAATTGATTTATTAGTTCATACGGATGGTAATGAATATGATACTTTAACTGATCGTGTAGGAAACTACTATCAAGAAAAAGGTTATAAACATCCTGTATTACCTGCACATCGAATTGATAAAGATACATCAGGTATGGTTTTATTTGCTAAACATTTTGTTGCACTCGCATATTTTTCTAATCTCTTTGAAAATAATAGTATCCATAAAATTTACCGCTGTATTGTTGAAGGTAGAATGGAAAATAAAGAAGGAAAAATTGCTTCTAAATTATTATTTGATAATAAACAAAATAAAATGGTTATTTCTAAATACGGTAAAGAAGCAGAATCTAAATATGTTGTTGTTAGAAATTTACTAGATGAAACAGTTTTAGATGTGTCAATTAAAAGTGGACGTACACATCAAATTCGTGTACATTTAGCTTCAATTGGTCATCCTGTTGTAGGTGATAAGATTTATGGACACGAAAAAATAAGGTTGATGCTGCACTTTAGAAAAATTGGCTTTAAACATTTTAGAGATGGTAAAATGTTATTCTTTGAATCTAAATCAGATTTCTAAAAAAAACCAGACATAGGAAACTATTTAATTAAAACGGACAATAATAAAAAAAACCTAGAGTTATATGCAAACGGAACTGACCAATAGAAATGGAACTTTATAAAAAAAGTTATAATCGGTTTAATTTTCTAAACTCCACAGGAGATAGATAACCTAATTTTGCTTGTATTCGTGTTTCATTGTAATATTTTATATATTCTATCACAGTTTGTGCTACAATTTCATTAGAACTTTTGAGATGGGGTTCTAAATAGAATGTTTCATGCTTTAGGTTGCTATGAAAACATTCGATAGAGGCATTATCAGCAGGTGTTCCTTTACGGGACATACTCATGGTAATGCCTTTTTGTTTTACGTTTTCTTGAAATGCATCCGATGTGTATACGGATCCCTGATCACTATGAAGTATACAGTCATCCGTTAACGTTGGTATTTGTCTTAGTGTTTCTAAAACTAAATGAACGTCCTGTTTGTCATCTATTTTATAAGCTATAATCTCCCCATTATATAAATCAATAATGGTTGATAGATACTGCATTTTACTTCCGAATGGTAAATATGTAATATCTGTTACTAATTTTTCTAGCGGTCTTTTTGCGGTAAAATCGCGGTTTAGAATGTTATCCACCACATTTAATGGTTGGCCTGTTTTCTTACGTTTCATTGGTTTCACCTTACACTGTAAATTGTATCTTTGCATCACCTTTTGAACTGTATTTTTACTTGTTTTTGTCGTTTTAAGTAATTTGCTATGTATCTTTCGATAACCATACTTGTATTTGTATAGCTGACATAAACGCGTTATTTCATCTTTCAGTTTGTGTTCAGGTCTCTCGTTAGGTGATACTTTAAGCCATCTGTAGTAATTACTTTTAGATACTCCTAAAACTGATAATATGGTTGTAACTGATAGCCTCTCTTTATAAGAGTCTACGAGTTCTAAGATTATTTTCCTATCGGCCTGCCCTTCATTTTTATATACTTTTTTAAGATGTCATTTTGAATCTCAAGTTGTTTAATACGCTCTTCATCAGATGTTGCTTTTGGTCCATGGCCATAACTATATTGTTTCCCAATCGGTTGTTTTAACCTTTGTAAATCACCATTTTTAAACCAATACCACCAAGTGTATACTTGGCTTTCGCTTTTTATACCTAATTTCTCCATGATCTCTTTTACTGGCACGCCAGCTGATTTCATTTCGATTGCTTTGAGTTTAATCTCTTCTGCGTAAAATTTGTTTTTCTCTTTCATAAATAAAATGCCTCCATTCATTTCATCTTACAATGATTTGAATAGAAGCATTCTTTTTTTATTGTGTCCCATTATATTGGGTCAGTTCCAACTAATGCATGTAGCTCCATTTTTTGTTTAAGATAGTTTTTAAAGGAGGAAAGAAAATGAGAGAAAGAAAAACAATCAAACATAGACAATATACAATTGAAGAAAAAAATGAAATGGTAATTAATTATCTAACTGGTAAATCAAGTGGTTATACTACTTTAGCAAAACAATTAGATGTAGATTCATCTGTGGTTCGAAGATGGGTTAAACAATATCAAACATTTGGAACAACAGTAGATAGACGTGGTATAGCAACCAAAGAAACAACACCAAACAAAGGTAGACCTAAACAACCAATCAAGTATGAAGATATGAGTAAAGAATAATTAATTGAAGAGTTAAAGGTATATGAAGATATAAAAAAGCAGATAGCTTACTTAAGGAATCAAAAGAAAAGTATCAAATAATTGATAAATTAAAGTGTAGGTATTCAATCAAGAATTTATGCCAAAGGTTAAAGTGTTCACGAAGCGGTTATTATGATTGGATCGCCCTAGGTAAGCCAAAATATAAATCCTACAATGAAGCAATAAACAAAACTATATTAGACCAATATTTTAAGGATAAAAGACAAGGAATCGAGCGGCTCCAAATGAATATAAAAAAAGTACACGGCCTCATCCTGACAAGATATTCCGTGTACCGTTATATGAGACTGAATCAAGTTCAGTCAATCATTAGGAAGAAAAAGTTTAGATGGGGCGCTAGACCACACATCAAGATACCTAATCTCCTCAAGAGAGATTTTACCACAGAACGCCCAAATGAAAAATGGAGTATAGATATTAGTTATCTTTTCTGTAAAGAGCGCATACTCTATCTATGTGCAATAAAAGATATGTATGACAAAAGTATAGTAAGTTATAAAATATCTAGATTTATGAGCCATGATTTCGTGTTAAATACAGTAAAAATGGCGATTAGTGATGTCCCGCAGCATCAAAGATTAGGATTAATTATTCACTCTAATCAAGGGGCACAATTCACATCACAAGTGTATTCAAATTTATTAAAAGAAAATAACATTAAACAGAGTGCATCATTTAAAGGAAGCTGTGTGGATAATAGTCCAATAGAATCTTGGTTTAGTTCATTAAAGAGTGAATGTGCGTATTTGAACGATAAAATGAGCGAATCTGAAATGATTTTAAAAGTTGAGGATTATATTAAGTATTACAATGAAGAAAGATTACAAAAGAAAATAAAAGAGCTCGCTCCGATTCAATATCGAAAACAAGCTCTCTCTAGGTTTTTTATTTAATTGTCCGTTTTAAGGGAACTAACTCTAGATCTGGTTTTATTTTTTATTAATAAACTCATTAAGCTCGTTTAATTCTTTTTCTGTTAAATAGCGCCAATAACCTTCAGGTAAGTCATTTAAATGGATCGTCATAATACGATCACGACGTAAAACTTCAACATGATACCCTAAAGCCTCACACATGCGTCGAATTTGACGATTTAAGCCTTGTTTCAAGGTGATCCTGAATGAATACTCATCCACTTGTATAATTTCACATGGGAGGGTTCTTTGATTCTTATGTTGAACAGGATTATAGATAATCACACCTGATTCCATTTGAGTAACAAAGTCTTTTGTAATTTTTTTATCTACTTTAACAAAATATTCCTTATCATGTCCATTTTCAACACGTAAGATCTTATTCACAATATCTCCATCATTTGAAAGTAGAATAAGCCCACTTGAATCTTTATCTAAACGACCGACTGGAAAAATCTTTTCTTTATAATTCATAAATGTAATCATATTACCCTTAATTGCAGTGTCCGTTGTAGAAATAATTCCAATTGGTTTATGAAGTGCAATATATACTTTGTCTTGTTTAGGAGAGATTACTTTATTATCAACCATCACAATATCATCAGGATATATACGCGTGCCGACTTCAGCAATCTTCCCATTGACTTTAACTCTTTTTACTTCAATCATTTTATCTGCTTCTCGGCGGGATGCAACACCAGCATCAGAAATATATTTATTTAATCTAATGGTTTCACGTTCTTCATGATTAAGTTTTAAAGAGCCTTCATTTTTAATTTTATATTGTTTTGCAAAATTCATAAAATTACCTCGCAAATTATTTTACCTTTTATTCATGTTTTATTCAATAATAAGTATTTAAAATAGCATGAAATAGACATTTATCAAATAATCATGATTAAAAATCTTTACAAGTTAACATCTTTACGATAAGATAATAACGGCACATTAAAAAGGAGAGAAAAATATGCATAAAAACGCTAATCCAGCACCATTAGGCTTACTAGGATTTGGTATGACAACAATCTTACTAAACCTTCATAATGCAGGTATCACTGAGTTAAACTTAACAATCATTGCAATGGGTATCGCATTAGGTGGACTTGCGCAAGTTATCGCAGGAATCTTAGAATTCAAAGCTAACAATACATTTGGTGGAACAGCATTTACAGCATACGGACTATTCTGGTTATCATTAGTTATGATTTGGGTAATGCCATATGAATATGAAAGTTTTATCTCAGTAAATAAAACTGACATGGGATTCTACCTTCTATTATGGGGAATCTTCACATTCTTTATGACAATCGGCACATTAAAACAATCTACAACTAATAAACTAGTATTTGGATCACTAACTTTATTATTCATCCTTCTTTCAATTGGTGATTTTGCTAATAGCTCAATTATCACTAATATTGCAGGATTTGAAGGTATTGTTTGTGGTTTATTAGCAATGTATGGTGCAGTTGCACAAGTTGTAAATGAACAATTAGGAAAACAAGTTTTACCATTATAAGAAATCAAGCTTAATGCTTGATTTTTTTATTATAACTTTACTTGCAAATATATTTACTTTCAGTATAATATTTTTGGAAAGTTGGCGAGATTATGAAAAAATATAGTGAAATTCTTTTAAGAGCTATTCTAGCTGGTTTAATGATCGGGTTAGCTGGAACAGTTTATTTAGCATTAAAAAATACAAATGCAATCGTTGGAGCCTTTTTATTTAGTTTTGGACTACTTACAATTTGTGCATTAGATTATAAACTATACACAGGCAGAGTTGCATATATTATTGATAATAAACCTGATTATTTAATTGATATCTTATTAATTATTTTAGGAAATTTAATGGGGACAGTAGTAGTTGCTTTAATTGTTAAATTATCTGGATATACTTCAATTATTAACACAGCTAAACATGTTGCGGATGTTAAACTAGATAAAACGTACATTCAAATGTTTGCTCAAGCAATTTTATGCGGGATTATGATGTATCTTGGCGTTGAAGGCTTTAAACGCTTTAAGAATGAATTTGCAAAAGTACTAGCAGTTATATTTGCTGTTGCAATCTTTATTCTAGCTGGGTTTGAACATAGTGTAGCAAATATGTACTATTTTGCTGCTGCAGGATACGTAAGCTTTGATGTTGTAATCGCACTGATTGTGATGATTTTAGGTAATGGTGTTGGGGCAATCATCTTTAATTTCATTGAAAAAATAGCCCATACAAAATAAAAGACTTCGATTGAAGTCTTTTTTTATTTTAAATAATTGCTAAAAATATGAAGAATTTCATCGAATGGTATTTCACCTTCTAACGATAGATAAAAAGTACTATTTTTATGTTTAATTTGAGGTATTGATTCTGCTAATTTAGGATCAAATCCACCGTAAATGCCAATATGTGTTTTAAATGCACCAATATAGATTCTTTTCTTATGATAAAAATATCCAATCATCTGATAAGAATATCGATAAGTGATATCAGGAAAATGATTTAAAATAAGTGAATGTATTGCTTTTAATCTGGAACTTGTGTTCTCATCGAATGAATAAATATATTCATCAACTGTCATTTTTTCTCCTTTGATAACTTGCATGGAAGTAGAAGATACACGCAAGTGCGATGACATAACTCAACCATATGACAACAGCATCTTGACCTAATACATATGGATTTGTGTCAAATCCTTTAATATCGTTAATACCAATCCATAAGTCTGAGAAAATAAATACGATATATCCGACTAATAAAACTTTGTATAACTTATCTTGTTTTAAATTAGCAATGGCATAAGTTAGGTTTAACCCTAACCCAAAACAATATACTAATGCAAGGATTGATAATAATAAATTATCCGTGTTAAAGATGGTAACAAACCATAATAAAATTAGAGAAGCTGCAACCAATAAAAATACTTTGTAAAAACGTTTCATACTTATATTATCATGATGCTGGCATAAACTAATAAACCATAAGATATTACCGATAAAAAATCCTAACATGCCAAACGGCATTCTAAATCCAGTTAAATTTAACTTTTCTAATAACGGGCGGAATGCACTTGCTAAAAACATATCTCCAATTAAACAAAAAACACCACCTAATATAATTAATATTTTATGTGAAGTTTTCTTATCGTGATCTTTCACATAGACAATAGAATAGAAAATTAGCATCAATTGTAAAATATAGCCTTGGGTGGCATTTAAACCAATCCATTCAAAAATTCTAAGAATAAAATAAATTCCCACAGCCATGATTGGAACGAATATCCCATTTTTCTTTAAGTCCATCTTATCCCTCTCTTTTATATAATTATACATATTATATGCTATATTTATTTTGATATTCAAATATTACGCTATAATTAAGCTATAGAAGGTGATAAAATGAAAAAAGATTTATCCAAATTAACTGAACTTCAAAGAAAGGTTACACAAGAAAACTTTACTGAAAGACCATTTCACAATGAATATAATGATCATTTTGAAAAAGGATTATACGTTGATATAGTGGATGGAACTCCTTTATTCTTATCAATTGATAAGTTTGATGCAGGATGTGGATGGCCATCTTTTAGTAAACCAATCGAAAGTTCTAAAGTTATTGAGAAGAGAGATTTATCACATGGAATGATTAGAACTGAAATAAGCAGTAAAGAAGCCGATAGTCATTTAGGACATGTTTTCCCGGATGGACCACAAAGACTTGGTGGATTAAGATACTGTATTAACTCCGCTTCATTGAGATTTATACCTTATGAAAAGTTAGTTGAAGAGGGTTATGCTGATTGTGTAAAATATTTTGAATAAAAAAACGCTCCATTTCAGGAGCGTTTTATCTTTATTTAGAAGCTCTACCGTATAATTTAGTAAATACTTTAACTTTATCTTTAACTTCTTTAGTAATTTGTTTAGAAGTTAATCTCCATGTCCAGTTACCACCTAAAGTAGAAGGAATGTTAAATCTTCCTTCTGGTCCTAATTCTAAGTAATCTTGAACAGGAATGATTGCTGTATCAGATACAGTAGCTAGTGTCGCACGAATTAAATGTTCAACTTTGCTTCCTGATTGATAGTTTAAATATGCTAAAGCAAATTTCTCATCATTTTTATTTAATGTGTCAAACCATTCTTTAGTCGTCATGTTATCATGTGTGCCAGTATAAGCAATTGAATTTTTCTTATAGTGATGTGGTAAGTAGTCTGATTCACCACTT
The DNA here is from genome assembly GCF_900660755.1 of Acholeplasma hippikon. Taxonomy (NCBI): domain Bacteria; kingdom Bacillati; phylum Mycoplasmatota; class Mollicutes; order Acholeplasmatales; family Acholeplasmataceae; genus Acholeplasma; species Acholeplasma hippikon. The sequence continues at coordinate 358,806 of NZ_LR215050.1, forward strand.
GCATCAAAACCAAATTGTAATAACTTCATACCTGGGAAACCAGTATAAGATAATAAGTTACGTACTTCATCAGTTAAAACCCCTAAATCTTCAGCGATAATTGCTCGATCTCCTAATTGCCATTTGATTGCATCAAATAACTTGTGAGCTGGACCTTTATACCATTGACCATTTCTAGCAGTTGTATCTCCAAATGGAATACCAAAGAAGTTGACAAAGCCAATGAAGTGGTCAATACGTACCATATCAAACATGCTTGTGTTTGAACGCACACGATCAATCCACCAAGAGAAGTATTCGTTTTCTAGCACTGGCCAGTTATATAATGGGTTACCCCACAATTGACCATCTGCAGAGAAGTTATCTGGTGGAACACCAGCAACTAATATAGGTTTTCTATTTTCATCTAATTGGAAGTATTGAGGTTTTGTCCATACATCTGATGAATCATAAGCAACATAAATTGGCATATCGCCAATAAATTTAACTCCATTACTATTAGCATAGTTTTTTAAGTTATACCATTGTTGGAAGGCTTTAAATTGCATAAAATATTGGAATTCAACTTCTTGTTGTAATTCAATATGATGTGCTTCAACAGATTCAGGTTTTCTAAATCTAATATCTTCTGGCCATTCAATCCAAGAAATACCGTTATGTTTACCTTTAACAGCCATAAATAATGCATAATCAGGTAACCAATATGAATTATTTATTAAGAAATTAATATACTCACCATTTGATTTATCAAATTTTGCATACGCTTTTCTTAAAGTTACGAAACGATCATCATATACTTTAGCATAGTCAACATAAGATGGATTTACGGTTGAATCAATAATATCTTTCTTTGTTAATAAACCTTCCTCAACTAAAAAATCTAAGTCGATGAAGTATGGATTTAGTGCAAAAGCACTAAATGTTTGGTATGGAGAATCTCCATACGAAGTAGGACCTAATGGTAAAATTTGCCAATAGGTTTGATTAGTGTCTTTTAAGAAGTCAACAAAGTTATAAGCTTCTTTCCCAAAAGTACCAATACCATAATTAGATGGTAGTGATGAAATATGTAATAATATTCCACTTGTTCTCATTTTGTCTCCTTAACCTTGATAGCTATAGCTTCATAAGGTTTTAAAATAATTTTATTATTATCAATTGTTAGCTTGTCATAATTATGAATGATGATATCTTCAATTTCATATCCGGTTAAATCAAATGATTCCTCATTTGTACTAAATGAGTTAATGACAATCATTTTCTCTTGATTTAACGTTCTTTCATAAGCGAAGATTATTGGATCATTTTCAATCAACATATCGTATGAGCCGTATGTAATTAAGTCTTTGTATTTAGAAAAGCGACGTAAAGAAATTAATTTTTGATAATAAGAGAAAATTGAGTTTTCATCATTAATCTGATCAAACACATTGATTTCTTTATAATTTGGGTTGACTAAGAACCAAGGTTTTACTTTCGAGAAACCTGCGAATTCTTCTGAACTCCATTGCATCATCGTTCTAGGATTGTCTCTTGATGTTAATCCCATTTTCTTTAAAATATAATCTTTTTTATCTGGTTCATTTTTGACCCAGTTGTTGTATCCAGTAATTGTTGAAATATCATTAAACTCAGTCGGAGAAGTAAATGGATAACTTGTCATTCCAATTTCTTCACCTTGATAAATAAATGGTGTTCCACGTCCAAGATACATTAAGTTTGCGAGCATCTTAGCGCTCTTTTCATGGTACGCTAAGTTTCCATAGTGTGACACAACACGAGGTTGGTCATGGTTTAACCAGTTGAGTGGTAACCAACCATTGTCTTTAAAACTATTTTGCCATTTTCCAATGGCTTTTTTTAAATCGAGCACTCTTACTTTTAAATCTTTTAAATCAGTAATGTCATGTATGTTGTTACACCAGTTATGGTCAAAATTGAAAACCATTGATAATTCTTCACTACCGAAACGAGCGTATCTAGTTGCTTGGTCGATTCCGGCTTCTCCACCAACTTCACCAATTGTGAATGCATCATATTGTTTAAATAGATTTTCGTATAAATAATGCAAGTAATCATGTACTTTTGGTAAATTACTGAATTTAAACCAATCTAGAACAATACCCTCACCCATTTTAGAATCTTCAAATGGAGCTTTTTCTAAATGTGAAACTGCATCAATTCTAAAACCATCAACACCTAAGTCTAACCACCATTTACCGACATTAACCATTGCCTCTTTAACTTTTGGATTTTCCCAATTTAAATCAGGCATTTTATCTGAGAAAATCTTCATGAAATATTGATTGGTTTGTTCATCATATTTCCATGCAGAACTACCAAAGAATGATCCCCAGTTCGTTGGTTCACGTTTAACTCCGTTTACATATTTGGGAGGCTGCCAAATATAGTAGTCCCTATATGGGTTATCTACTGATTTTCTTGATTCTAAGAACCATTCATGTTCATCAGAAGTATGATTTAATACGAAATCTAAGATAACCTTAATGCCAAGACTATGTGCTTTATCTAGTACTTTTTTAAAATCATCAATTGTGCCGTATGCATTAGCAATACTTAAGTAATCTCTAACATCGTATCCATTATCATCCATCGGTGAATCATAGAAAGGCGTTATCCAAATTAAATTAATCCCTAAAAGATGTAGATAATCTAATTTTTCATATATCCCATTTAAATCGCCAATGCCATCATTGTTGGAATCGAAAAAACTTTTTATGTAGATTTGATAACCTACTGATTCCATCCACCATTTTTTCATGTTAATTCCTCATTTCATTAACTCAATCTTAACAAATATTTTTTTAAATGAATATATGACAACGCTTACTTTTTATTTACTAAAATGATAATTGGTTCAGATGTTAGATTAATCACATGATTTACAATTGGAATAATTTCGTTATTGATTAAATTCATATATAAACCATCCGGTAAATCAGTAGGAGTGAATCGTTCATTAGTCAAATTAAATATACCGTATATTTTTTCATTTTTTAATGTATATGTAATTGTTGCAACTTGATTATGAACAATATACTCAAAACTACCAAATGCAAAGATAGGATGTTTTTTAATTTCAATAAGTCTTCTTATAAATTCTCTATAGTTTGAGGGAATAAATTCAACTTTATCGATTGTGAATAAATCTGGTTTATGGATATTTTTATTTTCTTGACCAGCATAAATCATCATTGCTCCACGTAAGAAGAAGTTTAATGCAGTTATGTGTTTCAATTTAACTTCATCTTGAACTTTATAAGCGATTCTATCTTGATCGTGGTTTTCTAAAAAACGTAGTTTGACATAATTTTTTGGAAATATCGCCTCTTGTTTCCAAGTTTCTTTAAGAAACATTTCTAGCGTAACATTTCCGTTAATAAGGCCATTTAAATAATCAAAATTGTCATAATCATATGCAATATCGAATGCTTGGAAGACTTCAGAGTCACTTAAAGCATCATACCCTATATCACGTAGATATTTAACAAATCCTTTATCAACAGATTCAGCTAGCCAAATTAAGTTTGGATTTATTTTTTTTACTTCTAATCTCGCTTTTAGCCAAAAATCTAGTGGTAATAAACTTGCAACATCACATCTAAATCCATCAACAATTTCACCCCAGTACTTTAACACACTAATTAAGTAGTCTTGAACTTCAGGTAAATCAGTTTTTAAATCTGCAATATCAGTCCAATCGCCAACACGATTTGCAAGTTCACCATTTGATTTTCTAAAAAACCATTCGGGATGTTCAACCGTTAAAACAGAATCTCTAGATGTATGATTGAAGACAATATCAATCATCACCTTAAGTCCATGTTCATGTGCTTTATTGACTAATAATTTAAAATCTTCAATAGTTCCATGCGACTCATCAATCTTCACATAATCATAGATTGCATATGGTGAGCCAATATCACCTTTTCTATCCTTTATACCGATAGGATAAAACGGAAGAAGGTAGATATAATCTACCCCCAAATCCCTTATCGTCCCCAAATTTTCAATTATGCCTTTAAAATCACCATTATCACTATATTGTCTTGTGAAGATTTGATAGATTGATGCATTTCTTAATTCAAAATTTGTGTCTCTAGCCATTTTTATTGTCCTTTTTTCTTTTTAATCACGAAGAAGGCTACAACGCCTAATCCAATTGCTACCACTGATGTTGTTGATGCAACAACTACTGGAACTAAATTGTTTTTAGATTCTTTCATCGTTGATTCAAAATCAGTATGATCTAATACTTTATCAATACTTAAAATATAGAAACCAGTAGCTTCTAGTTTGATTTCTTTTGAGGCAGTAGTTAAGTTTCCTACTGTATCTAGTTCAACTTTCCAATTGCCTGCTGGAAGTTTAGCAGTTAAATCAGTTGTGTTCGCATTCGCAATCACTAATAATGTTGTATTTTGATTTGGATTCTTGATGATATATGAGATAACACCTTTTTGATTGTTGAACACAAATCTTAAGTTTTGGTTGATCGTTTCATTAGATGCCATGCGTAATTCAGCATGTTCATTTCTTATATCTAATATTTTTTTAAATTTTTTGTAATGGTCTTGATATTCTTTCTTCCAATTCCATTGAATTTGGTTAACTGAATCAGGTGATTGGTATGAGTTGTGATCAAATTTACCATCTGGAAGTTCTTTACTTCTTAAGAATTCATCACCTGCATGAATGAATGGAATACCTTGTGACGTCAAGATTAATCCATGTGCTTGAAGAGAAATTTTCTCTAAATCTTCTAATCTGTTAATTGGCTCTAAAGATAAATATAATTTGTCGTGTAAAGTATTATTATCGTGAGCAGTAACATAGTTAATAATCTTACCCGGATTACCATGCCATACATTATAACCTGCATTATCTACGTGTGAAATACCACCAGTAATTCCATATTTAACTTTATTTTTTGTTGTGAAATCACCCTGAACAAATCCACCCATCCAACTTGAGAAGACAGAACCTTTAATACCATCACGTGTATCATCATTGAATGCGCCAACACGATCTAGATTAACAATATTTTGTTTACCTGCTTGTTCTGATTCAGGAAGTGTAGAAGTACCTCCAGTCCAAGGCTCTCCATAAATTAGTATGTTTGGATTTAATTGATGAAGTTTTTCTGACAATTCATTCATAGTTTCTACGTCATGTAATGCCATGAGGTCGAATCTAAATCCACCTAATTTATATTCT